>DATNIU010000266.1:0-8175 GCA_035604275.1 Streptosporangiaceae bacterium | reverse complement strand
GGCCGGCCGGGCATGCCTGGCCGGAGATGGCGGGCCGGCGTCCGCCAGCGGGGCCGCGGGCAGCCAGGACGCACGCGGCGCTGTCGCGGCCGGCCCGCCCGCCTGTGACCCGGCCGCGTGCTGCCCGGCCGCGTGCTGGCTGGGCACCTGCTGCCCGGCCGTTGGCTGCCCGGCGGCCGGCGGCTGGACGGCCGCGGATGTCGTCGCCGCGGGCGCGGGATGGTAGTCAGCGAAGAAGTTCCACCAGGCCTTGTCCACTGAGCCTGGGTCAGCCTGATACCGCTGGTAGAGCTCGTCGACGAGCCACTCGTTCGGCCCGAAGTCGGTGTTCAGCCGCAGATCGCCGATCAGGCCGCCAGGGTCGCCGTCCACGCCGTGGCCAGGGCTGGTCTCGGTGCGGCGCTGGCCCGCCTCGTCAGGATGCTGGCCGGTACCGCCCGGCCGCTGACCGGTCTCGCCGGGCTGGCTGGAAGGTGCATTCGGATCCGCGGACGCACGCGAGAACTCGGCAGACACGGCCGACATCGCCTCTTCCGGGGTTGGGATTGCCTTGATGGCCCGCACAACCAAGGCTACCGGCGTCGCGGCGCTGGCCGCGCCCCTGGCTGCCGGGCATCGGTAAGCTAGCCGGGAGCCCGCCCGGCCCGGCATTCCCCGGCTGGCCGTGCGTTTCCCCCGGTAGGCGGGGGACTCCCCGGGTGGTCGGGCATTCCCTGGCTAGCTGGGCGCCCGGGCCCGGCCGTGCGGTTCGTGCCAGTTGATCCGGGGCCCGATCGGAACGATGCCGCGCTTGTTGCCCCACTCGGCGGACATGTAATAGTGCCGCTTGATCTGGCCGAGATCGGTGGTCTCGCCGAACCCAGGGTGGGTGTAGAGATCGCGCGTGTAGGCCCACAGGTGGCGGTAGTCGGAGAGCCGCCGCAGGTTGCAGTTGAAGAGCTGGTAGTAGACGGTGTCGAATCTGGCCAGCGTGGGGTACAGCCGGACGTCAGCCTCGGTAAGCATGTCGCCGAGCAGGAACCGCCGGCGTCCGAGCCGGTCCTCCAGCGCGTCGAGCGTGGTGAAGACGGCCTCGACGGCCTGGTCGTAGCCGGCCTGGGTCGTGGCCAGGCCCGCCTTGTAGACGCCGGTATTGACGGTGTGGTAGATCAGGGTGGCCAGCGACTCGATCTCGCGGCGCCTGGCCGCCGGGTACAGGTCGGGGGCGCCCGGCAGGTGGAAGGCACGGAACTCGGTCTCAAGCATGACGCTGATCTGGGCGACATCGTTGCTGACGATCCGGCGCGTCCGCAGGTCCCAGAGCAGCGGAACAGTGAACGGACCGGGATAACCGGCGTCAGTTGCCCGGTAGAGTTCGGCAAGGAAGCGGGCACCGGTGAGCGGGTCCACGCCGTCGTCGCTGAAGCGCCAGCCACGTTCGTCAGCGACCGGGTCGGTCAGGGTAAGGCCGATGATCCGGTCGAGGCCGAGCAGCCGGCATGCGATGAGGGCGCGCTGCGACCACGGGCAGGCGAGCGAGGCGTAGAGCTGGTAACGGGCCGGCTCGGCGGCGAATCCGCTCGAGCCGTCCCTGGTGATCCGCGCCGTGAACGTTCCCTGGCGGCGGATGAGACCGCCGGCGATCGCAGGGAGGCTGCCAGTGCTGGTCGCAGTGTCGCCGGCCGGATATGCGAACGTCCCGCTGCCCGCGGGCGCTCCGCTGCCCGCTGGTGGTGCGCTGCCCGCTGGTGGCACGGTCCCCGCTGGTGGCACGGTCCCCGCTGGCGGTCCGCTGCCCGCTGGTGGCACGCTCCCGGCCGGTGGCACGCTGCCCGCCGGAGGCCTGCCGCTGGCCCATGGAGGCTCGCCGCCCGGCAAGGCGGACCTGCCTGCCGCCGCGAAGGACGGCTGGGGCCTGGCTGGCATCGGCGTCTCCTCCCCGAGGCCGCGTGCTAGGACGCATTATGTACAACTAGACCACAGCCAGTGGGCTTATGGGACAGCCAGGTCCTGCCGGATGCCGCGGGGAGCGAGTTGCGGCGGTGCATAGCCTGGCCAGCATTGTCAGCGGCCTGAGCGCCGCCTTGAATCATCTGAACGGCTGGGTCGCCATTGGCCTGATCGCGGTGCTCGTATTCGGCGAAACGGCGATCTTCCTCGGATTCCTGCTGCCTGGCGAGGCCGCCGTCGTCTTCGGCGGAGTCCTCGCCAGCCGCGGTCATCTTTCGCTCCCCGCGCTCATCGGGGTCGTGGTGATCACCGCGGTCACCGGCCCGCTTGTCGGCTATGAGATCGGCAAGCGGATGGGTGACCGCCTGTTCGCCTCGCGCGCGCTGAGCCGGGTACCTGGCGGCGTGCACCGGGCCCGTGCGGCATTGCGCGACAAGGGCGGCATGGCGGTGCTCGGCGGCCGGTTCGTGGCCGTGGTGCGCGCGCTGATGCCGGCGGCTGCCGGGGCGGTGAACATGCCGTACCGGACCTTCATGATCCACAACCTGATTGGCGGGGTCATCTGGGGAGTGGGGTACAGCCTGCTCGGGTACCTGGCTGGCTCCGCCTACGGCGTGGTCGAGCGCAAGGTCGGCGCTGGCCTGGCGATCGCGCTGGCCGCCATCGTCATCGCGCTCGTGGCCGGGTGGGTCTGGCGGCGGCACCGGGCGTCCGCACGGGCAGCGGCCGGACCGGACTGACTGGCCGCCGGAGGCTGGCCGCGATCGCGCGCCGGCTGCCTGACGGAGCTAGCCTGCCGGGGCGAACAGGTCGGGACGACGGTGCTCCAGGCTGGGCAGCGCGGTCCGGACTCGGGCGGTCATCTCGGTGTCGACCGCTCCGGCGATGACGGCCGGACCTGAGCCGAGGTCTAGCCGGACGGCGCCCATCGGGTCGACCAGCAGGCTGCGGCCGATTCCGGTCGGCGCCGAGGTCGCAGGCTCGTCGGGATCGGGGACCTGCCCGGCGGCTGCTACCCAGATGGTGTTCTCGATCGCACGGGCCCTGACCAGGGTGATCCAGTGCTCTTCCTTGAACAGGCCGGCGGCCCATGCCGAAGGGATGACGATCAGCTCGGCGCCGCGCACGGCGAGCGCTCGCGCCAGCTCGGGAAAACGAACGTCGTAACAGGTCAGGAAACCGACCTTGATTCCGGCGAGCTCGGCTATGACCAGCTCTGAGCCGGGTGCCACGGTCTCCGATTCACGGTTACCGAGCGCGTCGAACAGATGGATCTTCCGGTAGGCCGCGGTGAGCGTCCCGTCGGCATCGAAGGCGACTGTTGTGTTGTAGACCCGCCGGTCTGGCGCCGGCTCGAAGACACCGGCCACCAGGGCGACTCCGCAGGACTTGGCTGCGGCTGAGAGTCCGCCGCAGAACGGTCCATCGAGCGGTTCGGCGACTGCCCGGAGGTCGGCTGAGAACCTCGCCTGGGTACCCTCTGGGAATACTGCCAGGTCAGACTGCTGCGCCCTGGCGCTGGTCAAGGCGGATCGCACCCGGCTGAGGTTGACGGCGGGCTGAGCGCTGGCCGGGATCTGGCAGAGGGCGACGCGCATAAGCGAAGCGTACTTCGTGACCCGACCGCGGGCTGGCCTGCCTGGCATCGGACCGCCCGGCCGACCCGAGCGAGGCTGATCGGCCGGCGGGCCTGCGACCGCTGGCCAGATCGCCGATCGACTCTGAATGGAAGGCGAGCAGCCGGCGAGCTGCCCGCTCGGCCGGCCCTGGGGCCTGGCCGTACAGGCTGTGCCTGGACTCCTCGCGCACGCTGGCGAGGCTGACCAGAGCGACAGCCGCGAGCGGAATGGCCATCATGACGACGGCGACGGCTCCCACGAGCACCCAGATACCTTGCATGGAATCCTCCATCTCGTTCTCGGTCGCTGCCTCCGGCGGGTGCTGGCGGCTTGCCCGCCACTCCGCGTCGGTGCTTCCCTGGCGGTCACTCTGCCGTTAGCATCGATCCGATGTTTCTAGTCATCTAACTCATACCAAACAGTGGTCTGTTTGAAACGATGTGCAAGGGTAGAATCTCTCTAACCACAAGGTGAGATTCACGGGACTCCGAGGGAGGTCGGGTCGAGCATGGCTCTCGCCAAATACCAGGAGATCGCTGACCGGCTTCGCGACCAGATCGACAGCGGCATGTTCCAGCCGGGCGAACGGCTCCCCAGCGAGCCCGACCTGGTCAGGCAGTTCGACGCCTCGCGCAACACGGTGCGGCTGGCGCTCGCCCTGCTCACCAAT
The DNA here is from genome assembly GCA_035604275.1 of Streptosporangiaceae bacterium. Taxonomy (GTDB): domain Bacteria; phylum Actinomycetota; class Actinomycetes; order Streptosporangiales; family Streptosporangiaceae; genus Chersky-822. Next base: position 3,957 of record DATNIU010000266.1, on the reverse strand, counting down.
CAGGGCCTGGTCGTCACCAGGCAGGGACTCGGGACCTTCGTCACCGAGCCGACCAAGCCGTTCACGGCCTTGCTGTCCAGGGTCAGCGAGCAGCCGCACGGCCAGAGCAGCTCGACCATCCTGCCGCAGGTCGGCAACACCGCCGGCGAGCCGGAGACATCCAGGCAGGTGGTTGAGAAGGCGCCGGCCTCGCCGAGCGTCGCGGAGAAGCTCGAGATCGCCCCCGGCGAGCTGATCGTGGTCCGCCGGCGGCAGGGCTCGATCGGCGCCGTCCCGTGGATGATGATGGCGTCTTACTTTCCGCTGGACGTGGCCGAGGGCACGCCGCTTGAGCAGGCCGGCGAGATCATCAACGGCAGCATCGCTCTGCTGGCTGAGATGGGCTACCCGCAGGTCGGATTCGTCGATGAGATCGGCGCGCGGATGCCGAGCGCGCGGGAGTTCGCGTTCTTCGGCCTCTCTACCGGCACGCCCGTTCTGGTGGTCAACCGGACGGCCTACACGCCGGACCGCCCGATCAGGCTGACCAGGTACATCTACCGTGGCGACCGGGTCAGGCTGACGCACGAGGTCGGCACCATCCCGGCCAGGTATCGCAGCGGCTAGCGACCGGCCTCCGGCCCGCTACCTGTGCGCCTTCACCATTCTGGCGAGATCGATAACGAACCAGTGCGCGTTAATCGTCCCCACTCCCGAGCTGAGGTCGTACCCAGGACCGGCCTTCCAGCCGGGTACCACATGGGTCTTGCCACCCTGGGTGAAGGTCACCGTGTTATCGCCGTGGACGATATCGGTGATGCCCAGGTCCCTGGCCGCCGCGAGCCGGTACAGGTAAGCGTTGATCGGTCCGATCGGGTGGCCGACCACCTGGTCGGCCAGCGCGATGACGCCGGCGAACATCGGCGTGGCCTCGCTGGTGCCGCAGATGGTCGACCAGCCGCTGCCACCGGCGAAGCTCGCGTAGACGTCCACGGGGTGGCCGCACGACGCGCTCATCGACACATCGGGAACGCCGCGATGCCGTCCGACGACGGCGGCGACGCCGTTCTGGAACGCCGGCCGGCTGAAGACGACCGACTTGCCGCCGCCGCCCGCGCCACCGGACAGATTGAGCGGGCCGGGATCGTTCCACACCCGGTCGGGCGCCGTCCGGCGGCCCTGGGAGTCCAGGCTCAGATTGAGACCGCCGACGCTGGTCACCAGCGGATCGCTGGCCGGCCACGACGTGACGGGGAAGGTGTAGAACAAGGACATGTCCGACCGGTAGTCGGTGGCGCCCAGGTCCCCCGAGGCGCTGACCACGGTGATGTCGTGGGCCGGCCGGGCCGCCTCGATGTACGCCCCGCGCAGCGGGCGGAGCGACCCCTTGGGGAATGTCTGCTCGGTTGCCCCGAAGCTCTGGCTGATCACGCCGCCTAGCCGGTGCGCGATGACGTACTTCTCGGCGGTGACGATCTGCGGGAAGCCGCTTGTCCCCTCGTTCTCCGAGACCGGCGTCTCGGCCAGGACGATCCTCGCCCGCGGGGCCATCACGTGCGCCCACTCGACGTCGAGTGTTGTCTCCGCGGCCCAGCTGACCATATCGGATCTGCCCGGGTTGAACCTCGGGATGCGCCCGGCCGGGTGGATGATCAGCAGCGCCGGCGGTGCGGGGAGCCCGAAGGTACGGTCGAAAACGCCTAGATCGCGGCGGATCGTCGGCGAGCCGAAGCTGTCGACTATGACGATCGACTGCCCCCTGCCGTCGATCCCGGCCCTGAGCAGCGGGCTGAGGAAGTACGCCGCCCGGATCTGCGCCGGGGTGTAGCCGCCCGCCGGAGCGGCCGCGGTTCTGGAACCCGAGAACACGACCTGCGGGTAGACGGTCACGGCAGGCAATGGCACGGCCGGTCCGCTGCCTGCTATCGCCAGCGGCGTGCCTGGCAGCGCTGTGGCACTTGCCAGCGCTGTGGCACCTGCCAGCGTCCATCTCCTCAGGCGGGTCATGGCCCGTGCCCGGCTGTGGCCCGTGCGCATCCGGCTGCTCCTTCGCGGACATTTCAGAGGTAGCGGCGTCGGAATCCGTCGGCACTCACGTGTGGCCAGTCCGGCGCGTGGCTGTCAGTGGGCGCGCGGCCACGATAGCCGCTCGCCCGGCACGCTGCCCGGTTATCACCGGAGCCGGGCGCCAGGCCACTCGCGCTTGACGCCCGGGCCGTGACCTTCGCTAACGTTTAACCGTGCTTGCCCTTGTCCTCGTCGCTGCCTCGGTCGGCGTCTCGAACCTGGCCGCGTCCATCGGCCTCGGCGCAGGCGGAGTCGACCGGGGCACGAGGCTGCGGGTCGCGGCGATATTCGGGCTGTTCGAGGCTGGCATGCCGATCGTCGGGCTGCTCATCGGCCACAGCCTGGCGAGCGCGGTCGGCCGCGAGGCCCGCTGGCTCGCCGCCGTGATGCTCGCGGCGGTCGGCGCGTACGGCATACTCAATGCCTGGCGCAGCGGCAAGGAGGCCGGCCGGCGAGCGGCCATCCGCCTGAGCGGCGATGCCGGCAGCGGCGAGCCGCCGGGCGCGAGTCGGCCCGCTCAGGTCAGCGCGCCACCCGGCCAAGGCGGGGACGCTCCGGCCCGCGTGCCATCCGGGCAGGTCAGCGGCCAGTCGCGGGGTGACCGGAGGCAGCCGCATCGCGGCAGGCAGCAGTCGATCCAGTTGCTGGTGAGCGGCCTGGCGCTGAGCATGGACAACCTGGTGGCCGGCTTCGCCCTCGGCGCCTACCAGGTCAGCATCCTGACCGGAGCCGCCGTCTTCGGCGTCGTCAGCGTGCTGATGTCTCTGGCGGGGCTGGAGTTCGGCGCGCGGATCGGACAGCGCTCGGGTCAGCGCGGGGAGATCATCGGCGGAGTCGTCATGATTGGGGTGGGTGTCGCGATCGGCGTCGGCGCCATCGGCTGAGGCCAGCTCACTCGTCCAGCGAGAGCGCTGCCTTCGGGCACGACCTGACCGCGAGCCTGACGGCGTCGGCGAGCTCGCCAGGAACCTCATCGACCCCGATGTGCAGGATGTCCTCGTCGTCAACCGCGAAGACCTCGGGCACTAGGTTGGCGCAGACCCCGTTGGCTTCGCAGGCCTCGCGATCAACTGTCACTCTCACCGCTCGGCCTCCTTCGGCGCACCGTCCAAGACGTCCTCGTGCTACGAGTAGAGCATGTCCTTGCGCAGCCAGCGCAGGCAAGGCACCAGACTTATCTCATGACCAAAGTCCTGCCCGATCAGCACCGGCTCGCCGCTGAGGCGGCACGAGGATTCATGCCGCCAGCCGAGGGCGAGGCCCTGTTCGAGGTCGCGGCGCGGTACGCGGCGGCCGGGCCGATCGCCGAGATCGGCACCTACTGCGGCAAGTCCACGATCTACCTGGCAGCGGCCGCGAGCCAGTCCGGGCAGCTGGTGCTGACCGTTGATCACCACCGCGGATCTGAGGAGAACCAGCCAGGCTGGGAGTACCACGATGCCGACCTGGTCGACCAGGCCGTCGGCAAGCTGGACACCCTGCCGGCCTTCCGCTCGACGCTGGCGGCGGCCGGGCTCGAGGAGCACGTGATCGCGATCGTCGGCCGGTCCGCTGATGTCGCCAGCTTGTGGCGGGCGCCGCTCGGCATGCTCTTCATCGACGGCGGGCACACCGAGGCCGCCGCGACCGCCGACTACGAGGGCTGGGCGCCGCGGATCACCGTCGGCGGGGCGCTGGCCATTCATGACGTGTTCCCGAACCCGGCCGACGGCGGCCGGCCACCGTACCTGATCTACCTGCGCGCGGTGGCATCGGGTGCGTTCAGGGAGGTTCTGGTCTGCGGCTCGCTCCGGGTGCTCGAACGCATCGCGGAGGGCATCGGCTAGGTACCCCGCGGGCGGCGGGCAGCGGGGCAGGCGAGCCGCGGCGGGCGGCGGGCGGCGGGTGGCAGGGCGCGGCGGGCGGCGGGTG
>DATNIU010000265.1:0-36969 GCA_035604275.1 Streptosporangiaceae bacterium | reverse complement strand
CTCCCTCCCGCAGGCTGGGCTCCCGCAGGCTGGGCTCCCGCAAGGTGCTGCTTCCTCATGCTGGTGCCCCTGGCAGGCTGGTGCTCCCGCAGCCTGGTGCCCCTGGCAGGCTCGGCATCGCCAAGGGCACGCCCCGACCTGCCGGTTCCTCTCGGTCGCGCCAGACCAGGCAACCAGAACTTTTTGTCCGTTTTGCCGGTCTATGAAATGCCGTTGCCTCTGGTCAATACGCGGTTTCATCTTGAAAAACCGTGATGGAATGCGGAATCCACCAGGTGGCGAGGATGACACGGGGACGCGTCTGCCGACTTTGGCGTGGTGATATATCACTAATATGCTGATATGATTGCGGTCGTTCGCTGCGTTGCATCCCTCGCGTTCGCATCGGCCGAGGGATCTCGTCGCCCGGGTGCCCGTGCCGCGACTCGCAGCTGTGTGGTCAGTGCTTTGCCGCTGTCACTACGGGTCGTCGCCCGGCGGTTAGCCCGCGCCAGCGTCACTACGGCGCTCGCCCGCGAACGGCTGCCGGGGGCGCCACCCCCGCACGGCTCAGAGGTGCCTGCCGCCCACGGCTGTCGTTCGGCTCCGGCATCACGGGGCTACCGCTGCGGCCGGCCCACTGCTGTCGGCGATGCCGCTTGCTGTTGCGGTCGGCATGCCGCCAGGCCGGTGCCGTCACGCTGTTGTGGTCGGCCGTGCCGGCTGCCCGGTGCCGTCACGCTGTTGTGGTCGGCCCTGCCGGCTGCCCGTTGCCGTGCCGCGACGTGGGCGGCACGTTGGCTGGCTGACGTCGCTGCTGGAACTCGATGGCGGTTCGGCGGAATGCGCGACCAGATTTGTGTCGGTCGGCCCGAAAGGCGGGAGGCGAAAGAGCGCTGCCTGTGCACAGGCCTGTGGATGGGTCGGTGGATAACAAGCATGAACGGGGGATAACTACCCGGTGACCTGTGTATGACTAAAGAATCTTGAAATCACCCTATGAAACCCTTGTGCGTCGGCCCTGACCTGCAGTAGAACTGCTATACCACTGAAAACGGGGTACCTTCCGGAGGCGACTCCGGGAACGCGGGAAAGCCGGGCGACCGGCATTTCCAGCGGGCGCCTTGGGCCGGTGGTCAGGTCAAGCAGGAAGCGGATTGCCGAGCAATCGGTGGTCAGGCACTGTGCGACCGAGCGAGGCCCCTGCATCTCATACATGCGGGGGCCTCGTTCTCGTTATGCTCAGATGCCGCCATTCTTATGCACGGTAAAGTCCTAATTTCTTGCGGCAGTTGGCTCGCAGCTGATGACCCCGGCCACTGCGCCCTGCGTCGGCCAGCGCCCGAGTTGAGCGACCTCTCACTAAGGCCTGCGCTCGCTGGGCTGACGCTGGCCTAGCAGCCGATTGCGCACAACCTGTAACGCGCTGTGCAATGGCGGCCGATAATGAGTTAGACGCAGGCGGCGTGAGTACCCCCGAGCTCACGTCGCCTGGTCCTTTGCCGGCCAGCCTTCGCTGCTGGCGACGGCCAGGTTCAGCGCGCTGATCGCGCGGCCGGCCCGGGGCGATCGCAACGATAACTCCCCGAGCGGCCCGCCGGTGGTACGCGTGAGCGCCTGCGCCCGGTAGCGTTCCGGTTATGACAGCTAGTACTACCGCGACGGGCGGCGACTCCGCCCAGTTGCCGGACGCCCCGTTCGGGCGGTTGCTGACCGCGATGGTCACGCCAATGACCAGTGATGGGGCTCTTGACTATGCCGGAGCCGCACGCCTGGCCGACTACCTGGTCACCCAGATGCACAACGACGGTCTGGTGATCAGCGGTACCACCGGCGAGTCGCCGACGACCTCGGACGCCGAGAAGGACCGGCTGCTTCGCACCGTGATCGAGGCGGTGGGCGACCGGGCGACCGTGGTCGCCGGGGTCGGTACCAACGACACCGCCCATACCTGCGAGCTCGCCCGGCAGGCCGAGCAGGCCGGCGCGGCCGGCCTGCTCGTCGTGACGCCCTACTACAGCAAGCCCCCGCAGAGCGGTCTGGTGGCGCACTTCACGGCCGTTGCCGACAGCACCGGCCTGCCGGTCATGCTCTACGACATCCCGGGCCGCACCGGCACGCCGATCGCCACCGAGACGCTCGTGCGGCTCGCTCAGCATCCGCGGATCATCGCCGTCAAGGATGCCAAGGCCGACTTCGGCGCTGCCTCGGTGGTGATGGCCGCGACCGACCTGGTCTTCTACTGCGGCGACGACATACTCAACCTGCCCTGGCTGTCGGTCGGGGCGGTCGGCTTCGTCAGCGTGCACGCCCACATCGTCGGCGACCGGCTGCACGAGATGATCGACGCCTACCTGGCCGGAGACGTGCGTACGGCCCTGCGGCTGCACCGGGAACTGCTGCCCGTCTACACGGGCATGATGCGGACCCAGGGAGTGATCACGACGAAGGCGGCGCTCGCCATGCTCGGGCTGCCTGGCGGACCGGTCCGGCTGCCGCTGTCCGACGCCACGCCCGCTGAGATTGAGCAGCTGCGGACCGATCTGGTGGCTGGCGGTGTGAAGCTCTCGTGAGTCACCCGCATCCCGAGCTCGGGCCGCCGCCGCCGCTTCCTGGCGGAGGCCTGCGGATCATCCCGCTGGGTGGTCTCGGCGAGATCGGCCGCAACATGACGGTATTCGAGCACGACGGCCGGCTGCTGCTCGTCGACTGCGGCGTGCTCTTTCCCGATCCGGACACGCCAGGCGTCGACCTGATCCTGCCTGACTTCAGCGCCCTGGACGACCGGCTGGACCAGATCGAGGCACTGGTCCTGACTCATGCCCACGAAGACCACATTGGGGCCGTTCCCTACCTGCTGCGGCGCCGTAAGGACATCACCCTGGTCGGGTCCCGGCTGACGCTGGCGCTGGTGCGAAGCAAGCTCACCGAGCACCGGATAACCCCGCTGACGGTCGAGGTCGACGCTGGCTCGCGCGAGCCGTTTGGCCCCTTCGCACTTGAGTTTTTCGCCGTTAATCACTCGATCCCTGACGCGCTGGCGGTGGCCATCAAGACCAGCGCCGGGGTGGTTCTGCACACCGGCGACTTCAAGATGGACCAGCTGCCGCTCGACGGGCGGCTGACCGATCTCGGCGGCTTCGCGCGGCTGGGCGCCGAGGGCGTCGACCTGCTGATGTCGGACTCGACGAATGCCGAGGTGCCCGGCATCGTGACCAGCGAGCGGGAGATCGCCGCTGTGCTCTCCGGCGTGTTCGGTGCCGCCGGGCAGCGGATTATCGTGTCCTGCTTCGCCAGCCACGTGCACCGGGTGCAGCAGGTGATGGACACGGCGGCCGAGCACGGCCGGAAGGTCGCGCTGGTCGGCCGCTCGATGGTGCGGAACATGGGCGTCGCACGGGATCTTGGCTTCCTGAGGGTGCCGTCGGTTCCCGGCGGCCTGCTCGTGGACCTGAAAGACGCCGAGGAAATGCCGCCCGACCGGATCGTCCTGATCTCGACCGGGTCTCAGGGCGAGCCGATGTCCGCGCTCGCCAGGATGGCCGGCCGGGACCACCCGATCAGGATCGCGCGCGGCGACACCGTCATCCTCGCCTCGTCGCTCGTGCCGGGCAACGAGACCGCGGTGTCGCGGGTGATCAACGACCTGACCAGGCTCGGCGCGCGGGTGGTGCACAAGGGCAACGCCCTGGTCCACGTCTCCGGCCACGCGCCGGCCGGCGAGCTGCTTTACGTGCTCAACCTCGTGCGGCCGAGCAACTTCATGCCCATCCACGGCGAATGGCGCCACCTGAAGGCCCATGCCGACCTGGCCGAGCTCACCGGCGTGCCGGGCGAGAACATCGTGATCGCCGAGGACGGGCTCGTGGTGGACCTGGTCGGCGGCAAGGCGTCGGTGACCGGCAAGGTGCAGTGCGGTTACGTCTTCGTAGACGGGCTGTCGGTCGGCGAGGTTACCGAGTCCTCGCTCAAGGACCGGCTGATCCTCGGCGACGAGGGATTCGTCTCGGCGGTTGTCGTGGTCGACTCGACCAGCGGCAAACTCGTGGCTGGTCCGGAGATCCACGCCCGTGGCTCTGGCATCGACGAGGCCGCGTTCGGCGAGGTGCGGCCGTTGCTCGAGGAGGCGCTCGCCAGGGCCGCGGCGGACGGGATCAACGACGCGCACCAGCTCGGCCAGCTGGTCCGCCGGCTGCTCGGGAAGTGGGTCAGCGACAACTACCGCCGCCGACCGATGATCATCCCCGTGGTCGTCGAGGTGTGACGTCGCCCTCGCCGATGCGCTGCGGCGGCAGGCTAGCCGGGCGGCAGGTCGCGGAGCTTGAAGCGCTGTAGCTTGCCGGTGTTGGTCCTGGGCAGCGACGGCAAGAATTCGATGGCCCGCGGGTACTTGTACGGGGCGATCTTCTGCTTCACGAGATCCTGCAGTTCGGCTGCCTTCCGCGGCCCGGCCGTCGCGCCTTCGGTCAGCACGACGAACGCCTTGACGATCTGGCCGCGTTCGGTGTCAGGCACCCCGACGACGCCGCACTCGGCCACTTCAGGATCGGTCAGCAGGACGTCCTCGACCTCGGGACCGGCGATGTTGTAGCCAGAGGAGATGATCATGTCGTCGGATCGAGCCTGGTACCAGAAGTAGCCGTCCGCGTCGCGGATGTAGGTATCGCCGGTCAGGTTCCAGCCGTCGCTGACATAGCTGCGCTGGCGATCGTCGGCCAGGTACCGGCATCCGGTCGGGCCCTTCACGGCTAGCCGCCCCGGCTGGCCGTCCGGCACCGGCTTGCCGTCCTCGCCGAGCACCGCGGCGCGGTAACCGGGGACGGCCAGCCCGGTCGCGCCCGGCCTGATCTGGTCGTCCGCGGCCGAGATGAAGATATGCAGCAGCTCGGTGCTGCCGATTCCGTCGATGATCTTGACACCGGTGGCTTCGTAGAACGAGTGCCAGAGCGACCCGGGCAGGGTCTCGCCGGCCGACACCGGGCGGCGCAGCCCGCGCACCTGGTCCGCCTTCCCGGCCGCGAGCATGGCGCGGAAGGCCGTCGGCGCGGTCGAGCAGATGGTGACGCCGCGGGCCGCGATGTGATCGGCCAGCTCGGCGGGCGTGGCCCGCTCGATCAGCAGGGTCGCCGCGCCGGCCCGGATCGGGAAGATCAGCAGTGCTCCGAGGCCGAAGGTGAATGCCACCGGGGGAGTGCCGGTGAAGATGTCGTCCCTGGTCGGCTGGAGCACGTGCCTGGAGAACGTATCGGCGGTCGCCAGGATGTCCCGGTGGAAGTGCATGGCGGCCTTCGGCCTGCCGGTGGTTCCCGAGGTGAAGGCGATCAGCGCGACGTCGTCGGCGGCCGTGCGGACCGACGGATAGCTAGCGGGTTTGCGGCCGGCCAGCTCGTTGAGATCGGTCGGCTCGCCGCCGGGAGTGGGGCCAGCGGCCGCGGGGCTGGCGGGCGCGGGGCTGGCGGGCGCGGGGTCGGCGGGCGCGGGGCCGGCGTCGCGGAAGCTGACGATCCTGAGGCCAGGAACCCCGGCCGCCTCAAGCTCTGCGGTCAACCTGTGGTCGCAGAGCGCGATCCGCACCTGCGCGATATCGCAGATGGTGGCGAGTTCCGCCGCGCGCAGCTGCGCCATGGTGGCGACGACCACACCGCCTGCCTTGACCACCCCGAACCAGCAGGCGACCAGCCACGGATTGTTCGGGCCGCGCAGCAGCACCCGGTTGCCCGGCACCAGGCCGAGATCGGTGGTCAGCACGGCGGCGATCTGGCTCGCGGTCCTGGCGAGGTCGCCGTAACTCCAGGCCGGCTGGCTCTCGTCCTGCGGAAGCAGGCACGGACGGTCCGCGCCGTGCGCCGCGATCGTGTCGTCAAGCAGCGCGTCGGCGCAGTTCAGCCGATCCGGATAGGCTAGCTCCGGCAGGGTGAACTCAAGCTCAGGCCACTGCCCGGCAGGCGGCAGATTGTCCCGGCAGAACGTGTCGACATGGGCGGACGGCGAGAGCTGCATCGGCCAGGCCTTCCTCGGACTGCACCCGTGAACCCGGGATCGTGATCAGTATTCCGTTTGTGTTCCGGTAGTCAACGGTTCGCCCTGCTGCCGGTCAGGGCAGCACGGCGAAGCCCTGGACCTCGACCAGCGCGGCGGCATCCCAGAGCCTGGACACGCCTACCGCGGCCATCGCCGGGTATCCGGGACCCGCCAGCCGCCGCCATACAGCGCCGAGCTCGCGGCTGTGAGCGCGGTAGTCCGCCAGGTCCGTCGCGTACACGGTCAGGCTCGCCAGCTGGTCCGGCGTGCCGCCGGCGGCGGCCAGCGCGGTGAGCAGATTGCCGAGCGCCTGCTCGAACTGGGCGGTCACCGTGTCACAGACGATCGCGCCCGACGCGTCGATGGCCGTCTGTCCAGCGAGGAAGACCAGTCGGCCGCCGGATGAGACCACCGCATGCGAGAAGCCGGACGGCTTGGCCAGCGAGGGCGGGTTGAGGTGTTCGATGGTCACATGAGCCTCCCTGATGCTGCGTCGGGTGCGCCGGGTTGCGCCGTGCGTCACGCAGGCCGGCTGGGGCTGGGGCTGGCTGGGGTGGCTGGGGTGGCTGGGGTGGCGCCGGTCAGGGGGCTGGATCCGGCGGCCGGGCGCCAGCGGTCGTGCCTGGTCTTCGGCTCGCCCTCCCGGATCAGCTGCAATCGCGGTCTCGGGCCGTCGGTCCGGCCGGTCTGCGACGGCGCGCTGCCCGCCCTCCACTGAACCGGCCAGTCGGCGCCGGGACCGGCGTAGCCCTGGGCCGCGGCCGCGTGCAGCGTCCAGTTCGGGTCGAACAGGTGCGCCCGGCCGAGCGCGCAGAGGTCGGCCCGCCCGGCCAGGATGATCGAGTTGACGTCGTCGTAGGAGGAGATCACGCCGACGGCTATGGTTGCGATGCCCGCCTGGTGCCGGATCGCGTCGGCGAACGGCGTCTGGTACGAGCGCCCGAACGCGGGCGTCTCGTCTGGCGTGACCTGACCGGTGGAGACGTCGATCGCGTCGGCGCCGGCCGCGGCGAAGGCCCGCGCGATCTCGATGGCGTCGGCGCCTTCGATGCCGCCCGGTACCCAGTCGGTCGCCGAGATCCGCACGGTCATGGGCCGGTGCGACGGCCACGCCGCCCGCATCGCACTGAACACCTCGACCGGGTAGCGGAGCCGCCCGGCCAGCGAACCGCCGTAGCGGTCCGTCCGCCGGTTGGTGACCGGGGAGATGAACGACGAGAGCAGGTATCCGTGCGCGCAGTGCAGCTCGATGAGATCGAAGTCGCACCGCTCCGCGGCCAGAGTCGCGGCGACGAACTCCGCCTTGATCTGCTCAAGCTCGTCGATGGTCAGCACGCGGGGCACCTGGCTGACACCGGGCCGGTACGGGACCGGCGACGGTCCGCAGACCTCCCAGTTGCCCTCCTCGAGCGGCTGGTCGATCCCGTCCCACATCAGCCTGGTCGATCCCTTGCGGCCCGAGTGACCGAGCTGAAGGCCGATCTTCGCCGTCGAGCGCTCGTGCACGAACCTGGTGATCCGGCGCCACGCCAGCTCGTGCTCTGGCGCGTACAGGCCGGCGCATCCCGGTGTTATCCGGCCCTTAGCCGATACGCAGACCATCTCGGTCATCACGAGCCCGGCGCCGCCGGTCGCCTTCCCTCCAAGGTGGACCAGATGGAAGTCGGACGGCATGCCATCGGTGGCCGAGTACATGTCCATCGCGGAGACGACGACCCGGTTCTTGAGCTCCAGGCCGCGCAGTCGCATCGGCTGGAACATCGGCGGGACCACATCGCCGTTGCCCAGGCCCTGCCGCTTGCAGTAGCCGGCGAACCAGGCGTCCACGCTGGCCGTGAACTCCGGATCGCGGAGCCGCAGGTTGTCGTGGGTAACCCGGCGGCTGCGGGTGATGATGTTGAACGCGAACTGCTCGGGCTCTGAGCCGGTGTACTGGCCCAGGTTCTCGAACCACTCCAGGCTGGCCTGCGCGGCCCGCTGGGTCGATGCGACGACCGGCCTGCGCTCGGCCTCGTAGGCATCGACCGCCGCGTCCAGGGCCGGCCGCTCGTTCAGGCAGGCGACCAGGGCCAGCGCGTCCTCCATCGCGAGCTTGGTCCCTGACCCGATCGAGAAGTGCGCGGTATGTGCGGCGTCGCCGAGCAGGACCACGTTGCCGCTCCGCCAGCTACGGCAGCGCAGCGTGCCGAAGCTGATCCACTTCGAGTTGTTGGCGTGGATCTGATGACCGCCGATGATGTCGCCGAGCAGGTCGCGAATCCGCTCGATCGACTCGTGGTCGGACTCGCCGGGCGCCAGGTCGGTGGACGCCAGGCCGGCGAAACCCGCCGCCTGCCAGACGCTGCTGTGCATCTCGACGATGAAGGTGCTGCCGGTCGCGTCGTACGGATAGCCGTGCACCTGGATCACCCCGTAGGGCGTCGGGACGATGTAGAACTTGAAGGCGTCGAAGACCAGGTCCGTGCCGAGCCAGATGTACTTGCAGTGCCGCAGGTCGACCTCGGGCTGGAAGTCCGCGGCGAAGGCGGCCCTGGTCGCCGAGTTGGCCCCGTCGGCGGCGATCACGAGGTCATGGCCGGCGACGAGGCTCGCGGGTTCCGGCGCCTCGGTGCGGAAATGCATGGTCACGCCGAGCTCGGCAGCGCGCTGCTGGAGGATCCCCAGCAGCCGCCGCCGGCCGATCGCCGCGAACCCGTGCCCGCCGCTGGTGATCGTCCGCCCCCGGTAGTGCACGTCGATGTCATCCCACCGGGCGAATTCCCGCTCCATCGCCGCGTAGATCACCGGGTCGGCGTGCTCGATCCCGCCGAGCGTCTCATCCGAGAAGACCACCCCGAAGCCGAACGTGTCATCCGCCGCGTTCCGCTCCCAGACCGTGATCTCGTGCTCAGGACCGAGCTGCATTGCCAGCGCTGAGAAATACAGCCCGCCAGGCCCGCCCCCCACCACCCCGATCCGCACACAGCCCCCTTTCCCGGCCCAGACCCTGCCGAAGCTATGCTCCTCGCCGCCGGGGCGTCAATCACGGTTGCCATGGCTGGTCACGCTCGGCGGGGGGGCAACGCGGGGGCGTTCCGGAGTGGCGAGTGGGACCCAGGGGACGCGTGTGATGACCCCGCTCGGGAGACGGCCTGGTGAATCCGCGCATTGATAGTGATTTTTCAAGATGAATACGCGGTTTGACTCGGCCGCTGATGAGCGCCGGGCATCCCGGCGTTGTGGACTGAGGGGCTGGTGGGGTGAATCGGTCAGGTTGCTTGGTCTGGGTGTCTGGTTGGGGTCGAGGGGCCAGGGGCGGTTGTGAGCGGGCAACACGTCCGTGGCTGGACGACACGCCGGCCGCGGTTCTTGGGTGCTGGCTATGTGCTGGATACGGTGTGGAACATGGCGACTCGTGCGCCCAGGAGCGGAGCGCGCCCTAAGAGCGGTGCTGCCGGGCGCGGACGCCCGGCCAGCGGCGCTGGCCGGGCGCGGAGCGGCTCAGGCGGCGGGCGCGCCCGGGGCGGGCCGGGGACTCGCGGCGGCGCTGCTGGCCGCGGCAGCTCCGGCGGTGGCCAGCGTCCGAGCACGCCGTACTACCGGGATCGCGGTCGCGCTGGCGCCTCTGCGCGTCGCGGGACGGGCGGCAGGCCACCGTCGACCAACCCGTTCGTGATCCTGGCCGGCTGGATCTGGTCGGCTGTCGCGGCCGTGTGGATGGAGCTGGCGGGCGGCGTCGGTTACGTGGCCCGGCTGTTCGGCGACAGCGCGCGGGAACTCGATCCGGCACACCGAAGGGACGGCGCCGGGCTGGCCGTGCTGGCCGCCGCTGTCATCGCGGTCGGCACAGCCTGGTGGCACCTGGGCACGCCGGTTGGCCGGATGCTGACGGCGCTGGTCCGCGGTGCTTTCGGAACCGGTGCCTGGACCATCCCGATCTTGCTCGCGCTGCTGGCGTGGCGGCTGCTCAGGCACCCGGACAAGAACGCGCACACCGGCAGGATGGTCATCGGCTGGTCGGCCCTGATCGTCGGCTCGCTCGGCATCGTGCACATCGCGCTCGGCAGCCCGACCCCGTCGGCCGGCGTGGCGGCGATGAAGTCCTCTGGCGGGCTGATCGGCTACGCGGTCTCGGCTCCGCTGCAGTCGCTGCTCACGACGTGGGTGGCGATTCCGCTGCTCGCGCTGCTCGCGGCGTTCGGCCTGCTGGTGATCACGGGGACGCCGCTGCACCGGGTGCCTGAGCGGTTCGCCGAGGTTGCGTACCTGATCCGGCACGCACGTGGCGGCGCGATCGATGACAGCGCCGGCACGAGCGCGGCCGGTGACCAGATGTCAGCGCCGCGGATCGGGAGGCGCCGGAACGCCGGGGCGATCGAGGCGGGCGAGAATGACCGGCCCTATGACACGCCGCTGCTCGGCGGCCTGGTGCCGCGTGGCGCGGCCGGCCGGCCGGCGCCGACCGGGCAGGTGATTGCCGGGGCCGCAGGCGGCGCCGGCGCCGGGCTCGGCAGCGACCGGCCCGGTGGTGACCGGCCCGGTGGCGCCGGACCGGACAGCGCGCGGCGGGGCGGCGGGGCGGCCAGGTCGTCCGCGGATGACGAGGTGCTGGCCGAGGCGCTGATGTTCGGGTCGGACGAGCACCGGCCCGCCGAGCACGGGCCGCACGGGACCGGCTGGGCCGGGCTCGCCGGCCAGGCGGACGCGACCGGCGCCGAGGCGTCCTGGCGCAAGTCCTGGTTCGGCGGTGATGAGTCCGGGCCGGCGGCCAGCGCGACCTCCGGCGCCGGCCCGGCCGACGGTCCGGCCGGGCGGACCGGCGAGCAGCTCACGCTGACAGGTTCGAGTTCGTCGAGCTACACGCTGCCGCCGTCGGCGCTGCTGAAGCCGGGGACGGCGCCGAAGGCCAGGACGCGGGCGAATGACGCGATGGTCGAGGCGCTGACCATGGTGCTCGAGCAGTTCGAGGTGGACGCGCAGGTGACCGGGTTCACCCGGGGGCCGACGGTGACCAGGTACGCGATCGAGCTGGGTCCTGCGGTGAAGGTGGAGCGGGTGACCGCGCTGTCGAAGAACATCTCGTACGCGGTGAAAAGCGCGGACGTGCGGATCTTGTCGCCGATCCCGGGGAAGTCGGCGATCGGGATCGAGATCCCGAACACCGACCGGGAGATCGTCAGCCTCGGGGACGTGCTGCGGTCACCGGTGGCCGAGACCGACCATCATCCGATGGTGGTGGGCCTGGGCAAGGACGTCGAGGGCCGCACGGTGGTGGCGAACCTGGCGAAGATGCCGCACATGCTGATCGCCGGCGCGACCGGGGCCGGGAAGTCGACCTGCGTGAACGGGCTGATCACCTCGATCCTGATCCGGGCGACGCCGGATGAGGTGCGGATGATCCTGATCGATCCCAAGCGGGTCGAGCTGACCGCGTACCAGGGGATCCCGCATCTGATTACCCAGATCATTACCAATCCGAAACGGGCTGCTGACGCTTTGCAGTGGGTCGTGGGCGAGATGGACCGGCGGTATGACGATCTGGCCGCGTCCGGGTTCCGGCATATGGACGACTTCAATAAGGCTGTCCGGGCCGGGAAGATCACCGCCCCGCCGGGCAGCGAGCGGGAGTACGTGCCTTATCCCTACCTGCTGGTGATCGTCGACGAGCTGGCCGACCTGATGATGGTCGCGCCGCGTGATGTCGAGGACGCGATCGTCAGGATCACCCAGCTGGCCAGGGCGGCGGGCATCCACCTGGTGCTGGCTACCCAGCGGCCGAGCGTGGACGTGGTGACCGGGCTGATCAAGGCCAACGTGCCGTCCCGGCTGGCGTTCGCGACCTCCAGCCTGACCGACAGCCGGGTGATCCTGGATCAGCCGGGGGCGGAGAAGCTGGTCGGCCAGGGCGACGCGCTGTTCCTGCCGATGGGGGCGAGCAAGCCGATCCGGCTGCAGAACGCCTATGTCACCGAGAAGGAGACCCGCGAGATCGTCGCGCACTGCAAGCGGCAGGCGCAGCCGGACTACCGCGAGGACGTCACCGTTTCCGAGGGCAGGCAGCGGGAGATCGACTCCGACATCGGCGACGACCTGAAGGACCTGTTGCAGGCGGCGGAGCTTGTGGTCAGCACCCAGTTCGGCTCTACCTCGATGCTGCAGCGCAAACTTCGTGTCGGCTTCGCCAAGGCGGGCCGGCTGATGGACCTGCTGGAAAGCCGCGGCGTGGTCGGGCCGAGCGAGGGATCCAAGGCCAGAGACGTGCTCGTCCGTCCGGATGATCTTGCCGGGCTTCTCGACTCATTGCAGGGCAAGTCCAGCTGATTGCAGGGCAAGTCCGGCTGACCAGGGCCATTGCGGCCCCGCCTGAGAAAGGTCACCCGCGGGGCGGGGTGTCGGACAGCGACGTGATGGGCATGTGAGGCGTGGGGATTGCGTTGCGGAAATTGCCTGGCATTGGTCCGTAGACACCTGCGCCGGTTCTCGCCGGGCAGTAGCCGGATGTCTACACTGGGTCACCAGCCCCTGAAAAGGGGAGCGGGGGGAGCGGGATCGTGGTTATGTGCCCGACATCGGGGGGGCGGCACCTGTTGGAACGTATCCGTGGAGGCGCGGCGTGAGCATCGGTAACGCGCTGGCAGAGGCCCGCCGCCAGTCAGGTCTGACGGTCACTGAGGTGAGCCAGCGGACCTGCATCAGGGAGACGATCATCCGTGGCATCGAGCGGAGTGACTTCTCCGCGTGCGGCGGGGACTTCTACGCGCGGGGACACATTCGAAGCATCGCGACGGTCGTCGGGGCCGATCCCGAGCCGATCATTCGCGAGTACGACGCGACACAGGGAGCGCCGCAGGCCATCAGCGCCGCCGACGTCTTCCAGTCAGTCACTCCGGTCAAGATGAGGGAACGGCGCCGGCCCAACTGGACCGCGGCGATGGCGCTGGCCCTAGTGCTCGTGGCCGGCATCTTCGCCTATCAGCACTTCGCCGCGCGGTCGGCGACGACCGTCACGCGGACGTCCGACGCGGTGGGCACCAGTGCCAAGCCGAAGAGCGGGCACCAGGTCAGGGCGCAGCAGACCGCGCACCACAGCCGCCGCAGGCTCACCATCCGGCTCGCCGCGACCCAGGACTGCTGGGTGCAGCTCAGGACGGCGACCGGGCAGACGATCTTCAGCGGGACCGTCTACGCCGGCAGCACGATGAACTGGACCGAGCACCGGGCGGTCAGCATGATCATCGGCAACCCGGCCGGCGTCACGCTGAGGGTGAACGGCAAGAACCCGGTCCCGCGGGGAGCGGTGAGCACGGTGACGCTGAGCCTGAGGGCGGGCCTGGACAGGCACCAGCCCGGAGGCTAGCTGGCGTCCGGCGGACGCCACAGGGGGTGCCTTACCGTAGTCTGCCGATGTGCCGTCGACTGCTCCCATCCAGCCAGAGGCCAGGCGTTCTGTGCGCGTGGTCACACTCGGCTGCGCCAGAAACGAGGTCGACTCCGAGGAACTCGCCGCGCGGCTCGAGGCCGGCGGCTGGGACCTGACCGACGATCGGCACGCCGCCGTCGTGCTCGTCAACACCTGCGGCTTCATCCAGGCCGCGAAGCAGGAGTCGATCGACGAGCTGCTCACGGCCGCCGAGTCGGGTGCGGCGGTGGTCGCCGCGGGCTGCCTGGCTGAGCGGTACGGCGCCGGGCTCGGCGAGGCGCTGCCCGAGGCCCAGGTGCTGAGCTTCGACGACTACGGCGACATCTCGGCCCGGCTCGACGCCGTGCTTGACGGCAGGCGATGGGCCGCGCACGAGCCGCGGGACCGGCGGAAGCTGCTGCCGATCTCGCCGGCCGGCCGGCCGGGGGCCGCCGGCGGGCATGTGCCGGGACACGGGTCCATGCCCGGTCCGGTCAGCGCGCCTGAGTCTGGCATCGCGGACCTGCCCGCCGGCGTCGCTCCCGCTTCAGGGCCGCGGGTGCTGCGGCGCAGACTGGGCGGGGGCGTGGTCGCCCCGCTCAAGATCGCGTCAGGCTGCGACCGGCGGTGCAGTTTCTGCGCGATACCGGCGTTCCGCGGTGCCTTCATCTCCCGGCCCCCTCAGGATCTGATTGCCGAGGCTGGCTGGCTGGCCGGCCATGGCGCCAGGGAGCTGCTGCTGGTCAGCGAGAACTCGACGTCCTACGGCAAGGACATCGGCGACCTCAGGCTGCTCGAGGCGCTGCTGCCTGAGCTGGCCGCGGTGCCCGGCATCGACCGGGTCAGGGTCAGCTACCTGCAGCCAGCCGAGCTGCGACCCGGGCTGATCGAGGTGCTGGCATCGACCCCCGGAGTGGCGCCGTACTTCGATCTGTCGTTCCAGCACGCGAGCGGACCGGTGCTGCGCGCGATGCGGAGGTTCGGCGACCGCGAGCGGTTCTGCGGCCTGATCGAGCAGATCCGGCGGCTGGCGCCGGATGCGGGCATCCGGTCGAACTTCATCGTCGGATTCCCTGGCGAGACCGACGACGATCTTGACGAGCTGCGGAACTTCCTGGTGGACGCCAGGCTCGACGCCATTGGCATCTTCGGCTACTCCGACGAGGACGGCACCGAGGCGGCACGGCTGCCGGGTCAGCTGCCGGAGGACGAGATCGCGGGCCGGGTCGAGAACCTGGCAGCGCTGGCCGACGAGCTGATGGACCAGCGTGCCGAGGAGCGGATCGGCGAGGTACACGACGTGCTGATCGAGGAGGTCCTCGACGAGGCGGGGACCGGCCAGGACCGCAGCACGGCAGGCTGGCGATACACCGGGCGGGCAGCGCACCAGGCACCCGAGGTGGACGGCAGCACCGAGGTGCGCGCTGCGCTGCGACTCGCCATCGGTGATCTGGTGCGGGTCCGGGTATCTGGCTCGGAGGGGGTGGACCTGATGGCGGAACCGATCGACGGGCCAGAACGCGGCCGTCCCGGTTCGTCCGAGCCCGTTGGCTAGCCCTGCTTCTGGGAATGTACCTGGCCGCTCATCGCCCGCAGTCGGCCCGACAGCCGGGATGCCGGCCACGCCACCACCGGGTCCTGCGCTGGTCAACGTCCCGAACGCGCTGACCGTGCTCCGGCTTGTCCTGGTGCCGGTGTTTGTCGCGTTCCTGCTGGTCGGCGGCACAGGCTGGCGGGTCGCGGCGTTCTTCGCCTTCGGCGTGGCCTCCTTCACCGACCTGCTGGACGGCGAGCTGGCCAGGCGGAGCGGTCTGATCACCGACTTCGGCAAGATCGCGGATCCGATCGCGGACAAGGCGCTGATCGGCTCGGCGCTGATCAGCCTGTCGGTACTCGGGGAGCTTTCCTGGTGGGTGACCGCGATCATCATGGTGCGGGAGGTCGCGGTGACCGCCCTGCGGTTCTGGGTGATCCGGCGCGGCGTCATCCCCGCCAGTCGCGGCGGCAAGGTCAAGACCGTGCTCCAGGTGATCGCGATCAGCCTCTACATCCTCCCGGTCGACGTTGGCTGGGTGCGGGCCGCCGCGATGGCAGCGGCGGTCGCGGTCACGCTCGTCACCGGTGTCGATTACCTCGCCAGAGCGATCAGGCTGCGCCAGGCCGTGCCGGGCGGCCATGCCGCTGGCCGCATGGCGGCTTCTGGTCCCGGTGCGCCAGGCCGCGCGGTTCTGGATCCCGCGGTTCTTGCCTCGGCGGCGGACGTGGCCGCCGGACCCGGGTCGCTGGGCGGCGGGTCCGCAGGCCCTGGTGCGGCAGGCGCCGAGGCGGGTGGAGCGGCCTGCAGTCAGCTGGCCGAGGCCGCTATCGGCCTGCTGGTCTCGCGCGGTCAGACCGTTGCGACGGCCGAGTCGCTGACCGGAGGGCTGGTCGCCGCCGCGCTCACGGCAGTTCCCGGTGCGTCGGCGGCCTTCCGCGGCGGGATCGTCGCTTACACGGCTGATCTCAAGGCGACGCTGCTCGATGTTCCGGCCGACCTGCTTGATCGGCACGGGACGGTGCACGCCGGCGTTGCGCTTGCGATGGCCGAAGGCGTCCGGCGGCGTCTCGCCGCCGGCTTCGGCGTGGCGACGACCGGCGTCGCCGGGCCTGATCCGGTCGACGGCCAGCCGCCCGGGACTGTGCACATCGCCGTCAGTGCCTCGGCCGGTTCCGTGCACCGAGCACTCAATCTGACGGGCGACCGGCAGCAGATCCGGCGGGCGAGTGTCGACCACGCGCTGAATCTGCTGGTCAGCGCGCTGGAGGAAGAGATCCGATGATTACAGTGTTACGTGTTCCTGAACACGCATGCATGCCCTCTCCCGCACTGTCCGTGAGGCCAGGTACGGTGGAGGTATTAGCGCCAGTCCTCGGGAAGGGATTGCGACGATGGTCCTGCTTCGTCACTTGCTAGGTGACGCGCTGCGGCGGCTGCGCCTGCGGCAGGGTCGCACCCTCCGCGAGGTCTCTGCCTCTGCACGCGTCTCGCTTGGCTACCTTTCTGAAGTCGAGCGCGGTCAGAAGGAAGCCTCCTCCGAGTTGCTCGCCGCGATCTGCGCGGCGCTCGGAGCGCCGCTGTCACAGGTTCTCCGCGAGGTCTCGGACAGCTTCGCGCTGGCCGAATTGCAGAGCGAGCCGGTCTTCACTGGCGTCAGGGAGCCGGTCATCGAGGTAGCGGGCGGTCATGGATCTGACGCTGGCCCGGAGCAGGAGCGGGTCGGCCCGGTCGCGTCCGCGCGCCTCGCCGGTCCTGCCGGACGCAGGCTTGCCGTGCCAGCCGGTTCGTCGATCCCCATGTCGGCAGGCCATCTGGGCGCTGGCCAGAAGCTGGCTGTTCAGGCCGGGTCCCGGATGCCGCTCGCTCCGGGGATGCAGGGCGGCGGTCCGGTCTTCGAGCAGGTGACCAGGACTGCCCGCGAGATCACCAACATGGTGCCGGTCTAGAGCTGGTTCTGAAGGTGCCGGTCTGGCGGTGCCGGTCTGAAGGTGCCGGTCCGGGCCGGTCCGGATCAGGCCGGGCGGTGGTTTCTGGCCTCCCAGGAGCCCGGCAGCTCCGCTAGCTGGCGAACCCGGTCAGGCAGCGGGCCGGAGACCAGGTGCGCGAGGGTGACCTCTTCGAGGATGGCGCGCTCGTTGGCGCGCAGCGCGATCCAGACCGTCTGAAGCGGCTCGGCCGCTCCGATGTAGCCAAGGTTCTCCGGGCGCTCGCCGCGCACTCCGAGCAGCGGTCCGTCGATCGCGCGGATGATATCGGCCAGGGAGATCTCGTCGGCGGGCCTGGCTAGCCAGAAACCGCCGTCGGGACCGCGCTGGCTGCGCACCAGCCCGGCACGGCGCAACTGGGTGAGGATCGCCTCAAGAAACTTGCCCGGGATCTGCTGTGCCCTGGCCAGTTGCTCGGACGTGACATGCCCGCCGCCTGACGCGGCCAGCTCGATCGCAGCGCGCAACGCATAGTCGGCGCGGGCAGACAAACGCATATCCAGCATTATGCAGGTACCCAGTCGGTGCGCGCCGCCGCCGCACGGCACGTAGCGCCCGCGCCGTTAGGCCTAGCGGGCACGGACGGGGGCATTTAACCCCATGAAGCACTTCGACCTCATGTCACTCAGACGACGTGATAGTCACTCGAGAACCAGCACAGGGGATCTGATGGCTACGTACGTGTCCTTGATCAACTGGACCGAGCAGGGCGCGAAGAACCGGAGCGGATATGAGTCGGCAGCTGGTGACGCTCGACGGGCGTTCGCTGACCTGCGCCCAGGTGCGCGACGTCGCGCACGGGCAGGCCCGGGTGGCGATGAGCGAGGCCGGCCTGAACCGGGCGCGCGCCGCCGCGCGAGTCGCCGCCGAGGTGACCGCGCAGCGTCAGGTCTACGGCAGGACGACCGGGGTCGGCTCGAACCGGGACCAGCCGGTGCCGTATCCCGACCTGGCCGGGCATGGTCTGAGACTGCTGCGCAGCCACGCCGGCGGTGCGGGTCCGCTGGTCGCCGCCGAGCTGAGCCGGGCCATGCTGGTTGTCCGGGTGAACCAGATCGCGGCCGGCGGATCCGGGGTCGATCCTGGTGTGCTTGACGTGCTGACGGACGGCATTAACAGAGGGCTGTCCGTTCCCGTCCCGAAATACGGCGCGATCGGCACCGGGGACCTGACGGCGCTCGCGGCGACCGCTTTGTGCCTGCTTGGCGAGCGTGAGTGGCTGCCCGGCTCAGCGGCGCAGCCGCGGTTCCCGCTGGCGTCCGCCGACGCGCTCGCGTTCTTGTCGAGCAACGCGGCGACCGCTGCCGAGGCCGCGATCGCCTGCGCTGAACTGGCGGTGCTGCTGCAGGCCGCGATCGTGATCGCCGCGTTCTCGCACCTGGCAACGGATGCCTCGGCGGAGCCATATGCGGCGCAGGTGCACGACGCCAGGCCATTTCCTGGCCAGCAGGCGGTGGCGGCGACGATGCGCAGCCTGCTGGCTGGCGAGACGCGGCCGGCGGCCCGGATTCAGGATCCGTACGGATACCGTGCACTTCCCCAGGTCCACGGCCCGGCGGTGGACGCCGTCCGGGCGGCCGAACGGACCGTCACCACGGAGCTGAACGCGGCGGCCGAGAACCCGCTGGTCGACGTGGCGGGCCAGACAGTCTGGCACAACGGCAACTTTCACACCGCGTACGTGGGCCTGGCCCTTGATGCGGTGCGGGCGGCGCTGTTCCAGGCCGCCGCGCTGTCGGCCGCCCGCCTGGGAACGCTGGTCGAGCCGGCTTTCACCGGCCTGTCGCCGTTCCTGGCCACCGATCCGCCGCCCAGCTCGGGAATCATGATCCTGGAGTACGTGACGCACTCAGCCATCGCCGACATCCGCAGGCTCGCCGCTCCGGCGGCGCTGGGCAACGCTGTGCTCTCACGCGGCGTCGAGGAGCACGCCGGGTTCGCCACCCAGTCGGCACGGGCCACGACGGATGTGGTCGACGCCTACCGGATCGTGCTGGCCTGCGAGCTTGTGGCGGCCGTGCGCGCTCTCCGGCTGCGGGCCGCCCAGCCAGCAGGGCCGGTGCTGGCCGGAGCGCTGAGTCGTGCCGTCGAGGTGCTGCCGGGCGGCACAGCCGACCGAGCGCTCGACGCTGACCTGGCGCTGGCGCAGGAACTGCTGCCCGCGCTGGCGCGGATGGCTGCCGGGCCGGGCCAGCGGACCGGGCAGGGACATGGCTGAACCGCTGCTTTCCGGCGGCACCGCGCTGCTTTCCGGCGGCACCGCACACGAACTGTCCTGGTTCACCGTTCTGGCGTGGGGCGCGGCCGAGGGTGCCCTGCGGCTGCGCCTGGCGCTCAGGCCAGGGCTGCGGGCGAGGCTGCAAGCCTGGTCCGCCCTGGCCGGCGGGCGGCTGCGGGAGTGGACGTTCTTCGTGGTAGTCCTGGCCATCGCGGCTGCTGTGATCGCGGCGCTGTGGCTGGCCCGGTTCCGGTGGGCCGCGATCGGCGGCGGCTGGGCGACCGTCATCGTCGGCGAGCTGGCGGCTGTCGCCGGGATAGTTCTGCGGATCTGGGCGATCGTGGTCCTGGACAGGTTCTTCACGTTCATTGTCGGCATCGCCGACGATCACCGGGTGATCCAGCACGGTCCGTACCGGCTGCTCCGCCATCCTGGTTACGCCGGCGCTCTGCTGACGCTGCTCGGGATCGGTGTCGCGCTGGCCAGCTGGCTCTCGCTGCTGGTGATCTTCGTGGGGCCGGCGCTTGCGCTCCGGATCCGGATCAGAGTTGAGGAGGAGACCCTGGTCGGCGCCCTCGGTCCGGAGTATCGCGAGTACGCGAACCGGACGGCTCGCCTCATTCCCGGAGTCTGGTGAGCTGCCGGTGATCCAATATGAGCTGATTGCGCCGAGGCGGGGATAGCCTGGGCATTAAGGGATAGCCTGAGAGAATAATGGTCCTAGCCGACCAGATGTCTCGATGTCGGACGACTGCCTATCCCGGGTGAGCGTGCAGCATGTTCGAGAGGTTCACCAGCCGGGCGCGTGCAATCATTGTGCTGGCGCAGGTGGAGTCCAGGGCGCTCAATCACACGTACATCGGCACCGAGCACATCCTGCTCGGCCTTATCCACGAGGGTGAGGGTGTCGCTGCCGAGGCACTGAAGTCGCTCGACATCAGCCTGGAAGCGGTCCGCCAGCAGGTTGAGGAGATCATCGGCACGGGCAAGCAGCCGCGCGCACCGTCCGGTCACATTCCTTTCACACCGCGCGCCAAGAAGGTACTCGAGCTATCCCTGCGGGAAGCGCTGCAGCTAGGCCACAACTACATCGGTACCGAGCACATCTTGCTCGGGCTGATCCGCGAGGGCGACGGCGTCGCCGCTCAGGTGCTGGTGCAGCAAGGCGCCGACCACGACCGGGTTCGTGCCCAGGTGATCCACCTGCTCGTCGCCCGCGAGAGCGCGGAGCCGGTTCGCGTCTCCGAGCCTCGTCTCGGCCGGCTGCTGCGGCCGTCGACGATCGGCGCTGCCCGGGTGAGCATGGCGGGCGACGTCGGCCTGCTGGACGCGCTTGAGGCCATCGGCGACCGGCTGGCCGCGATCGAGGCCCGGCTGGGTATCACAAGCCGCAGGGAGCGCAGCAGAGCGGATCTGGAGCAGGAGCTTTTCCGGCTGACCGCGCTGCTGCGCAAGCACGGCATCGATCCTGAGGCCGGCCGTGCGTCCGATCCCGGGGCCGGTCGCGGGTCCGATCCTGAGGGCCGTGCGTCCGATCCTGGGGCCGGTCACGGGTCCGATCCTGGGGCCGGTGGCGGGTCCGATCCTGGGGTCGGCCATGCGGCCGCATCTGGGGCTGGTCAGGTCGCCGATCTGAGCGCCAGCCAGGCGGCTGACCTGGGCGAGGTGCCCGGCGCCGGTCTGGCCGCGGCGGCGCCTGGCGCCAGTCATGTCGCCGATCGGGACGAGGCGCCTGCCGCCGGTCCAGGCGCCGATCGCGCCGACGAGCCGGAGCAGGAGTCCGACGGCGGCGCGGGCGGAGAGCCGTCGTCCGGATAGCCGTCCACGAATCACGTCGCCGGCTCCCGATCAGGTGATCATTCGCGCGTTTGCTCTGTGCATTGCGGATGGACCAGTATTCGTCGCATGCGATATGTCATGTCCAGCAAGTGGTCCATGATCGAGCATTTCGTCATCACCGATGAGTCCGGAACGCCTGTCCTCGACGTGCGCGGCAACCTGGGCCTCACCCAGCACCTGTCGATCCGCGATCAGTCTGGCCAGGAACTGGCCGAAATCAAGAAGAGTCTCGTCACCACCAAGCATGAGATCCTCGTCGGCGGCCAGCACGTAGCCGACGTAAGGCACGAGGGCATCTTCGGCGAGCATTACGAGATCGACTCCAGCGTCGGTCAGCTGACCGCCAAGGGCAGCTTTGGCGGCTGGGATTACTCGATCAGCCGCGCTGGCCAGGCCATCGCCACGATCTCGCGGAACCTGTCGTTCCGGGAGAAGTTCACGGTCGACGTGGCGCCTGGAGAGAACGACGTCTTCGTCCTCGCGGTCGTGCTCGCCATCGATGCCATCCACGACGAGCGCAGGGAGCGCGGCCGCGGCGGCCTCGGCGGCGGTCTGCTCGGCGGACCCGGCGGATTCGGGTGAGCCGTGGGCTGGCTGTTAGCCGCGCAGGCGCAGGCCGCGCGGGGTCGGGCGGAATCCGGCCTTTTCGAGTGCCTGGGCCAGCGGGGAGTCGTAGACGCCGCCGCCGTCGGCTCGCTCGACGGTGAGCCTGCCCAGGGCGCCAGCCCGGACGGCATCGCCCAGCGCAGCGGCTGCCGGGCGCAGGAGCGCCGGGTCGGACGTCCAGGACAGCAGCGTCTTGCCGCCGCGCTCGACGTAGAGCACGAGCTGGCCGGAGGCCAGCACGACGAGCGCACCTGCCTTGCGGCCTGGCCGGTGCCCGCCGGAGGTCTCGTCCGGGCGCGGCGGCCACGTGAGCGCCGCGCCGTAGGCGTTCGCCGGGTCGGCGGCGGCCAGCACGACGACGGCGGGCTCGGGGGATGCCTGGCCGGGCCACGCTGAGGTGCCGGTAGCTGGCCAGGCCGGGCCGGGCGGCTCCTGGCCCGGCTCTTGGGCGGCTCCTGGCCAGGGTGGCGCCGGCCCGGTGAGAGTCCCGGTCACCGAGTCAGCCATTGCCCGCATCCGGTCCACCGCACCGGGCAGCGCGAACTGTGCCGCGCCGAGGCCCTCGACGAAATAGCCGCGGCGGCACTGGCCGGTGTCCTCCATCGCCCGCAGGACCGGATAGAGCGCGCCGAACCCGCCGGGCACCCGCTCGGTCGCCGCCGCTCCGCGGATCAGGATGCCGTGCCGGTCAAGCAAGCTGAGCGCGCGGGCGTGCAGCCGGCGGGTCTGATCGGGCTCGTTCGGCGGCAGCATGGACCAGCGCCCGCTGACGGTGGGCGGCCCCGCGTTCGACGGCAGCACGGCCCGGCCGAAGGCGGGCCTGCGGGCTCCCAGCGACCGGCCGGTGCGCGCGCCGATCAGCGGCCCGATGTCGGTGCCCGCGCCGCCTGGCTTCGGCGCCGGATTCCACGACCGGCCGGCGCTGAGCACGGTGCGCAGCGGAGCGAGCGTGTCGTTCGTCAGCAGGCCGGCCCAGACGAGATCCCAGATCGCGGCGGCCACGGCCTGATCGCTTGGCCGGCGCGCACGGTCGGCCGGATGCGGGTCGGCCAGGCTGCCGGGGCGCTCCGGGGCTAGCTCATCCGATCCGCTGCCCCGGCCGGGACTCGCGGGCTCGGCGCCGCCGTCCCGGCCGGGCGGGACTGCCGTCAGCCGGTCGCCCGCCCGGTCGGCCAGGCCGCGGAAGAACAGCGCGCCGCCGCCGTCGAGCACGGCGAGCACCGCGTCGTGCACCGGTGTCGTCGTGATCTCGCCGGGGGCCGGGAACAGCAGCGGCGCGGACGCGGCGGGGGCGAGGACCAGCCAGCCGTCGCCGCCCGGCAGCGCGCCAGCGCCTGCCCAGACCACCTCGCCGGCGGCCGTCAGCTCGTCGAGCATCGCCGGGGTGTAGCCGTCAACCCGTGCAGGCAGGATCAGCGACTCGAGCGCGCCTGCGGGCACGGCTGCTCCCGCGAGCTGTTCGACCACCGAGTAGACGGCATCGGGGCCGGTGGGCCGTCTCCGGCGGCCCGGCCCGGCGCCACCGGCACGGTCGGGCCGGGCGGTGCCGCCGTGCCGCGCGTTCTGCCAGGGCGGCAGGAAGGCGGCGAAGACCGCCGGAGGCACCGGCTCGGCCTCATGCCGCAGCCTGGCCAGGCAGCGACGGCGGAGCAGCCGCAGCACGCCCGAGTCGCACCACTGCGGTCCGGCCAGGTGCGGCAGGAACTCGCCTTCCGCCACTCTGCCGTCCGCGGCCAGCCGGTGCAGCATCCCGGTGATCACGGCGACCCCGAGTCCGTATCGCTGGGCCGCGACCGCGGCGCTGAAGGGACCGTGCGTCCGTGCGTACCTGGCGACCAGGTCTCCCAGCGGGTCGGGCAGAAGCTCGGTGAAGGCAACCGGGATCCCGGCCGGCAGGGCCACTCCGAGCGCATCGCGCAGGCGGCCGGCGTCCTCGATCGCGGCCCACCGGTGCTCGCCAGCCACCCTGACCTCGATGATCCGCCGCTGCGCGGCCAGCTGGGCCAGCCAGGCCGCGGCCGCCGCTGGGTCGGCACATCGGGCGGCGATCTCCGCCTCGGATAGCGGCCCGATCTCCCTGATCAGGTCGCTGAGCCCCTCGGCTGACGGGCAGCGGCGGCCTGGCGACAGGCGCTGCAAGTCCTCTTCCGTCTCATGCACGATCGTCGGATCGAGCAGCTCGCGGAGGTCGGCCTGCCCGAGCAGCTCGGCAAGCAGCGCGGAGTCCAGGGCCAGCGCCTGGGCCCGGCGCTCGGCCAGCGGCGCGTCGCCCTCGTACATGAACGCGCCGATGTAGCGGAACAGCAGGGAGCGCCCGAACGGGGACGCCGTCGGAGTGTCCACCTCGACCAGCCGGACCCGGCGTCCGGCCAGCTCGCGCATCAGCGCGCTCAGAGCAGGCACGTCGAATACGTCCTGCAGGCACTCGCGCATGGTCTCGAGCACGATCGGGAAGCCGCCGTAGCCGCTGGCGACGGCCAGCAGCTGCGCGGCGCGCTGACGCTGCTGCCAGAGCGGGGAGCGGCGGCCAGGCTGGCGGCGGGGGAGCAGCAGCGCGCGGGCCGCGCACTCGCGGAACCTGGACGCGAACAGCGCCGAGCTGCCGAGCTCGGCCGTGACCAGCTGCTCGACCTCGTCGGGATCGAGCACGGCGAAACCGGCCGGCGGCGGGTCGTCGGAATCGGGAACCCTGATCACGATCCCGTCGTCGGTGTACATGGCCTGGACGTCCATGCCGCCATAGCGTTCCCGCAGCCTGGCCGCGATCGCCAGCGCCCACGGCGCGTGCACCTTGGCGCCGTAGGGGCTGTGCAGGATCAGCCGCCAGTCTCCGAGCTCGTCGCGGAACCTCTCGAGCACGAGGGTCCGGTCATCAGGCAGGTAGCCAGTCGCCTCGCGCTGGCTGGTGAGGTAGGCGAGCAGATTGCTGGCGGCGAGCTGGTCCAGGCCGCCGTCGCGCAGCCGGCTCGTGGCGTCCTCCGGGCTGGCGGCGCCGAGCTCGCGGCAGTAGGCGCCAATGGCCCGGCCGAGCTCGGCGGGCCTGCCCGGCGTGTCCCCGTGCCAGAACGGCAGCTTGCCGGGCTGTCCTGGGGCCGGCGAGACGAGCACCTGGTCGGCGGTGATGTCCTCGATCCGCCACGAGCTCGCACCGAGCACGAAGACGTCGCCGACGCGTGACTCGTAGACCATCTCCTCGTCAAGCTCGCCGACCCGGCGGGAGTGCCGCCCGGTCTTGTCCCTCGGGCCGGCCAGGAACACGCCGAACAGGCCGCGGTCGGGTATCGTCCCGCCGCTGGTGACGGCGATCCGCTGGCCGCCGGGACGGCCGCGGAGCGTCCCGGTCGCGCGATCCCAGACCAGGCGCGGCCGCAGCCCGGCGAATTCCTCGCTCGGATACCGGCCAGCTAGCATGTCGAGCACCGCCTCGAGCACCGGCCTGGTCAGCCCGGCGAACGGCGCTGCGCGCCGGACCACCCGTGCCACCTCGTCGACCGTCCAGTCGTCCATCGAGGTCATGGCGACAATCTGCTGTGCCAGCACGTCGAGCGGGTTGCGCGGCATCCGCAGTTCCTCGATCTGGCCAGCTCGCATCCGGTCCGCGACCACCGTGGCCTGCACCAGGTCACCCTGGTACTTGGGGAAGATCACGCCGCGAGAGATGTCGCCGACGTTGTGCCCGGCCCGTCCGGTGCGCTGCAATCCGCTGGCCACCGAAGGGGGTGATTCCACTTGGATAACAAGGTCGACGGCGCCCATGTCGATACCCAGCTCAAGGCTGGACGTGGCGACGACGGCGGGGAGCCTCCCGGCCTTGAGCGCCTCCTCGATCTGGCTGCGCTCGGTCCGGGAGACCGACCCGTGATGGGCGCGGGCGACGACCGGCGGGACGGTGCCAGGCGCCTGGTCGTCCTGGCTGGTGCCGCCGTACGGGCCGGCGCCGTCCTGGCTGGCCAGATCGGCTCGCTCCGCGGCGCGTTCGGCGGCGAGCTCGTTGAGCCGGGCGCAGAGCCGCTCAGCGAGGCGGCGCGAGTTGGCGAAGACGATCGTCGAGCGGTGGCTTTCGATCGCGTCGAGCACCTGGGCCTCGACATGCGGCCAGATCGAGTTGCTCCTGGCCTGGCCTCCGGGTGCCAGGCGCGGATCGGCGAGGGCTCCGTCGGCGCCGCCCGCAGTCTGAAAGCCAGCAGCCGCACCGCCGGGGCTGGCCGCATGACCGGGGCCGGCCGCACTGCCGAGCATGGCCGCGCCCGGGTTGCCTACTCCGGCCTGAGCCGCGAACTCGGCAGGGCCGACGATCCGGGCGGGGCGGGCCGGGCTGCCGCCGGACGCGTCGATCGGCGCGCCCGAGTGGCCGGCGGCCAGGTCAGCCGACCCGGCCAGGCTGGCCGGATCCCAGGCCAGGCCGCCGCCGGCGGACTCAAGGTCGGACATGTCCTCGACCGGCACGACGATCTTCAGGTCGAGCCGCTTCTCGCTCGGCGGCTGGACAATGGTCACCGGCAGCGCGCCGCCGAGGAACGCGGCCACCTCCTCGGGCGGCCGCACCGTCGCCGACAGCCCGATCCGCTGGGCCGGCCGGACCAGTCCGCCGCCATCGGCCGATGTCGCTGAGCGCTGTGCGACGTCCTCTTCGGGCACCTGGCTGCGGCCCGCTGGTCGCCTGTCGCCGACCTGGCCGGCCGTGTCGGTCGACACTGCCGCTTCGGCCGGGCTGGCCGCGTCGGCTGCTCCCGCGCCGCGGAGCGCGTCCAGTCGCTCGAGCGACAGGGCCAGGTGCGCGCCGCGCTTGCCTCCTGCCAGCGCGTGCACTTCGTCGATGATCACCGTCTCGACTCCGCGGAGCCCGTCCCGCGCCCGGGACGTGAGCAGCAGGAACAGCGACTCCGGCGTCGTGATCAGGATGTCCGGCGGCTTGCTGGCCAGCTGGCGGCGCTCGTCCGCCGCCGTGTCGCCGGTGCGCACGCCTACCCGGACGTCCGGCTCAGGCAGCCCGAGGCGGCGCATCGCCTGGCCGACCCCGGCCAGCGGGGAGCGAAGGTTCCGCTCGATGTCGACGGCCAGCGCCTTCAGCGGCGAGATGTACAGAACACGGCAGCGCAGCTTGGGATCGGGCGGAGCAGGCTCGGTAACCAGCTTGTCGATCGCCCACAAGAACGCGGCCAGCGTCTTGCCAGAGCCGGTAGGCGCGACGACCAGCGCGTGCTGCCCGTTACCTATCGCCTTCCAGGCCTGGGCCTGTGCCTGAGTCGGTTCGGCGAACGCGGCAAGGAACCAGGACGCCGTCGGCTCGCTGAAGCCAGCCAGCGCGGCTCTGGGTCCCGGGCCGGGGGCTGACGAAGTGCGAGCAGGCATGCACCCATCCTGCCGCCAACCACCGACAGCTTGGGCAGGCCACGGACCGAGCGACCGGGCCATGTGCGGTTCGCGCACACACTCGGCGTCGGCCTGCGTTACAGACGTGGCCGCCGAGCCCATCCGGGTCGGCTGGCCGGCCACGTTGGCGTCGTCCTTGATGGCAACGGGGACGCCGGGCCAGCGGCAGGTCTTGCAGGCCGGCGCGATCGCCTCGCGCAGGGCCGCACCCCAGGCTGCCTGGTCACCGGCCGCCTGCTTGAGTGGCCGACCTGATCAGGTCGGCGAGTTCGGCCGGCCAGACGGTCTCGGCCGTAGTATCGAGTTCTGCCAGGGTCCACCAGCGCCAGGCCGCGATTCCGTCGGCGGCGTGCATCGCGTCAACGCCGGCTATCGGCCGGCGTGGCTGGTCGGTCCTTGCCAGGTAGAGCCGCTCGTGCTGGCGGACGATCCAGGTGGCGTACTCCATGACGTGGCTGCGCCGGTGAACCTCCCGGATCAGGGCGATATCGGTCCAGCCGGTCTCCTCGGCTAGCTCGCGGACCGCGGCCTCCGGATAGTCCTCGCCTGGATTCAGGCCGCCGCCTGGAGTCGACCAGTGACTCCCGTTCGGCGGGCCGTCGTCGTATCTCATCAGGAGAACCCGGTCCTGCGGATCCAGCAGGATCACCCGTGCGGCCCGCCGGAGCGGGAGGCCGTCCTCGTCCGCCTCCAGCCCGGCGGCGGCGGAGGCCGGCGGATCGGAATCCGGCGCGGCATGGGGGGTCGTCACCCGCCCATTGTCGCGGCGCCGGCAGTGCCCCGGCCAAAGTAGGCCCCGGTTTGCCCTGTTTTCCCGATTTGCCGTGGCTACCCTGACGAGCGGCTACCGGGTGGAATCCGCGATCCATCTGGGTTTTTCACTATCGAACCGCGTATTGACCAGGCCTGAAGCCCGCTCTGGTGGCGATCCGGTACCGGTCGATGACGAGGCCGGCCAGCGCCGGGTGGTCCCCGATCGGCTCGGTGACCCAGTCGGCGCCGCTCTGGCGCAGGCTGTCATGGAACTGGCCGGGCGCTATCAGGTAACTGGCCACGGCCACCGGGCCGCCGGTCCGCGCGCGCAGGTCGGTGACTGCCTCGCGGACGGACGGCCGGCCGGCGGCGGCGAACGCGGCGGCGACAGGGACGCCCAGATGATCCGCCAGGAGCCGTGCCTGCTCGCCGGCCGCCGCGGCGGCCCGCGGGTCGGCCGAGCCTGCGGCGGCGAGCACCACGGCGGTTCCCGAAGGAGCGCCCGCCTCCGCCAGCCGGCCGCTCAGCGCCGTGACCAGCAGCGGGTCGGGACCGAGCGCGGCGGCGACCCGGGTGCCCGGCGTGCCCGCCGAGCTGACCGCGCCGGCGATGTCCGTGGTCAGGTGGTAGCCGGTCGAGAGCAGCAGCGGGACGACGACCGGGTCGGTGCCAGCGGCGGCGAGGCCGTCGGCCAGCGAGGGCTCGGTGTGCTGCACGAAGGCGAGCCGGACGTCGAGGACCGGCGCGAGGCGGCTGACCTGGCGGGCCAGGGCGCCGATGGTGCCGGCTGCCGCCGGGTTCCTGCTGCCGTGCGCGACCGCCAGCAGGGTCGGGCCGGTCATGCCGCACCGACCCGGCTCAGCGTCGGCGCCTGGGCCGCGGGACCTAGCTGCTCGCTGAGGCGGACCACCTCGCCGATGACGATCACCGCTGGCGGGCGGATGCCGTGCCGGGCGGCATCCGCCGCGACCTGGTCCAGTCGCGAGATCAGCACCTGCTGCCGGGAGGTCGTGCCGTCGCGGATGACCGCGACCGGCGTGGCGGCGTCCCGGCCGCGCTTGATCAGTTCGGCGGCGATCACGTCGATGTGGGAGACGGCCATCAGCAGGACCAGCGTTCCACGCCCGGCCGCGAGCGCCTCCCAGTCCACGGTCGCGCCCGGCCCTGACGGGTCCAGGTGGCCCGAGACGACGGTGAAGTCCTGGGCGACGCCCCGGTGCGTGACCGGGATCCCGGCGCCGGCCGGAACCGCGATGGCGCTGGTCACCCCCGGCACTACCTGGACCGGCAGGCCGGCCCGGACGCAGGCCAGCGCCTCCTCGCCGCCCCGGCCGAACACGAACGGGTCGCCGCCCTTCAGCCGCACCACGCGGCTACCGGCGAGTGCCCGGTCGACGATCAGCGCGTTGATCTGGTCCTGGGTCAGGTGATGGGCGCCCGGCGACTTGCCCGCATGGATGATCTCCACGTCCGGGTCGAGCTCGGCGAGCAGGCTGCCAGGGCCGAGCCGGTCAGCCACCACGACGTCGGCCTCGGCCAGCAGCCTCCGGCCGCGCACGGTGATCAGCTCCGGGTCGCCGGGCCCGCCGCCGACGAGGGCCACGCTGCCGACGTCCGCGCCGCGGGCGGCGGCCGGGAGCGCGCCGAGGTCCGCGCCGCGAGCGGCGGTCGTGGATGCGCCGGCGGTCGCGGGGCGCGGGGTTGCGCTCGCCGCCTCAGCGGGCGTCACGCGGCGGGCCGGCCAGTCGCCACGGACCCGAGTCCCGGCACGGGGCCGGCGGTAACGCCGCTGCGGCAGGCTGCCGTCGGATAGCGCCTGGCCGATCGCTGACCTGAGCCGCTGGGACCGCCGCGGATCACCGCCCGCGGTCACGGCGACCGTGATGTCGCCGTGCCTGGTCACGGCCGGCATCCGGGCGGCGGAGGCCGAGGCCTCGTCGGCGCGGATGCACCAGATCCTGGCCTGCTCGGCCGCGGCGGCGACCTGCTCGTTGACCCTGGCATCGTCCGTCGCGGCGTGCACGAGCCAGGCGCCGGCCAGGTCGCCGTCCTGGTAGCGGCGGCGGTGCACGGTTACCGGCAGGTCGGCGAAGCCGTCGGCGACGCTCGGCGCTATCACGGTTACCCGTGCTCCGCTCTCGACCAGCGCACGGGCCCGGCGCAGCGCCACCGGCCCGGCGCCGATCACTACCGCGGACCGGTCGCGCAGGTCGAGCTCGACCGGGTAGCCAGTCATGCTGGCGCCCGGTCATCGCGGCGGCGATTCCGCGGGCAGGGCGGCGACGTGTCGGCGATCACGGGAGCACCACGTCCACCTGGCTCGCGCCCGGCGGGTGTACCCCGGCGAACTTCAGCTGAAAGCTGCGCGCGCACGAGTCGCACTGCCAGCGCCCGGCCTCCGGCCCGGCCGGCCGCAGGCTCTCCTCGCCGCAGTACGGGCAGAAGAAGGGCACCTGCCGCTCGCCGGTCACCACGACACCCGCGCCCTGGACCCGCTGGCTGCTCGCCGGCCGGCGCCGCTGTGCGCCGGGCGGTTATCTGGTCTCATGCCAGCAGCCGTTCGTCGGCACGGCGGACCCAGGAAGCGAACTGCTCGCCATCGGTCCGGCTGGCCTGGTAGCTGCGCAGCAGCCGCTCGACGTAGTCGGGCAGGGCGTCGGCCGTCACCTTGAGGCCGCGGAGCTTCCTGCCGAACGC
Source organism: Streptosporangiaceae bacterium (assembly GCA_035604275.1). Classification (GTDB taxonomy): domain Bacteria; phylum Actinomycetota; class Actinomycetes; order Streptosporangiales; family Streptosporangiaceae; genus Chersky-822. Next base: position 6,583 of record DATNIU010000265.1, on the reverse strand, counting down.
CGGATCGGTGCCAAGCGAGCCGCCGAGATGCACCTGGAAGCCCTCCCCGCCGTCGACGATCGACCCCTTCAGCCCGATGTCGGCGAGCTGGAACCTGGCGCAGGAGTTCGGGCAGCCGTTGACGTTGATCGTGATCGGGGTATCGAAGCCCGGCAGCCGCCGGTCGAGCTCGGTGTACAGGTCACGGGCCCGCTGCTTGGTCTCCACGATCGCGAGCTTGCAGAACTCGATCCCGGTGCAGGCCATCGTCCCGCGCCGGAACGCCGAGGGACTGGCCTGCAGGTCGATCCCGTCCAGCTCGGCGACCAGCTCGGAAATGTTGCGTTCCGGCACGTCAAGAATCAGCAGTTTCTGCTCGATGGTGGTGCGGATCCGGCCCGACCCGTAGGCCTCGGCCAGATCGGCCACCTGCCAGAGCTGGCTGCCGGAGCTGCGGCCGGTGTGCGGCGCGACTCCGATGTAGTACCGGCCGTCGCGCTGGTGGTGCACGCCGACGTGGTCACGGGAGCCCGGCGCCGGGGGCGGCGGGGCCGGGCCGTCGGGCAGCGCGGCGCCGAGGTACTCCTTCTCGAGCACCTCGCGGAACCGCTCGGCACCCCAGTCGGCCACCAGGAACTTCAGCCTGGCCCGGCTCCGCAGCCTGCGGTAGCCGTAGTCGCGGAACAGGCCGGTGACGCCCGCCCAGACGGCGGGCACCTGGTCGGGGGTGACGAACGCGCCGAGCCGGCGGGCGAGCATCGGATTGGTCGACAGGCCGCCGCCGACCCACAGGTCGAAGCCGGCCGTGCCGTCTGGCCCGGTGACTCCGACCAGCGAGATGTCGTTGACCTCGTGCGCCGTGCACTGGTTGGCACAGCCGGAGATGGAGGTCTTGTACTTGCGCGGCAGGTTGCCGAAGTCCGGGTTCCCGGCGGCGATCGCCTCGGTGGCCCGCAGCGCCGGGCTGGCGTCGATCACCTCGGCCGCGTCCAGGCCGGCGACCGGGCAGCCGAGGATATTGCGCGGCACGTCACCGCAGGCCTGGAGCGAGGACAGGCCCGCCTCGGCCAGCCGCTCCCAGATCGCCGGGACGTCCTCGATCCTGATCCAGTGGTACTGCACGTTCTGCCGGTCGGTGATGTCGGCGAGGTCGCGGCCGTACTCCTTGGCGATGCCGGCGACCGTCCGCAGCTGGCCGGCGGAGAGCTGCCCGCCCGGAATGCGGACCCGCATCATGAAGTACGAATCCTCGATCTCGGCGTCTTCGAGCGCGCCGGTGCGGCCGCCGCCGATGCCTGGCCTGCGCTGGGTGTACAGCCCCCACCAGCGGAACCGGCCCCGCAGGTCGGTCGGGTCGATGGAGTCGAAGCCCTGCTGGGAATAGCGGGTCAGGATCCGGTCGCGGACATTGAGCCCGGCGTCGTCCTTCTTGAAGCGCTCGGCGGCGTTCAGCGGCTCGAAGTGGCCAGCTGCCCACTGGCCCTGGCCACGCTGCGGCTGGGATGGCATCGGCTTTCCTTCTGCTGGAAGTGCGGCCGCGCGGCACCGAGCCCTGGACTAGAACGGGACGGTGCTGCGGCCGGGGACCGTGATCAGCAGAAAGAGCGACAGATGGCGCTGGACACGCGCTGGAGATCGACGTGGCGGCGACAGGTCAGCATCAGGCCTGAGCTACTGGCCAGGTGTGTCACAGCAGGGCCTCCGGACTCGGCGATGCGCACACGCTATCCAGAGGTTGGCAACCGACGCTGAGTCTGTGGCATTCCTTTCGGTCATGGATTCGTTAACAAATTCTCTCGCGCGCCTGTGGCATCGGGCGCAGGCGGCAGGCGGGTGCCCGGCCATGGGCGTCGGCGCGGGCGCAGGCGGGTCGGCGGGGCCGGTGAGCCGCAGCGCGGTCGCAGGCCGGCTGGCACGGGCCGGTGAGTCGCCGTCGGCTCAGTCCCGCTCGGCTGAGTCCTTGGCGGTCGCCGCGGCCTGGGTCCGGGCTGAACGCCGGATCGCCACGATGACCAGGCACGAGATAACGACGGACGGCAGACAGGCGACGGCGCCGGACACCGGCGCCGGCAGCTGCGACGACAGCACGAAGACCAGAGTGGTCGAGCAGAACGGGATCGCGAGCAGCACCAGGAGCCGTCGGCTCAGCGGTGACGCCACGGCCATGCCGATCGCGATCGTGGCGACGAGCGCGGCTGCTGGCAGCCTCCACCCGGGGTGCGGGGTCGACAGGCCGGTCGCGGCGCCCACGGCCGCGGCGACGGCCGCGACCAGCATGCGATACCGCCGGCTCAGGATCTGAAGACCGCGCCGTGGCCCAGGTGAAGCGAGCAGCGCGGCCAGCTCGAGCACGAGGACGAATCCGGCGAAGGCTGCGGCCTCCAGCGCGTTCCCGAGGCCGATGACCCCGGCCTGAATCAGGGAGGCCGCCGTAATCGCGATCATCAGGCCGGCGGTCGCCAGGGCCGCGGTGCGCCGCAGCCGGAGCAGGACGAGCGCGGTCAGCAGCAGCGGGACGGCGAGGCTGGCCGCGGGGTAGAGCAGCAAGGACCCGGCGCCGTCGGGCTCCAGCGTCAGGGAGAAGGCCGTTGCCTCGGATCCGGCATAGACCAGCAGGACGGTCAGCGGCAGGACGACGCTGAGCACCGCGAGGGTGTCCCGCCAGCCAGGGTCGGCAGCGCTGTCCAGGCCGGGACGGAGCCTGACCCGGAGCGCGCCCCAGATCAGGTCGGCGGATTCAGCCAGACCTGGCCGCCGCTGTCCTGGGCGAGCGTCCGTCATCAGCACGCCGAGCATCTCCTGCTCGTGCTGGCGCCGGTGCGCGGCCGGGTAGCAGCTCAGCAGCCGTCCGTAGCGCCGTTCCAGCGCGCTCCCGCCGCTCATGCCGTGCCTGTGAGCAGGGCCAGCCGCCGGGCCGCCACGGACGCGTTGGCGCGCAGGCGCTCCACCTCGGCCGCGAGCCGCTGCGCACCTGGCGGGGTGAGCCGGTAGTAGCGGCGGAGCCGGGTGTCGACGATCTCCTCGTGGTCAACCTCGATGAGCTGCTCGGCCGTGAGCCGGTCGAGCGCGGCGTAGAGCGTGCCGGCTCGCAGCCGGACCCGGCCGCTGGAGATCTGAGCGACGTCGGTCATGATTCCGTAGCCGTGCTGCGCGCCGGCCGCGAGCGCGGTGAGGATCAGGAACGTCGGCTCCTGGAAGGATCGCTCGTTCATATAGCTTGTATATACCGTTAGTCGGTACGTTGCAAGCGACGCTTGCGGCCAGGTGTCTGCCGGCAGGCGGGATGCCGCGCGGTGACGTGCGCGCGAAGCGGTGATGCGAGCGATGGTCGACTTCGCACCGCGGATCTCCGAGACTGATCGGCGATCGGCCGTCCTGGCGGTGGCCGGCGCCGAGGTGGCGAATATCGCCGCCCTCGGGCTACGGGGGGGTGCGGTTCCACCCGTAGCTGCAGGCGTTCGTCCCGTGTCCCGGAGTTCCACGGCAAACGGCTGGTGGTCCGCCGCTTCGGTCGGGTTGTCCTGGCGGCCGGCTGCCCCGGCAGCCGGTAGCCTGGCGGCCGTGCGCCTCACCGAGTTCTGGAGTCGAATGCGCGCGCAGTTCGGCGAGACATACGCGGACAGCGTGGCGCGGGATCACGTGCTGACCGTGCTCGCCAGCCGCACGGTGAACCAGGCGCTGGCCGACGGCGAGGACGCCAAGGTTGTCTGGCGCGCCGTCTGCGAGACTTTCGACGTTCCCGCCCGGCTCCGCTGACGGTTGTCCGGCGTGAACATCGACAGCCGGCAGGTCGTGCTCGTCTCCGGAGCGCCGTGATCCGGCAAGACCAGCCTGGCCGGCCCGCTCGCCGCCGAACTGGGGTTCGCGCTGCTCGGCAAGGACCGGATCAAGGAGACGCTGCACGACGGCCTCGGCGCGCCCGAGTTCCCGGCCGAATTCGACGGACCGGTTGGCGCGGGCGAGCTGATCGTGGCTGACACGACCGGGCCGGTCGATGTCCCGGCGCTCGCCCGCGGGGTGCGAGCGCGGCGGTCGGCGCCCGGTCTGAGGCGGTCGGCGCCCGGCCTGAGGTAATCGGCGTCTGGCCTGAGGTGGTCGTGACGCATTTCCGGACGGCCGGCGTGCCGGGTTCATGATCGAACAATTGTTCGTTAGAGTAGCGCTGCTGGCGGTCTTCCGCGGTCATCCACAGGCCGCGTGGGCGCAGCACCGGACATTGTCAGTGGCTGCGCGTAGCGTCGGTACTGGCAGTAGATGACCTGGCAGTAGATGACATGGCTGGACAGCGCGGAGCACCGCGCACTGTGAGCGGCTCGGCGGAGCCCTCGATCCCGACGGGAGTTCACATGGCACCGAACGACAAGGCGAGCGGCGTCAAGGCCGGGGACAGGGAGAAGGCTCTGGAGACCGCCCTCGCCCAGATCGAACGGCAGTTCGGCAGAGGAGCCGTCATGCGGCTCGGCGACGACGCCCGCGCCCCGGTCGAGGTGATCCCGACCGGGTCCATCTCGCTGGACGTCGCCCTCGGCATCGGCGGCCTGCCCCGCGGCCGGATCGTCGAGATCTACGGCCCGGAGAGCTCAGGAAAGACGACGCTGGCGCTGCACGCGGTAGCGAACGCGCAGAAGGCCGGCGGAATAGCCGCGTTCATCGACGCGGAGCACGCGCTCGACCCGGACTACGCCAAGAAGCTCGGGGTGGACACCGACGCGCTGCTGGTCTCCCAGCCGGACACCGGCGAGCAGGCGCTCGAGATCGCCGACATGCTGATTCGCTCCGGCGCGATCGATGTCGTGGTGATCGACTCGGTGGCCGCCCTGGTGCCGCGTGCCGAGATCGAGGGCGAGATGGGTGACAGCCACGTCGGCCTCCAGGCCCGCCTGATGTCCCAGGCACTCCGCAAGATCGCCGGCGCGCTGAGCCAGACCAAGACCACCGCAATCTTCATCAACCAGCTACGGGAGAAAATAGGAGTTATGTTCGGCTGCATGACATATGGGACTAAGGTAACCCTTGCCAACGGTACGCAGGAGAAGATCGGGAAGATCGTCAATCAGCGGCTGGACGTCGAGGTGCTGTCCTATGACCCAGAAACCGGCGAGATCGTCCCGCGCAGGATCGTCAACTGGTTCAACAATGGCCGCACCGAGCACTTCCTTCAGTTCACCGTCGCCAAGTCGGGCGGGAATGGCCGGGCTCAGTTCGCAGCGACCGAGAATCACCTGATCCAGACACCCGGCGGTTATCGCCTGGCGGGTGAGCTAACCGTCGATGACCGGGTCATCGCCGCTGAGCCGAAGCGGCTCAGCGATCAGCAGATCCAGCTGATCCTTGGCTCGCTTATGGGGGACGGGAACCTTTCGCCGAACCGGCGCGGCAGATCAGGAACCCGGTTCCGCATGGGGCACGGTGCGGGGCAGGCTGCCTACCTGGACTGGAAGGTTTCGCTGCTCGGCAACATTAGCTGCTCACGGACCACGAACGCTAAGGGCGCGGTGTTCGCCGACTTCACGCCCCTGCCTGAGCTGGCAGAACTCCACGATGCCGTCTACTTTGGCGATGGCAAGAAGCACTTGAGCTGGGAGTACCTGAAAGCACTCACCCCACTCGCACTCGCGGTCTGGTATGCCGACGACGGCAGCTTCAGCGTCCGGTCAACGGGTGCCCAGGAGCGGACCCGAGGCGGATCAGGCCGGATCGAGATCTGCGTTGAGGCGATGAGTTCCGGTTCGCGTGACCGGCTCGTCCAGTATTTGCGGGATACCCACGGACTGGATGTCAGGCTCCGCGTCAGCGGCGCGCGAAAGGTCGCTGTCCTGGTCTTCACCACACTGGCGTCGAGTAAGTTCCAGAAGCTGGTAGCTCCCTACGTTCACCCGTCCATGGATTACAAGCTGCTGCCCGGGTTCCGTCGGCAGTTCAGCGTCGAGCCGGAATTCGCGGTTGCCGAATTGCGCCCGCAGCCAGCGCGCATCCTGGATATCCATGTGAAGCCGCCGTCGCGGTCGATGAACCGGTTCGACATCGAGGTCGAGGGCGGCCACAACTACTTTGTCGACGGTGTCATGGTCCACAACAGTCCCGAAACGACCACGGGCGGGAAGGCGCTGAAGTTCTATGCGTCGGTGCGGCTGGACGTGCGGCGGATCGAGACGCTCAAGGACGGCAACGAGGCGGTCGGCAACCGGACCCGGACCAAGGTCGTGAAGAACAAGATGGCGTCGCCGTTCAAGGTCGCTGAGTTCGACATCCTGTACGGCATCGGGATCAGCCGGGAGGGCAGCCTGATCGACCTGGGCGTCGAGCAGGCGATCGTCCGCAAGGCCGGCGCCTGGTACACCTACGAGGGCGATCAGCTCGGTCAGGGCAAGGAGAACGCCAGGAACTACCTGCGCGACAACCCGGACATAGCCAACGAGATCGAGAAGAAGATCAAGGAGAAGCTCGGCATCGGCCCGCAGCTGGACGCTGATGTTACCCCACCGTCATCAGCGGCGCGGCCAGCGCTTGAAGTGGTGCCAGGGTCTGGCGGTGTCAGGTAGGTCGCGAACTGCCGGCACCGCCGGAGGCGGCGGTGCCGGCAGGACACCCGCCGGCGGGGGGG
>DATNIU010000264.1:0-19424 GCA_035604275.1 Streptosporangiaceae bacterium | reverse complement strand
CGGCCAGCTCCAGGCCGCGAACGCGGGCAGGACCGGCATCCGGCCAGCCTCTCCGTCGGCGCCAGCCCGGCATCCGCGCCGGATGTCATTCGTGCTGCTCGTCCTCGGGCTGCTCGGCGGCGGCCTGGTCTGCCTGCTGGTCGTGAACACCACGCTGGCCGCGGCCTCGATCGGCATCAGCAGGCTCCAGCAGCAGAACGCCGCCCGGCTTCAGCAGGTTCAGGAACTGCAGCAGCAGGTCGCCACCGAAGGGTCGCCGTCGGTGATCGAAAAGGAGGCCGCGCGGCTCGGAATGCGACCGGAGCAGGTGCCGGCCTTCGTCAACCTGCGCACAGCCGCGATCGTCGGGCGCCGGTGAGCGGCGAGCGGCGGCCGGGCGGGCTCCACCCAGGCGCGCCGCCGCGCCCGGCGGGCCAGAACAGGCGCCCGGTGCGCCCTGCCGGCGTGCCGCGCAGGCCCGCCGGCGACCAGCGTGGCCCGCGCCAGAGCCGGACGGCGGGGGTGCCCGTGCGCGAGACCCGGGCACGCCGTCCGCTGCGCCGCAGCAGCCCGGCCCGCCGGCTGAACGTGACGCTGGTGTCGATCGCGTTCGCGCTCTCGCTCATCGTCGGCCGTCTGGTCCAGCTCCAGGGTGTGAACGCCGCCCGGTACGCGGCCGCCAGCCAGCACATGTACCTGCTGTCGATTCCGGCGGTTCGCGGCAAGATCGTCAGCAGCGACGGCACGGTGCTCGCGATGACCGTGCAGACCGAGCAGGTCTACGACGACCCGCCGCTGACGGCGCAGTCAACCCCGCTTCCGACCGTCGCGGCCAGGCTGGCGGGTCCGCTGCGGATGACCGCCGCCGCGATCCTGGCCCTGCTCCGTCATCCGACCTCGCCGCAGTACGTGCAGCTCGGGCGGCCAGTCGACGTCTCGACCGCGAACCGGATCAGCGGGCTCGGCCTGCCGGGCGTCGGAATGAACACGATCTACTCCCGGGCGTATCCGGGCGGCGATCTCGCGGCGGGCCTGCTCGGCTTCACCGATCTGCGCGGCTCGGCCGACGACCCCACGCTGACCGGCATGGCCGGGCTTGAGCAGACCTACAATTCGCTGCTGTCCGGCCGGGCCGGCTCGGAGGCCGTCCAGCGGGGGGCGTCCGGCCTGCCGATTCCTGGCACGCAGGCCGCGATCAAGCCGGCCGTGCCGGCCGGCAGCCTGCGGCTGACCATCCAGGCCGACATCCAGTGGGAGGCCGAGCGGGCCTGTGCCGAGCAGGTGCGCGCCACCCGCTCGAGGAACTGCTCGGTCGTCGTGCTGGAGCCGGGCACCGGCGACATCCTGGCCATGGCACAGTACCCGACCTTCAGCCCGGCGGCGCCGTCCAGCGTGTCGGCCACGACGGACATTCCGGTGGCCAACGTCTTCGCTCCGGGCAGCACGGCCAAGGTGATCACCGCGGCGGCCGCGTTCGAGCATGGCGGTCAGACGCCGCTGAGCAGCTACGTCGTCCCTGACCAGTTCGCGTGGCACGGCTTCCCGTTCCACGACGCCGAGTACCACCCGACTCTCAGGTACACGATCGCGGGAATCATCGCGCACTCGCTGAACGACGGCATGGTGCAGGTGGCCGACCGTGTCACCCCGCGGCAGCAGTACACCGAGTTCCGTGCCTTCGGCATCGGATCGGCATCCGGCCTGAACCTGCCGGGCGAGAGCGCGGGCATCCTGCCCGATCCGTCCCAGTGGTACGGCAACGAGCGGTACATCCTCTCGTTCGGCCAGGGCGTCGACGTCACCGCCGTGCAGATGGCGAGCGTGTATGCGACGATCGCCAACGGCGGCGTCCGGGTCACCCCGTCGGTGGTGGCCGGGACTACGACCGGCTCCGGCAAGTTCATCCCGGCGCCGCGGCCGGCCCGCCGGCGAGTGCTGCGGCGCCGCACGGCGGCCGAGCTGATGTCGATCCTCGAGCAGGTGCCCCTGGTGTACGCCCGCGGCGGTGAGCCGTGGGGGCTGATCCCCGGGTACACCGTGGCCGCGAAGACCGGCACGGCCCAGGAGCCAGGGAACACCTACGGGTCGAGCTTCATCGGGATCGCGCCCGCCAGCGCCCCTAAGCTGGTGGTGGCCGTCAATCTCCAGGATCCGCGCGGGCGGAGCTACTTTGGCATCGATGTGGCCGGTCCGGTCTTCAACCAGGTGATGAAATTTGCCCTGGCGACTCTCAAGATCCCGCCGGATGGCGGCCATGTCCCCTACGTCCCGCTCACCGTGCCGTGAAGAGAGGTAATCTCTGCCCGTGCCAGCGGCTCTGCGTCCCACGCGGGTCCCGGTGCGCCCGCTCACCGGGCTCGCCGGGCTGCTCGGCCTGCGCCGGCCAGACGGTGAGCTGCCCGGTCCGTCCGTGGGCCAGCTTGTCCTGCGCGGGGTGACCGGGATCACCCATGACTCGACGTCGGTGCGGCCGGGAGACCTGTACGCCGCGCTGCCCGGCAGCAGGCACCATGGCGCCGCGTTCTGCGCCCAGGCCGCCGCGGCCGGTGCCGTCGCCGTCCTGACCGATCCGGCCGGCCGGGGGCGGGCGGTCGCGGTCGGCCTGCCGGTATTCGTGATCTCTGACCCTCGGTCCAGGCTCGGCGAGGTGGCTTCCTGGGTCTACGGCAATCCGTCAGGCAGCCTGCTGCTGATCGGGGTGACCGGCACCAGCGGCAAGACGACCACCAGCTACCTGGTGGAGTCCGGCCTGCGGCAGGCCGGTCATGTGACCGGCCTGGTCGGCGGCGTCCAGACCAGAATCGGCGGCCTGGTCGAGTCGAGCAGGCTGACGACGCCCGAGGCGACCGACCTGCAGGCGTTCCTTGCGACGATGGTGGAGCAGCGGGTGACCGCGGCCGCGATGGAGGTCTCCAGCCACGCGCTCGCCCTCGGCCGGGTCGCAGGGACGTCATACGACGTCGTCGTGTTCACCAACCTGTCGCAGGATCACCTGGACTTCCACGCCAGCATGGACGAGTACTACGCGGCCAAGGCCGAGCTGTTCACCCCGCGCTACGCCAGGTCCGGCGTGGTCAACACGGACGACTCGCACGGGCGGCTGCTGGCCGCCGACGCCCCGATCCCGGTGACCACGTTCTCGGCGACCGGGCGGCCCGACGCCGACTGGCGGGTGGTGAACGTGCGCTGCGGTTCCGACGGCTCGACCTTCCAGGTGGTCGGGCCCGGTGGCGTGGAGGCCGATGCGTCGGTCGTCATGCCGGGACCGTTCAACGTCGCGAACGCGCTCGGCGCCATCGTGGCGCTGGTCGAAGCCGGGATCGGGCTGGCGACAGCCGTCGCCGGCGTCGCGGCCTGCCCCGGTGTGCCAGGGCGGCTCGAGCCGGTCGAGGCCGGCCAGGACTTCACCGTGCTCGTCGACTACTCGCACAAGCCAGGCGCGCTCCAGGCCGTGCTCAGCGCGCTCCGGCCGGTTACCCAGGGGAGCCTGCGGATCGTGCTCGGGTGCGGCGGTGACCGGGACGCCGCCAAGCGGCGGCTGATGGGCTCGGCCGCCGCGGAGCTTTCCGACGTCGCCATCTTCACCAGCGACAACCCGCGATCGGAAGACCCGCTGGCGATTCTCGGGGAGATGCTGGCCGGCACCCTCGCGGTTCCGGTGGCGGACCGGGCGCACGTGATCATCGAACCTGACCGGGCCGCTGCGATCAGGATGGCGATCAGCGGAGCGGCCAAGGGCGACGTGGTGCTGATCGCCGGCAAGGGCCACGAGCGAGGTCAGTATGTGGCCGGCCAGGTGATCCCGTTCGACGACCGCGAGGTGGCCGCGCAGGTGCTGTGTGATCTTGGGGGGACGACCCCCCATATCCCCCCGCCGGCCGAACGGGAGGACGCGTGATCCCGCTCTCCGTCGGGCAGATCGCACAGATCACGGGCGCCGTGCCGGATCGCGTCCGCGATCCCGGCGCGATCGTCGCCGGGCCGGTCGTGATCGACTCGCGGCAGGCCGTCCCTGGCAGCCTGTTCGTCGCGCTGCCTGGCGAGCACGCCGACGGGCACGACTTCGCCGCCGCCGCGATCGCGGCCGGCGCTGTCGTCGTGCTCGGTTCGCGGCCGGCCGGCGTTCCCGCGCTTGTCGCCGCCGACGTTCCCGCGGCGCTTGGCCGGCTGGCGCGGGCCGTGGTTGACCGGCTCGCGGATCTCACCATCGCCGGCATCACCGGGTCAGCGGGGAAGACCACAACCAAGGACCTGGCCGCCCAGCTGATCGAGACGCTCGGCCCCACCGTCTCGCCGCTGGCCTCATTCAACAACGAGATCGGCCATCCGCTCACCGTGCTGCGGGCCGATGAGCACACCAGATATCTCGTTACCGAGCTATCGGCGCGGGGCCCGGGGCACATTGCCGCGCTGTGCCAGGTCGCGCCGCCGCGACTGGGCGTGGTGCTCTGCGTGGGCAACGCGCACGCTGGCGAGTTCGGCGCCATGGCACAGATCGCGGCGGCGAAGGCCGAGCTGCCCGCGGCGCTGCCCGCCGACGGCGTCGCGATCCTGAACGCGGACGATCCGCTGGTCCTCGCGATGGCCGGGCGAACCCCGGCCCGGGTGGTAACCTTCGGCCGCTCGGGCAGCGCCGCCGTCCGGGCCGCCGGTGTCACGCTTGACCGGCTGGGCAGGCCGAGCTTCACCCTGGTCACCGCCGCCGGGTCGGCAGCGGTGAGGCTCCGCCTGCACGGCGAGCACAACATCACAAACGCCCTCGCGGCGGCGGCGCTGGCCTCCGAGCTCGGGATGGAGCCCGAGGCGATCGCCGCGGGCCTGTCCAAGGCGGTCGCCCGGAGTCCCTGGCGAATGGAGGTCACCGAGCGGCCTGACGGGGTGGTCATCGTCAACGACGCCTATAACGCGAGCCCGGAGGCGATGACCGCCGCGCTCGCGGCGCTCGGCGTGATAGCCAGGGGCCGGCGTGCCTATGCTGTGCTGGGTCGGATGGCGGAACTTGGCGAGCGGTCACGGGAATTTCATGAGCAGGCAGGTGTGATCGCGGCGCGAACCGGGCTGACCGGTCTGATCGCGGTAGGTGAGGCAGCGCTGCCGATCCTGACCGGGGCCAAGTCGGTCGGCGGGTTCACCGGCGAGCTGCTCGCCGTCCCGGATGGCCAGGCCGCCGTGCAGGCCCTCGCCGAGCGGCTGCGGCCCGGCGACGTGGTGCTGGTTAAGGCGTCGCGGGCCGCGGGGCTCCAGACTGTCGCGCTCGCGCTCGCGGCGGAGAGGTAGAGCCCGGTGCGGACGATCATCGTGTCGGCCGGGGTGGCGATGATCCTCGCCCTGTTCGGCACTCCGCTGGCGATCAGGATCTTCACCAGGCGCGGATACGGCCAGCTGATCCGCGAGGTGGGCCCGGCGCACGCGACCAAGCGCGGCACCCCGACGATGGGCGGCACGGTCATCGTGGTCGCCTCCCTGATCGGCTATGTGGTGGGCCACGTCCTGACCAATGATCCGATGTCGACCTCCGGCGTGCTGGTCCTCGGCCTGATGACCGGCCTCGGGCTGGTCGGCTTCATCGACGACTTCATCAAGATCTACCGGCAGACCAGCCTCGGGCTGCGCAGCGGCGCCAAGCTGGCCGGCCAGGCGGTCGTCGGCGCGGTGTTCGCGGTAGAGGCGATCAACCACCCTGACGGCTATGCCCTGACCCCGGCCGACCCCCAGCTGTCTTTCCTGCGCGACTTCGGGCCGACCCTCGGGGTGCTCCCGTTCGTGCTCTGGATCATCATCATGATCGCCGGGACGTCGAACGCGGTGAACCTGACCGACGGCCTGGACGGGCTGGCGACCGGGGCGGCGATCCTGGTGCTCGCGGCGTACGTGCTGATCGCCAACTGGCAGCTGCGCAACGACTGCACCGTCGCCCTGACCAACAACTGCTATTTCGTCCGAGATCCGCTCGACCTGGCGGTGGTTGCCGCTGCGGTGCTCGGCGCCTGCTTCGGCTTCCTGTGGTGGAACGCGCCGCCCGCCAAGATCTTCATGGGCGACACCGGCTCGCTGGCGCTCGGCGGCGTGCTGGCCGGGCTGGCCGTGTGCACAAAGACCCAGCTGCTGCTCGTGGTGCTCGGTGGCTTGTTCGTGATCATCGTGATGTCGGTGATCATCCAGGTCGGATCGTTCAAGCTGACCGGTAAACGGGTGTTCAGGATGGCGCCGCTGCAGCATCATTTCGAGCTGCTTGGCTGGGCCGAGACCACCATCGTGATCCGGTTCTGGCTGATCGCTGGCTTGTTCGTCGGACTCGGACTCGGCCTGTTCTACGTCGAATGGCTGCCGTCCTAGTGAGCGGCTTCGCCGCCGCGCTCGACGGGATGCGTGTCTGCGTCGCCGGGCTCGGCGTATCAGGACCGCCCGCGGCCCTGGCGCTCGTGGCGCACGGCGCCCTCGTGACCGCCGTCGATTCCCGCGACGACGCCGAGCGCCAGGCGCTGGCCGGGAAGCTGGCCGGGCAGGGGGTCAGGGTGCTGCTCGGGCATGCCGCCGCGGCGGCGGTGCCGGCCGGCGCCGACCTGGTGGTCACCTCGCCTGGCTGGCAGCCGGACGCGCCGCTGCTCGTGGCCGCGGCCGCGGCCGGGATCGGCGTGATCGGCGACGTGGAGCTGGCCTGGCGGCTGCGGCCGGTGCTGCCTGATGGCCGCAGGCAGCGCTGGCTGGCGGCGACCGGCACGAACGGCAAGACCACGACGGTGCGGATGCTGGCCGCGATGCTGACCGCCGCGGGCTTCCGCGCTGTCGCCGCAGGCAACGTGGGCACGTCGGCGGTCGAGGTGGTGACCGAGGCTGAGCCTTACGAGGTGGTCGCGGTCGAGCTGTCCAGCTTCCAGCTGCACTGGAGCTCCACGATCAGGCCGGAGGCCGCCGTGGTGCTGAACGTGGCGGCGCATCATCTGGACTGGCACGGCGACTTCGAGTCCTACGCCGCCGCCAAGGCGCGGATCTACGCGCCTGGCACGATCGCGATCTGCAACGCCGACGATGCCCGCTCGGCGCAGATGGCGGCGTCGGCCGCGGCCGTGGTGGCGCGGGTGGTGCCGTTCCGGCTGGGTGAGCCAGGCCCCGGTGAGCTCGGCGTCGCCGGAGCGTTCCTGATTGACCGGGCGTTCGCCGATCCGGCCGGGATCCGGCTGGCGGCGGTCAGCGACGTGTACGGGGCGGATCCAGGCGCGCGCGGCCGCCCGCCCGCTCCGCACAACGTGGCCGACGCGCTGGCGGCGGCGGCGCTGGCCCGGGCGGGCGGCGCGCCCCCGGAGGCGATCAGGGCCGGGCTGCTCGCCTTCCGGCCCGAGCCGCACCGGATCAGCCTGGTGGGCAGCGTGGGCGGGGTCGACTTCGTGGACGATTCGAAGGCCAGCAACCCGCACGCGGCCGCGGCCGCGCTGGCCGCGTTCCGCTCGGTGGTGTGGGTGGCGGGCGGGCTGTTCAAGGGCGCCGACGCCGATCTTGACAAGCTAGTCAGCGAGGTGGCGCCGCGGCTGCGCGGGGTGGTGCTGCTCGGTGCCGACCGGGACAGGATCGTGGCGGCGCTGGCGCGACACGCGCCGGATGTCCCGGTCGTTGAGGCCGCCGGCACCGACACTGGGGTCATGGATCTGGTGGTCAGGCAGGCAGCGGCGCTGGCCGCGCCCGGCGACACGGTGCTGCTGGCGCCCGCTGCCCAGTCGTTCGACATGTTCCGCGACTACCCGGCCAGGGGCGATGCGTTCGCGGCGGCGGTCGAGCGGCTGGCGGCGGCACGTTGAGTGCCGCCGGGGCGCGGCCGCACGGGGTCAGGGCGCTGGTGTCGGCCTTCGACCGGCCACTGACCTCCTATTACCTGCTCATCGGCGCCACCGGCCTGCTGGTCGCGATCGGCCTGGTGATGGTGCTGTCCACCTCGTCGGCGACGCAGCTGTACAGCCACTCTCCTGAGTACTCGGTGTTCGTCAAGCAACTGGAAGGCGCGACCGCGGGGCTGCTGCTGATGTGGGCGCTCTCCAAGGCGCCGCCGCGGCTGTTCCGCGCGGTGGCCAGGCCGATGCTGGTCGCGTCGCTGATCGGCCTGGTCCTGGTGCTCGGTTTCGGGAAGACCGTGGCCGGCTCGACCCGCTGGATCTCGATCGCCGGATTTCAGTTCCAGCCATCGGAGCTGGCCAAGCTGGCGTTCCTGCTGTGGGGCGCTGACCTGCTCGCGCGCAAGGAGAAGCTGGGGCAGCTGACCGACGCGCGGACGCTGCTGATGCCGCTGCTGCCTGGCGCGGCCGTGCTCGGCCTGCTCGTGATGCTCGGCCGCGACCTCGGCACCACGTTCCTGCTGCTAGCGATCTTCCTGGCGCTGCTCTGGGTGGTCGGTACGCCCGGCCGGATCTTCGTCGGCATGCTCGGGCTGCTCGGCTTCGCCGGCCTGATGGTGGTCCTGGTAGCTTCCTACGGCCAGGGGCGGATCACGTGCTTCCTGCACCCGCAGTCGCAGGCCACGGGCAACTGCTGGCAGCTGATCAACGGCAAGGACGCGATCGGCTCTGGCAGCCTGTTCGGCGTCGGCCTGGGCTCAGGAACCGAGAAGTGGGGCTGGGTGCCGAACGCGAGCACGGACTTTATCTTCGCGATTCTCGGCGAGGAGCTCGGCCTGGCCGGCACCGCCTGCGTGGTGCTGCTCTATGGCGGGCTGGCCTATGCCGGGCTCCGGGTCGCCCGCCGGGTCACCGATCCGTTCATGCGGCTGGCCGCGGGCGGAGCCACCGCCTGGATCGTCACGCAGGCGCTGGTGAATATCGGCGAGGTGATCGGCCTGGTGCCGATCACCGGCGTGCCCCTGCCGCTGATCTCCGCTGGCGTGTCGTCGCTGCTCGCCACGATGGCGGCGATCGGCATGCTGCTGTCCTTCGCCAGGTGCGAGCCGGGTGCGCGGCAGGCGCTTGCGGCCCGTGGCCCGGGCCGGGCGCAGCGGGCGATCAGGCGGCTCGGCCTGGGCGGGCCTGGCCTGCCTGCCGGTCCGGGCGGCGTGCCCGCCAGGCCGGACCGGGAGCGGCTGGCCCGCCGTCAGGGACCAGGGTCCCCGCAGCCCGGTCAGCCGCAGTCCCAGGTTCCGTCTAAGCTGGCGGGCCCGGGCGACAGTTCCCGGCGGCAGGCACAGCGGGCAGTCGGTTCCGGACGGGTCAGGGCCGGGTCAGGGCCGTCCCGGGTGGCGCAGGGAACGGGCTCATGGCCAACGGGCTCCGGGCCAACGGGCTCATGGCCAACGGGCTCCGGGCCAACGGGCTCCGGGCAAACGGGCTCCGGGCCGCAGCCTGGGGCTGGTCCTGGCCGGCCGCAGCCTGGGGCTGGTCCTGGCCGGCCGCAGCAGGGAGCTGGCTCGGACCGGGTGCCGCCAGGGACGGGTTCTGGCCGGGTGCCGCCAGGGACCGGGCCGCGGGCCACCCGGCAGCGCGAGGGAAGGTGAGGCGCGATGGCGCGGAACGTGGTGATCGCCGGCGGCGGAACTGGCGGTCACATCGAGCCGGCGCTCGCGCTCGCCGACGCGCTGCGCAGGGCTGACCCTGAAATCGGCATCGCGTGCCTGGGCACCGAGCGTGGCCTGGAGACGCGACTGGTACCGGCCCGCGGCTATGCGCTTGAGCTGATCCCGGCGGTTCCGCTGCCGCGGTCGCTGACGCCGGCGCTGCTGTCGGTGCCGCGGCGGATGCTTGGCGCGGTGGGAGCGGCGGCCGCCGTGCTCGACCGGACCCGGGCCGACGTGCTGGTCGGCTTCGGCGGCTATGTCGCGACGCCCGGATATCTCGCGGCCAGACGCCGCGGCGTGCCCATCGTGGTGCACGAGGCCAACGCCCGGCCCGGCCTGGCAAACCGGATCGGCGCCCGGTTGACCAGGCACGTCTTCACCGGCCAGCCGGGTACCCGGCTGCCGCACGCGACGCACATCGGCATCCCGATCCGCCGGGAGATCGCCGGCCTTGACCGGCTGGCGATCAGCGACAAGGCTCGCGCTCATTTCGGCCTGCGGCCAGACCTGCCCGTCCTGCTGGTAACCGGAGGATCGCAGGGCGCGGCCTCGCTCAACCGCGCGGTACTCGGGGCCGCGGACTCGCTCCTCGCCGTCGGCGTGCAGGTGCTGCACATCGTCGGGCCCAGGTCAGGGACCGATGTCCGGGTGCCGAAGGGCGGCGTGCCGTACGTCGCCCTGGAGTACGTCGACCGGATGGACCTCGCGTACGCGGCGGCGGATTTCGCTCTCTGCCGATCCGGCGCCATGACGTGCGCTGAGCTGACCGCCGTCGGGCTTCCGGCAGCCTATGTGCCGCTGCCGCACGGCAATGGCGAGCAGCGGCTCAACGCGCTGCCGATCGAGCGGGCCGGCGGCGGCATGATCGTGGACGATGCCAGCCTGAGCCCGGACTGGATCCGCGGCGTGCTGCTCGGCGTGCTGCTCGATCACGAGCTCGTGGCCTCGATGTCCCGGGCCGCCGCCGCGGCCGGCCGCAGGGACGCCGACGTCGCGCTCGCCACCGCCGTGCTCGCGGTCGCCGGCCCGGCTCGCCGAGGCGCAGGTCGCGGTGGGCCGCGTCGTGCCGCAGGCCCGGGCACCGCTGGGCCAGGTGCCGCCGGTCCCGGTGCGCCTGGCTCTGGCGCCGCCGCGCGCGGTCCAGTGGCCCGCGGCGGCAGCAGGCACCGCGGCAGTCACCGCGGCCAATGAAGCTCCGAGCCGGGGGTTAGAGACCGATGGGCCTGGTCACGCCGGTAGCGCCGGTACCGCTCGGCGATCTCGGACGGGTGCATTTCGTCGGCATCGGCGGCGCGGGCATGTCGGGCATCGCGCGAGTCATGCTGGCCAGGGGGGTGCCGGTGTCCGGCTGCGACTCGGCCGGATCGGCGCAGCTCGACGAGCTGGCCGGGCTGGGCGCGCAGGTCATGACCGGTCACTCGGCCGAGCATCTCCGGCTCGCTGACACGGTGGTGGTCTCGAGCGCGATCCGGCCTGGCAACCCGGAGCTGGCCGAGGCCGGCAGGCAGCGGATCAGGGTGCTGCACCGTGCCGCGGCGCTCGCGTCCCTCATGATCGGCCGTCAGGGGATCGCGGTGGCCGGCACCCACGGCAAGACCACGACGACGTCGATGATCACCACGATTCTGCGCCACTGCCAGGCTGACCCGTCCTACGTGATCGGCGGTGTGCTGGCCGAGACCGGCCTGGGAGCTGCCGACGGCAGCGGCGTCGCGTTCGTGGTGGAAGCAGACGAGAGCGACGGCTCGTTCCTGATGCTGTCGCCCGCCGTCGCGGTCGTCACCTGCGTCGAGGCCGATCACCTGGACAACTACAGCGGCCTGGCGGAGATCGAGGAGACATTCGCCGCGTTCGCCGCCCGGATCAGCCCGGGCGGCCTGCTCATCACCTGCGCTGACGACCCAGGGGCCAGGAGGCTGGCGGACCGCGCGTCCGGTCTCGGCCTGCGGCTGCTGACCTACGGCACGGCGGCCGACGCTGACTACCGGATCGGCGCGGTCACGTCGGCCGCGATGACGACCGGCTTCGAGCTGACCGCGGGAGACCAGAGCCGCCGGAGCGATCCCGGAGCGATCCGGCTGCGGATCGCCGTTCCCGGCAGGCATAACGCCCTGAACGCGGGAGCTGCGTATGCCACGGCCGTCGAACTCGGCTTCAGCCCCGAGCAGGCGGCGGCCGGGCTGGCCGGCTACCGGGGCGTAAGGCGGCGGATGGAGCTGAAGGGCGAGGCGGAGGGCATCGCCGTGCTCGACAGCTACGCGCATCATCCGACCGAACTGGCCGCCGACCTGGCCGCGGCCAGGGAAATCGCGGCCGGCGGCCGGGTGATCGCGATCTTCCAGCCACATCTGTACAGCCGCACTCAGATCTTCGCTGGCCAGTTCGGGCTGGCGCTCGGGAATGCCGATGAGGTCTTCGTGCTCGACGTCTACCCGGCGCGCGAGGATCCGGTCGCCGGAGTGACCGGCGCGCTGGTGGCCGACGCGGTGCCGGGTGGGCGCGCCGTGTTCTGCACCGACCGGGGCGGCCTGCCGGCGGCGGTGGCCGAGGTCGCCAAGCCGGGTGACGTGGTGCTGACGATGGGCGCGGGCGATGTGACCGCGCTGGGCCCGCTGATCGTGACCGCTCTCGCGCGCCAGGGGGGTGAGCGCGGGTGAGAAAGACCCGCCGCGGCACCGGGCGCGGGCGCGATCCGTGGAGGGCGGCGTTCTTCGGCCTTGTCGTCGTCGCCCTGCTCGCCGGGGCCGCGTGGGCGCTGCTCGGCTCCAGCTTCCTGGTCGTCCGGTCCGTGCAGGTCAGCGGATCCCGGCGGGTGCCGAGGGCCGCCGTTCTCGCGGCGGCGGGGATCAGGATCGGAACCCCCCTGATCCGGATCGACACCGGCGCGGTGGCACGCCGGGTGGAGCAGATCCCGCAGGTCCTCTCGGCTCGGGTGGTCAGGTCCTGGCCGGACGCGGTGGTGATCTGGGTCGCGAGCCGTACCGCGGCGCTCGCGGTGCCCGCACGGGGAGGGTATGACCTGGTGGACCCCTACGGGGTGGTGCTGGCGTGGCAGTCGGCCCGGCCCGCCGGCCTGCCGGTGCTGCGCTCGCCAGCCGGGCCGGTGGCGGCGCTGCGCGGAAACCCGGCGGTGTTCGCGGCCGGGATGGTCGTGCGGGGCCTGAATGGCCGGCTGCGCCGGCTGGTGACAGCCGTGCAGGCGGCCGGGCCCGGTGCCGTGACCCTGCTGCTGCGCGGCGGGGTGACCGTCTTGTGGGGCGGTGCGGACCGGGAGGCGGCCAAGGCCAGCGAGCTTGTTATCTTGCTGCGCACGCAGGCGCGGTACTACGACGTCAGCGATCCCGGCACGGCCGTCACCGGCTCATAGCCAGATGGCATGCGCCAGCCGGGGCCGGCGGACAGGCAGCGGCCGGGCGGGCGGCGCCGTCGGGATGCGTGATCCGACAGGCACCTTCCGTGATCTGCCCGGCACCGGTTGCGACACGCCGGGCCGCCTTAGCGGGCAGTTAGTTGACCACCTTGCCGGGCAACTCTACTGTCCTTATCAATCGACAGCTTGACATAACTCTAAATCTCAACCTGAGGGTGAGACCTCAATTAACTGGGGGAGTTTCTCGGTGAACTGTGCTGCAGGAGCGAGCCGGGCAACTCGGGACGGCGGACCGTAGCGCGGCCCGGATTATTCGCGAACTCAAACGAACGGGAAGGTCCTTCCGTGGCAGCACCGCAGAACTATCTGGCGGTCATCAAGGTCGTCGGTATCGGCGGGGGCGGCGTCAATGCCGTGAACCGGATGATCGAGGAGGGCCTGAAGGGCGTTGAGTTCATCGCGATCAATACGGATGCTCAGGCGCTGCTGATGAGCGACGCCGACGTCAAGCTGGACGTCGGACGCGAGCTCACCAGGGGCCTGGGCGCGGGCGCCAATCCTGACGTTGGCAGCAGGGCGGCCGAAGATCATCGCGAGGAGATCGAGGAGGTTCTCAAGGGCGCCGACATGGTCTTCGTCACGGCTGGAGAGGGTGGCGGCACCGGCACCGGCGGAGCGCCTGTGGTCGCTCAGGTGGCTCGGTCGCTCGGAGCGCTGACCATCGGCGTCGTGACGCGCCCGTTCGGTTTCGAGGGAAAGCGCCGGGCCGGCCAGGCCGATGCCGGGATAGAGCGGCTGCGCAGCGAGGTCGACACTCTGATCGTGATCCCGAACGACAGGCTGCTGTCGATCTCTGACCGTCATGTCAGCGTGCTCGACGCGTTCAAGGCAGCCGATCAGGTGCTGCTCTCCGGAGTCCAGGGAATCACCGACCTGATCACGACGCCCGGCCTGATCAACCTGGACTTCGCCGACGTCAAGTCGGTGATGTCCGGGGCCGGCTCGGCCCTGATGGGAATCGGCTCGTCGCGCGGCGACGACCGGGCGGTCGCCGCCGCCGAGATGGCCATCTCCAGCCCGCTGCTCGAGGCGAGCATCGACGGCGCCCACGGCGTGCTGCTGTCGATTCAGGGCGGCTCGGATCTCGGCCTGTTCGAGATCAACGAGGCAGCGCAGCTGGTGGCGAACTCCGCCGCTCCGGACGCCAACATCATCTTCGGCGCCGTCATCGACGACGCGCTCGGCGACGAGGTGCGGGTGACCGTGATCGCCGCCGGTTTCGATGAGGCCCAGACCCGCCCCGCGCGGCCGGGGCGCCCGGCGGCGAGCTATCCGGCGCCGCCCCAGGGCTCGGATGCCTTCGGCGCGCCATGGCAGCCCGTGACGCCCCCCGCGGCTAGGGATCGGGCCGCGGCCGATCCGCCGGCGGCCGTGATCGCCGCCGACCATGCGGCGGTCGCCCAGGCAGCGAATGGCGCGGACTCCGGGGGGCCGGCCCTCGGTGGCCTGGCGGACCGGCAGGCCACCCAGCCGGGTGCGGCCGACACCGCCGGGGAGGTGCCGTCACCCAGGGCCGCCGAGAGCGCGTTCCCGGCCACGGGCCTGGACGGCAGGCCGCCGCCGAATGGCAGGGACGGCGGTTCTCAGGTGATCCGCGGCGGTGACGGCGCGAGCACCCGGCGCAGGTCCGTGGTCTTCGAGGAAGATGACGAGCTCGACGTGCCCGACTTCCTGAAGTGACCCAGCCCGCCAGCGGGCCTGCGCTGTCCGATGGCATGCCGCTGCGGCCCTTCGTCCTGTGCGGCGGCATCATCGGGCTGTTCACCGGACGCCACGGCGGCGTGAGCGCCGACCCGTTCGGGACGCTCAACCTGAGCCAGGCGGTGGGAGACGATCCGGCGGCCGTCAGCCGCAACCGGCGCCTGGTTCTGCGGGCGACCGCGCCGGGCCCGTCCCGGCTGGCCTGGATGCACCAGGTGCACGGCGCCGAGGTGGCCTACGCCCCGGCCGGGACCCCGGCACGGGCGCCAGGCCCGCGGGCAGACGCGATGTTCACCGACTCGCCAGCGGTCGCCATCGGCGCACTGGTGGCCGACTGCGCGCCGGTGCTGATCGGTGATCCGGTAGCCAGACTGGTCGGTGCCGCTCACGCCGGCCGGCCCGGCCTGGTGGCAGGCGTGGTTCCCGCCCTGGTGCGGGCCATGTGCGAGGCCGGCGGCCAGGCGGCCCGGATGCGCGCGGCGATCGGCCCGGCGATCTGCGGCGGGTGCTACGAAGTGCCCGCTCAGATGCGCGACCAGGTGGCCGCGGCCGTCCCGGAGTCGGCCTGCGTGACCAGGAAGGGCACGCCGGGGATCGACGTCCGTGCAGGCGTGCTCGCCCAGCTCGCCAGCCTGGGCGTCGCCGCGACCGACGGCGACAGCAGATGCACGGCGGAGTCCGGCGAGCTGTTCTCGTACCGGCGGGACGGCTGGACCGGGCGGTTCGCCGGCCTGATCTGGCTCGCGCCATGATGGGGCCGTGATGAGCAATCCGGGCAGCGCGGCCGGCCAGGCCGTCCAGCTGCGAAAGGCCGAGCTTGAGCAGTCCCTGCACGCGCTTCGGCGCAGGATCGCCGACGCGTGCGACGCGGCGGGCCGGGACAGCGCCGAGGTGACGCTGGTCGCCATCACGAAGACCTTCCCGGTGTCCGACATCAGGCTGCTCAGCGAGCTCGGGATCACCGAGATCGGGGAGAACCGGGATCAGGAGGCCGCGCCGAAGGCCGCCGAGTGCGCCGCTCTCGGACTGCCGCTGCGATGGCATTTCGTCGGCCAGTTGCAGGTGAACAAGTGCGCGAGCGTGGCCGGCTACGCCGATGTCGTGCACTCGGTCGACCGTCCCAGGCTGATCCGCGCTCTCGCATCGCGCGCCCGCGGCGCCGGGCGCACCATCACGTGCCTGATCCAGGTCAGCCTTGATGCCGCGCCAGGCCGGGGCGGAGCGCTGCCCGGCGACGTTCCTGCCCTGGCCAGCCTGGTCGCCGCCGAGGACGGCCTGGTGCTCGGCGGGGTGATGGCCGTGGCGCCGCTCGGCGAGCCGCCGCGGCCGGCCTTCCGCAGGCTGCGGAAGGTGGCCGAGATCATGCGCTCGGCCTTTCCTGGCGCATTGATGATTTCTGCGGGCATGAGCGGTGACCTCGACGAGGCCATTGCAGAAGGTGCGACACATGTACGTGTCGGTACGGCGTTGCTTGGCGGCCGGCCAGCCTTCGTCAGGTAATGTCCGACGCGTAGCACACGGCGTGAGCTGGGCTGCACCGGTGTTTGCCAACGGAGCTGTCGGCTACGCAGCTGTTCGCTACACAGCTGTTTGCTGCACAGCGGCATGACGGAGGACGGACGATGGCCAGCGCGATGCGCAAGATGGCGGTCTATCTCGGCCTGGTAGAGGACGACCATCACTATGACGATCGTTACCAGGACGAATACGGCGAAGGCGACGATTATTCCGATTACGTCACCGAGTACGCCGATCGCGATGACCCGCACGAGGTGCCTGTGCCCGCGGGATACGGCGGCGACGGCGCGCCCGATGGCCGGGCCAGGGCCGACCGCCGGGCGGCGCCGGAATACGTGCACACAACCGATCTGGCCCGGATCACGACATTGCACCCGCGTACGTACAATGAGGCACGGACGATCGGTGAGCATTTCCGCGAGGGAACTCCGGTGATCATGAACCTCACCGAGATGGTCGACAGCGACGCCAAGCGCCTCGTCGACTTCTCGGCTGGCCTGATCTTCGGGCTGCGCGGATCGATCGAGCGAGTGACGAACAAGGTGTTCCTGCTCTCCCCGGCGAACGTCGAGGTGACCGCGGAGGACAAGGCCAGGATCGCGGAGCGGGACTTCTTCAACCAGAGCTAGGTACATGCCAGTGAGCCACAGCAAGCGCAGGGCGGGGACGTGACGATCGTCAGGATCGTGCTGACCTACGTGCTCACGATCTACCTGCTGCTGCTGATCGGCCGCCTCATCTTCGACATGCTTCAGGCGTACAGCCGATCCTGGAGCCCGTCCGGCCTGCTGGCGATGGTCGCCGAGATCATCTACACCGTCACCGATCCGCCACTGAAATTTCTGAGGCGCTACATTCGGCCGGTCAGGCTCGGTAGTGTGGCCCTAGACCTCAGCTACACCGTGTTGTTCCTGGTGATCATTGTGTTGCTCTGGGTCGTAAGCAGCTTGTGATGTGCCTGTGATCAGGTAGCCTCCCTAGGGGACCACGCTCAAGGAGACGAGGACATGCCACTGACGCCCGCGGATGTGCGGAACAAGCAGTTCAGCACGACCAGGCTTCGGCCGGGGTACGACGAGGAGGAAGTGGACGCCTTCCTTGACGAGGTTGAGGCGGAACTCGACCGGCTGATCCAGGAGAACGAGGAGCTGCGGGCGAAGCTCGCCGAGGTGCTGCGCGGCGGGAAGATGGCCGCCCCGCTGAGTTCCCCGCACCTGGACAGCGGCTCCGACCTGATGTCGAGCGAGCCGATGCGGATCGAGCCCGAGCGGCGGCCCGAGCCGATGATGATGGGTGCGCCCAGGTCGGCCGAGGACAACATGGACACGGCGGCCCGCGTGCTTGCCCTGGCTCAGCAGACCGCTGATCAGGCCATCGCCGACGCGCGCCGGGAGGCGGATGAGACGCTCAGCCGCGCCCGCAGGGAGGCCGACGACCTGCTCACCAAGGCGCGCCGCCAGTCTGAGCAGATCACAAGCGATGCGCGGGCGCGGGCGGAGGCCCTGGAGCGCGACGCGCAGGAGCGGCACCGTCAGGCCATGGGCTCGCTCGTCCAGTCCCGCGAGGAACTCGAACGGCGGGTCGACGATCTGCGGGCGTTCGAGCGCGAGTACCGGAGCAGGCTCAAGGCATACCTGGAGGGCCAGCTGCGCGACCTGGAGGCGGGCGCGGCGGACAGCGGCGTCTTCCCTGCGGTCGCGGCTACCGGGCCGCAGCCGGCCGTCCCTGCGGTCACGGGCCGGATGGAGATGCGCAGCGGGGCGCAGTCGTCGCCGACGAGCTCGTTCGCCGGGCAGTCGTCGCCGGCGGGCTCGTTCGCGGGACAGTCGTCGCCGGCGGGCTCGTTCGCCGGGGTCGCTGAGCCTGTGGCCCACAATGGGGGGTACCACCCGGCCGACACCGGCCAGCATGACCGTCGCTAGCTGGCGGTTCGCTCGCCCTCGTTAGTGGAGTTTCACGCGTGATCCGGTTTGGCGCCGTACTGTCGGTTGTCCTGATCGCAATCGGGCTGCTGGTGACTGGAGTCGTCACCAGCAGCCTGTTGCTTGTTTACGTGGCAATCGGCGTGGCCGCTCTCGCCGCGCTGATGCTGCTGATCGCCGTCCTGATCTGGCGAGCCGAGATCTTCGGCGCCGCAGCCGCCCGTGGCCAGGCGCCAGCCGGGGTCGCTGCCGGGACACTGGCCGGCGCCGCGCCAGAGCCGTCTCCGCTGCCGGTCCGGACCCGTGGCCAGCGGCAGCCGGACGTGGCTGCCGAGCACGCCGCGTCGCCGACCCGGCCGGTCGGCGCGGGCACGGAACGCCCGCAGCCCGCGCATGCGGCGCGGTCCGGCAGGCAGGTCCGGGCCGGGCGGGACCGGGACCGTGCTCCCAGCGCCGCTGGGACTGCCGCGGCTGTGGCCGGGACCGCTGCCGGGGCTGAGGCGGGCGCCGGTGCTGCGACCGGTGCCGGTGCTGCGACCGGTGCCGGTGCTGCGACCGGTGCCGGTGCTGGGGTCGCTGCCGGGGCTGGGACCGGGGACGGGGTCGCTGCCGGGGCTTCGGCCGGAGCCGGGACCGCTGCCGGAGCCGGGTCTGGCCGCGGGGGTTCTGATCGCGGCCAGGCTGGCCGGGCTGGGGTCGCTGCCGCTGCGGCGGCTGCGGGGGCGAGTGCGGGTGCCGGGGCGAGTGCGGGTGCCGGGGCGGGTGCCGGGGCCACTGATCCTGACGTCGCTGCCGGGCCGCTGTCCGGAGCGCGGCCCGCGGCGGCCTGGACCGAGTCAGCGGCAGCCTCTGGTGCGCCAGCCGGACGTGGTCGTGCCGATCGGTACCGGGGCCGACCGGAGCCGGCCGCCGAGGCTCGAGGTGCGATGTCAGCCGCCCGGCGGGAATCCGCGCCGGGGTGGCGCGGTGACGCTGAGCCGGGTGCGACGCAGCCCAAGACTCCGCTGACGTCCCAGGCCGACGACAGACGGATCCAGCCGGGTGTTCCTGCCGCGGCCGCCGTCTCAGTGCCGCCCGCGACCGGGAATGCCGGGGCCGATGCCGCGCGAAGAGCTAGAACCGGCCCGCCGCGGCAGGCCGAAGGCGGTCCGCCAGGCGGCACGGTGACCGGTCTGACCGACGCTGCTGCCGTGGGCCAGCCAGTCGGCCAGCCCGGCGAGCCGGCCGGCCGAGGCGGTGAACCGGTCAGCCGGGACGGTGAGCCGGTCAGCCGCGGTGGTGAGGCGGCCAGCCGGGACGGTGAGCCGGCCAGCCGCGGTGGTGAGCCGGCCAGCCGCGGCGG
>DATNIU010000263.1:0-32405 GCA_035604275.1 Streptosporangiaceae bacterium | reverse complement strand
GTGGTGAGCCGGCCAGCCGCGGCGGCCAGCCAGCCGGCCGCGGTGGTGAGGCGGCCGGCCGGGGGGGTGAGCCGGTCAGCCGGGGCGGCGGCGCGACTGGGCAGGCACCGGCGACGGCGGGTACGGCCAGGAACGCGGGCGCGAGCGGTGCTCAGGCCGGCTCGGCTGGCCGCACGCCAGGCATGTCGCCGTCTGCGACCGGCGGTGACGCGGCAGCGGCCGGCGGACCCGTGCAGGATCGGCTAGCTCAGGATCGGGCGGTGCCGGGCCGGACTGCGGCACCGGGCCGGCCAGCAGCAGATGACCCAGTGTCCGACAAGCCTGCACGACCAGCACCGCCGCCACCGGATCGATCGCCACCGGATCGGCCGGTGCTTGATCGATCTGTGCTGGATCGGCCGGCCGCTTCGGCCCAGGAGCCCGGCACCTCCGGCGCGGCCGCGCCCAGCGCCGATGCCGTCGGCGCTGACCGCGCCGCCAATATTGGTGCGTCCGGTGCCGCCCGCGCCGCCGCGCCGGCGCCCGATGTCGCCCAGGCTCCTGCCGTCGCTTCCGGCGCGCCCCCGCCGCCCGCCGCCCCTGCGCCCGCCGCCCCTGCGCCCGCTGCCCCTGCGCCCGCCGTCCCGGCAGCCGATGCTGCGGCACCCCCGGTCCGGGTGGTGCCGGGAATCGCGAGGTATCACCGGGAAGACTGCATCCTCATCCGCTTCCTCTCGGAGGAGGATCTGGAGATCATGACCAGGGACGCCGCGACGGCAGGCGGCTGCGTGCCCTGCCGTGCATGCCAGCCGGACAAGGCCGCGGCCGGCCTGGCCGCGCGCTGATGCCGCTGCGCTAGGCCGGCAGCCGGCGGAACCAGAACGTCAGGCCAAGCTCACTGTCGACATGCTTCCACGGGTAAGACCCGGGATCGTCGGCTTGGCCGGCGGCGTAGTCGGCGGCCAGGACGTCGGCGCTGATCATCGGCCCGTAGGCGTCGATGGCAGCCGCCAGGTCGGTGCCGGTGGCAGACAAGCGCAGCGCGATCCGGTCGCTGACCTCCAGGCCGGCGTTCTTGCGAGCGTCCTGGATCGTCCGCACAACCTCGCGAGCCAGCCCTTCAGCGCGCAGTTCTGGCGTGATCACGACATCGAGCGCGACAGTCTCGCCATTGCCGGCGGCCACCGCCCAGCCGGAGCGCGGCACCTGAGTGACCAGCACGTCGCCCGTTGCCAGCCGGACGGAATCGCCGCCGACATCCAGCACCGCGGAGCCCGCCGACTCGAGGCTCGCGGCCAGGCCGGCCGCGTCGGCCGCCTCGATCGCGGCAGCCACCGCAGGAGTGGACTGGCCGAACCGGCGGCCAAGTGCCCGGTAGTTCGGCCGGATCGCCTGGTCGACCAGATCACCGCCGACGGTCGCCAGCGGATCGAGCGCCCGCACGTTCAGCTCGTCGGCCATCTGGCGGCGCAGCTCCGCCGGCAGGTCAGCAAAGTCGGCCGCGCCGACCAGGGCGCGGGCAAGCGGCTGGCGGACCTTGACCGCCGCCGTTGCCCGCGCGGAGCGCCCGAGCTCGACCAGCCTGCGGGTCAGCTCCATCTGGCCGGCCAGCCGTCCGTCGATCAGCGCCGGGTCGGCGATCGGCCAGGAGGCGAGATGCACCGAGTCTGCCGCGTCCGCTGGCCTCAGCACGCCCCAGACGTAGTCACTGAGAAACGGTGCCAGCGGTGCCATCAGCCTGGTCAGGGTCTCCAGGCATTCATCGAGAGTCGCGAAGGCTGCGGCGCCGTCCGCACCAGCCGGCCCGTCCCAGAACCGGCGGCGGCACCGCCGTACATACCAGTTGGATGTGTCATCGATGAAGGTGGCGATGCGCCGCCCGGCCGAGGCGGAATCAAACGCCTCGAGCGCGGCCGTGACATCGCGTACCAGCGCGTGGAGCTCAGAGAGCAGCCACCGGTCCATCACCGGCCTGGCGGCAGGCGGCGGCGCGCCATGATCGGCTGGATCCCAGATGGCACCCTGCGCGCTGGCGGCATTCGCGTAGAGAACAAGGAACGACACCGTGTTCCAGTAGGTCAGCAGCACCTTCCTGACGATCTCCTCGATGGCGCCGGGGGAGACCTTCTGGGTCGCCCATGGCGGTCCGGAGGCAGTGAAGAACCATCGGACGGCGTCGGCGCCGTACTGCTCGATCAGGGGCATGGGCTGGATCACGTTGCCGAGGCTCTTGCTCATCTTGCGGCCGCGCTCGTCCACGACGATCCCGAGGCAGAGCGCGGTTTCGTAGGCCGACCGGCCGAAGACAAGCGTGCCGATGGTCATCAGCGCGTAGAACCAGCCCCTGGTCTGGTCCAGCCCCTCGGCGATGAACTGCGCGGGGAAGCTGGCAGCGAAGTCGGCGGCGCCACGCCACGGCGCGCCGTGCTGCGCGAACGGCATCGATCCCGAGTCGTACCAGACGTCGATCACCTCGGGGACCCGGTGACCGGCCATGCCGCACCGCGGGCAGCTGATGACCACGTCGTCGACGTACGGCCGGTGCGGGTCGAGACCGGTCAGGTCGCGACCGGCCAGTTCCGACAGCTCGGCCAGCGAGCCGACGCAGGTCACGTGGCCTTGCTCGCACTCCCAGAGCGGCATCGGCGTCCCCCAGTACCTGGTGCGGGACAGGGCCCAGTCCACGTTGCCGCGCAGCCAGTCGCCGTACCGGCCATGCTTGATCGTGGGCGGCTGCCAGGTGGTCTTCTCGTTCTCGGCGAGCAGCTGGCCGACGATCGCGGTGGTACGGATGTACCAGGACGGCAGGGCGTAGTACAGCAATGGCGTGCCGCACCGCCAGCAGTGCGGGTAGCTGTGCTCGTGCCGCCGCGAGTCGAACAGCAGGCCCCGATCGGCGAGGCTGGCGATCAGGACGGGATCGGCGTCCTTGAAGAAGGCGCCGCCGACGAGCGATACGTGATCCTCGAAGCGGCCGTCCGGGCGGATCGGATTGACCAGCGGAAGCCCATGTGCCCGGCCGGTCTCCATGTCGTCGGCGCCGAAGGCCGGGGCCAGGTGCACCAGGCCGGTGCCGTCCGCGGAGGTGACGAAGGCGCCGGGCACGACTCGGTGCGCGCCGGGAACCTCGATCAGGTTGAACACCGGCCGGTACGTCGCCCCGGCCAGCCCGGTGCCGGAGACCCGGTCCACGACGTGCCAGCCCTCGCCGAGCACGCGGGCAGTCGCGGCGTCAGCCACGACCACGCGGTCGTCCTGCCCGGACCGCCTGGCGATGGCGTACGTCTCGTCCGGATGCACGGCGACGGCGGTGTTCGACACCAGGGTCCACGGGGTCGTGGTCCACACCAGCAGATCGGCGTCCCGGAGCTGCGGGTGTGCGCCATCAGGCAGGGTGAGCAGCCTGAACCTGACCGTGACGGAAGGATCGCCGACCATCTGGTAGACGCCAGGCTGGCCGAGCTCGTGATCCGACAGCGGGGTCTCGCAGCGCGGGCAGTACGGGCTGATCCTGAAATCCCGCACGAGCATCCCGCTGTCGAAGATGCGCTTCAGCGACCACCAGACCGACTCGATGTAGGCGGGGTCCATCGTCCGGTACGCCCGCGACAGGTCTGTCCAGTACCCCATCCGATCGGTGAGCTCGGAGAACGCGTCGACGTGCCGCAGCACCGACTCGCGGCAGCGCGCGTTGAACTGCTCGACGCCGTAGGCCTCGATGTCCTTCTTGCCGGACAGGCCGAGCTCGGACTCCACCGCCACCTCAACCGGCAGCCCGTGGCAGTCCCAGCCGCCGCGGCGCGGCACGTGGAATCCCTGCATGGTCTTGAACCGCGGGAACAGATCCTTGATCGCCCGGGCCGGGACATGGTGGATGCCCGGCATCCCGTTGGCGGTCGGCGGCCCCTCGTAACAGGTCCACAGCTGCCCGTCGGCTGTCTGCTCGAGCGACCGCTGGAACACCTTGCCCGTTCTCCAGCGGTCGAGCACCTCGTGCTCCATGGCAGGCAGGCTCGGGACCGCAGGCAGCTCAGCAAAGGGGCGGCCGCCGCGGCTGGAGGATCGTGGGTCGGTTGCTTCCGGCATGGTGGTAGGCTTCCGCTGGTTCTCAGGCCAGCGGTACCCTGCTCCGCCGGCGCGGCTGCGCCGGAGGGACGAGGCGCGCCGGCGGCGGCCCCGCGGTACCACCCTCCTTGGTCACGGCTGCGGGCTAGCCCGCGTCTGGTGACCCGCTCGGTTTGGTCCTGCAGCCGGTTCTACTCAGCCACCACCGATGCCCGCCGATATCACGAGGTCTGGCGCGGACCGGATGGCATTTCTTCCGGCGGCTCCGGGGTGATCTGGTCCGTCGCGCTGGCCGCCTGGCTCGCACCGCCCCTGGCTCGCTCCTGGCCGCGACGACGGCAGCTGTCCCCATCAGCGCCGTGCAGGACCCCAGGATACCTCGGCCGGGTGGGTTAGCTGTGTCGCTGCCGGGCATGTTTGCGAATCGCCCCGGTCAACACTTATTCTCCGGTGACACTTGTCACCCAAGATCATCGTCAGGCCGGCGCCAGAGGAGGTAGCAAATGACCGCAGCCGCGCAACCAGGCGCCGCCGATTTTCCGGTGCGCCGCGGCGAGCGGCGCTGGACTGAGGCCGAGATCTCCAAGGTCAGGGAACAGCTAGCGGAGGAAGCTGCCGAATTGCGGGCGGAGATAGGCCGGGTCGAGCTGGACATCGCCGACCGCCTGGGCGATGCCGTCAGCGACGCGGGGGACGATCAGGCCGACGTCGGCGCCAAGGCATTCGAGCGCGAGCACGAGATCGCGCTGACCTATAACGCGCGGGAGCTTCTCGCGCAGACCGAGCGGGCGCTGGCCCGGATTGAGGCAGGCACGTATGGTTCATGCGAGTCATGCGGCGAGCCGATCGGCAAGGCGCGCCTGCAGGCCTTCTCCAGGGCGACGCTATGCGTGACCTGCAAGCAGCAGGAGGAACGCCGCTGACCGGGAACGAGACATTGAGCGAGGAGGACCGGACAGCTTCCGCGCCGGGTTCCGGCTTGCCGGTCGGCCGCCGTCGGGTCGGCGTGCTGCTCGCGATCGCTCTTACCGTCCTGACGTGCGACATCATCACGAAGTCGGTCGTCGTGGCGACGCTGTCCGACCGGGCGCCTGTCCGCCTGCTCGGTGGTCTGCTGACGCTCAGGGTGTCGCGGAACCCGGGCGCCGCCTTCAGCATCGGAACCTCCATGACGGTCGTCTTCACGGCGATCGCTGTCGGCGTCGTCGTGTTCATCCTCCGTACCTCTCGCCGGATCCGCAGCCTGGCCTGGGCGGTCACGCTCGGCCTGCTGCTAGGCGGTGCGACGGGCAACCTGACCGACCGGATGCTGCGCTACCCAGGCCCGCTCCGCGGCTACGTCGTGGACTGGATCCAGGTGCCGCACTGGCCGGTATTCAACCTGGCCGACTCGTCGATCGTGTGCGGTGGCGTGCTCGCCGTGCTCCTGGCCGCGCGCGGCACGAGGATCGACGGGTCGCATCCCGACCGCCGCTCGGAGGGCGAAGCCGCCGACAGCGGCACCGGCAGCGGTACCCCTCCGGTCAAGGACGGGCCGGATGAAGGCGGCGGCGGGTGACCGATCCGGCGCAGCGCCGGGTCCCGGTTCCCGATGGACTCGACGGCGAGCGCCTTGACGCGGCGATCGCGAGGATGTTCGGCCTGTCCAGGGCCGGCGCGGCCGAGCTGATCGGCGCTGGCGCCGTCCTTCTCGGCGGCAGGCTGGCCGCCAAGTCTGACCGGGTACCCGCGGGAGAGTGGCTGGACGTGACGCTGCCTCCAGCGCGGCCGGCGACCGGGATGCCCAGGCCGGAGCCGGTTCCCGGCCTGGTGGTCAGCTACGAGGACGCGGACATCGTCGTGGTCGACAAGCCGGCCGGAGTCGCCGCTCATCCCACGCCAGGCTGGACCGGGCCGACCGTGCTGCAGGGCCTGCTTGCCAGCGGCTATCAGATCGCCACCAGCGGCGCGGCCGAGCGGCAGGGGATCGTGCACCGCCTGGACGCCAGCACCACCGGCCTGATGGTGGTCGCCAAGAGCGAGCACGCCTACTCCGCGCTCAAGCAGGCCTTCAGGGACCGGGAGGTCACGAAGCTGTATCACGCGCTGGTCCAGGGTCATCCGGACCCGCTGCGCGGCACCATCGACGCGCCGATCGCGCGGCATCCTGCTGGCGACGGCAGGTTTGCCGTGGTAGCCGACGGCCGGCCAGCCGTCACGCACTACGACACGCTTGAGGCATTCCGGGCGGCCAGCCTGGTCGAGGTCGGGCTGGAGACCGGCCGTACCCATCAGATCCGGGTGCACATGGCCGCGGTCCGCCATCCGTGCGTCGGCGACCGGCTGTACGGCGCCGATCCCGTGCTTGCCGCCAGGCTCGGCGTCGGCAGGCAGTGGCTGCACGCCGTCCTGCTGGGCTTCGCCCACCCGGATGACGGCCACTGGGTGGAGTTCACCAGCGAGTACGCGGCCGATCTGCGGCCCTCGCTCGAACTGCTCGCGGCCGAGTCCTAACCGGCTTCGCCCGGCCTGACGGCGGCTCCGCCCGGCCTGACGGCGGCTCCCGCTGCCCCGCGCAGGCCGGCCGGCCCGGATCGTCTGGGCGCGTCCACTGCGCTCCCGCAGCGCGATGTCGTAGGGTCGAATTCACCGGCTGGACGTGCCGCCGACGGAGGGCCAGCATCCCGAGTGTCCCGAACCGGGCGGCACGATCGGCTTCTTCCCCCGGGACGAAGAGTGACCGCGCCTGCCCGCGCTTCCGGCTACCGCCGGCGCGGGCCTGATCGCGGCGTGCATGAAGGAGGGCGGTGCTTCATGGCGGCAGCTCCTGCGCAGAGCCCGGCATCGGGGATTGGCGGCGGGTTCGCCCACCTGCACGTGCATACCGAGTACTCGATGCTGGACGGCGCGGCCCGGCTGGACGACCTGTTCGCCGAGTGCGCCCGCAGCGGGATGTCCGCCATCGCGATCACCGATCACGGCAATGTCTACGGCGCCTACGACTTCTGGAAGAAGGCGCGGGCGGCCGGCCTCAAGCCGATCATCGGCATCGAGGCGTACGTCGCGCCCGAGCACCGGGGGCTCAAGCAGCCCGTCCGCTGGGGCACTCCGGCGCAGAAGGAAGACGACGTGTCGGGCGCCGGCGCCTACACCCACATGACGCTGCTCGCGCAGAGCACCCGCGGCATGTACAACCTGTTCCGGCTGTCCTCGCTGGCATCGCTTGAGGGCTACTTCCGCAAGCCGCGGATGGACCGTGAGCTGCTCGCGAGGTATGCCGACGGCATCATCGCCACCACCGGCTGCCCGGGCGGCGAGGTGCAGACCAGGCTCAGGCTCGGCCAGTACGACGAGGCGCTGTCGGCCGCCGCCGAGCTGCGCGACATCTTCGGCCCGGACAACTTCTTCGTCGAGCTGATGGATCACGGCCTCGACGTCGAGCGCCGGACCCTCGAGGGCCTGCGCCGGATCGCCGGCCAGCTGTCGCTGCCTTTCGTGGTCACCAATGACCTGCATTACTCGCGTCCCGAGGACGCCCGCGCGCACGAGGTGCTGCTGTGCGTGCAGACCGGGACCAACATGGCCGACCCGAGCCGGTTCAAGTTCGAGGGCACCGGCTACTACGTCAAGAGCCCGCAGGAGATGCGGGCGGTCAGCACGGCGCCCGAATGGCAGGCCGGATGTGACGCGACGCTGCTGATCGCCGAGCGGGCCGAGGTCGAGTTCGCCAAGACGAACCTGATGCCGAACTTCCCGCTGCCGGACGGCGAGACCGAGCAGGGCTGGTTCCGCAAGGAAGTCTGGGCCGGGATGGACCGCCGCTTCCCGGGCGGCTACGACGACGAGCGCCGCGCCAGGGCCACCTACGAGCTCGGCATCATCGAGCAGATGGGCTTCTGCTCGTACTTCCTCGTGGTCGCCGACTTCATCATGTGGGCCAAGCGCAACGGCATCCGGGTAGGCCCTGGCCGTGGCTCGGCGGCCGGGTCGATCGTCTCCTACGCGCTGGGCATCACCGATCTTGACCCGATCGCGTTCGGCCTGATGTTCGAGCGGTTCCTCAATCCCGAGCGAATCTCCATGCCGGACATCGACATCGACTTCGACGAGCGCCGGCGCGGCGACGTGATCCGGTACGTGACCGAGAAATACGGCGATGACCGGGTCGCCCAGATCATCACCTACGGCACCATCAAGGCCAAGGCCGCCGTCAAGGACTCGGCCCGGGTGCTCGGCTTCCCTTACGCGCTCGGAGACCGGATCACCAAGGCCTTCCCGCCAGCGGTGATGGGCAAGGACGTGCCGCTGTCCGGTGTCTTCGAGCCGGAGCACCCCCGCTACGGCGAGGCCGGCGAGATCCGCGCCCTGTACGAGGCCGAACCCGAGGTCAAGCAGGTGCTCGAGACGGCGCGCGGCCTCGAGGGCCTGATCCGTCAGGCCGGCGTGCACGCGGCAGGCGTGATCATGAGCAGCGAGCCGCTGCTCGACCACGTGCCGGTGTGGAAGCGCGAGGCCGACGGCGCGATCATCACTCAGTTCGACTACCCGAGCTGCGAGGATCTCGGCCTGCTCAAGATGGACTTCCTTGGCCTGCGGAACCTCACGATCCTCGACGACGCCCTGGCCGGCATCGAGGCGAACAAGGGCGTCAAGCTCGACCTCGAGACGCTCGGCCTGGACGACAAGGCGACCTACGAGCTGATGGCCCGCGGTGACACGCTCGGCGTGTTCCAGCTCGAGGGCGGGCCGATGCGGGCGCTGCTCCGCTCGATGCGGGCGGACCGGTTCGCCGACATCTCGGCCGTGAACGCCCTGTACCGGCCCGGCCCGATGGGCGCCAACGCGCACAACGACTACGCCGACCGCAAGACCGGCCGCAAGCCCGTGACCCCGATCCATCCCGAGCTGGCCGAGCCGCTGGCCGGCGTGCTCGGCGATACCTACGGCCTGCTCGTCTACCAGGAGCAGGTGCTGGCGTGCGCCCATGTCCTGGCAGGCTACTCGCCTGGCAAGGCGGACCTGCTGCGCAAGGCCATGGGCAAGAAGAAGAAGGAGATCCTGGACGCGGAGTTCGCACCGTTCGCGGCCGGGATGCGGGCGAACGGGTACTCCGAGGACTCGATCAAGACCATCTGGGACGTGCTGGTCCCGTTCTCTGACTACGCGTTCAACCGGGCGCACGCCAGCTGCTACGGCATGGTCGCCTACTGGACGGCGTACCTCAAGGCCAACTACCCGACCGAGTACATGGCAGCGCTGCTGACGTCGGTGGCAGGCGAC
Organism: Streptosporangiaceae bacterium; assembly: GCA_035604275.1. Lineage (GTDB taxonomy): Bacteria > Actinomycetota > Actinomycetes > Streptosporangiales > Streptosporangiaceae > Chersky-822. Next base: position 23,102 of record DATNIU010000263.1, on the reverse strand, counting down.
AAGGACAAGTCGGCGCTGTACCTGAGCGAGTGCCGCAGGATGGGGATCAGGGTCCTGCCGCCGGACGTCAACGCCTCGACGGCGATCTTCACCCCGGTAGGTCCGGACATCAGGTTCGGCATGGCGGCCGTGCGCAACGTCGGCGCGGCGGTCGTGGAGTCGATCGTCGCCACCCGGGCGTCGAAGGGCAGCTTCACCAGCTTCCCGGACTTCCTGCGCAAGGTCCCGGTCAACGTCTGCAACAAGCGGGTGATCGAGTCGCTGATCAAGGCCGGGGCTTTCGACTCCCTGGGCAGCCCGCGCCGGGGCATGCTGATGATCCACGAGCAGGCCATCGACACGGTGATCGACGTCAAGCGGAACGAGGCCATCGGCCAGGACTCGCTGTTCGGCGACGACGCCGAGGCCGCGGCGACCTTCGACGTCCCGGTGCCTGACGGCGAGTGGGAGAAGGCGACGCTGCTCGGCTTCGAGCGCGAGATGCTCGGCCTGTACGTCTCCGATCACCCGCTTCTCGGCCTTGAGCACGTGCTGGCCGCCGAGACCGACTGCTCGGTAGCGCAGCTGCTCGGCGCGGCCGACGAGAGCGCGCAGCGGCCGTCGCGCGGCGACCGTGCCGATGGCCAGGTCGTCACGCTCGGCGGGATCCTGTCCGGCGTTCAGCGCAAGGTCACCAGGCAGGGCAGCCCCTGGGCGGCCGCGACCCTGGAGGACCTGGAAGGCGCGATCGAGGTGCTGTTCTTCCCGGCGACCTACCAGGCCTGCCTTCCGCTCGTGGTCGAGGACGCGATCGTGCTGGTCCGGGGGCGGCTTGACCGGCGCGAGGAACAGCCGAAGCTGGTGGCGATGGAGGTGAGCACGCCGGACCTGCCGACCGACGACGGCGGCCCTTTCGTGGTGTCCATTCCCGAGTCGCGCTGCGTGCCGCCGGTCATCGAGCGGCTGCGGGAGGTGCTGCACACGCACCCCGGCCCGATGGAGGTGCACCTGCGGCTGCTGAGCGGCGCCAGGACGAAGGTGATGCGGCTCGATGACAAGCTGAGGGTCCGGCCGTCTCCGTCGCTGGTCGCTGACCTGAAGCAGCTGCTCGGCCCGGCGTGCGTGGGGTGACGCCGCCGAGAATCCCCGGGGCGCCACGGGTACGATAAGGGCCAGGTGAGCCGGGAAGCCTGGTCGGCACGAGGCGAACGCTGGAGGCTCACCATGCGCGTCAGGTTCAGGGGCCGGCCCCCGTGGTTCTGGTGGAGGTCACGGTGAGGCCGGACTTGCGCTGGCCCCGGCTCGATAACGAATCCCTGCGCGAGGAGCTGCGGACGAACCTGTGGTTCGTGCCGGTCCTTGAGGTCGCCGCCGCGGTGCTGCTGTTCGTCGCGAGCTACGCGGCCGACCGTGCGGCCTTCAGTCACGTCTTCGCGCTGCCGTCGTGGGCGATCAGCGGCTCAGCCGACGCGGCGCGGCAGATCCTCACCGCCGTCGCGGCGGCCATCATGACCGTCATCGGCGTCGTCTTCTCGATCGTGATCGTCGCGCTTACCCTCACCTCCACCCAGTTCGGCCCGCGGATGCTGCGCAACTTCATCCGCGATCCAGGTACCCAGGTGACGCTCGGCACGTTCGTCGCGACCTTCGTTTACTCGATCCTCACGCTCGGCTCGATCGGCCAGGAGAGCGGCGGGAACTTCGTGCCGCACATCTCCATCACGGTCACCCTCGGCCTGCTCGTCGTCGATCTTGCCGTCCTGATCTACTTCATCCACCATGTCGCGACCCAGATCCAGTTGCCGCAGGTGATCGCAAGCATCGCCGGGGATCTGTCTCGCGCCATCGAGACCCAGGCTGGCAACTCGGCTGTCAGCGCGGCCGCGCCCAGCGCGACGGCGACGCTCGCGGCGCTGCCCGCTCCAGGCGGCATGGTGACCGCACCGCGCAGCGGCTACCTGCAGTTCATCGACCGGCGAACGCTGGTGCGGATCGCCTCCAGCGCCGATGTCCTGATCGCGATGCGCTACCGGCCCGGCCATTTTCTGGTCCAGGGTCACCCGTATGCGAGCGTATGGCCGGCCGAGCGGGCCGGCCTGGTGGCCCGTCAGCTCGGCAAGTCATACGTGACCGGTCCGTACCGGACCCTGGCCCAGGACGTCTCGTTCGGGCTCGACCAGCTGGTGGAGATCGGGCTCCGTGCGCTCTCGCCCGCGGTGAACGACACTTTCACGGCCATGACCTGCATCGACTGGATCGGCGACAGCCTGTGCAAGGTGACGGGGAACTGGCAGCCCACCCATGTCTACAGTGACCGGGCCGGCCGGGTCAGGGTGATCACAACGGAGCCGACGTACGAGCGGCTGGTGCAGCGCTCGTTCGAGAAGATCCGGCAGGCCGGCCGTGGCATGCCGGCCATCATGATCCGCCAGCTCGACGCGCTCGCCAAGATCATGGAGCGGACGGTCACCCAGGCACAGCGCGAGCTGCTCCTCGACCAGGCGGCGATGATCGAGCGGCTGTCCGTCGCGTCAGTGGAGGAGGAATCCGATCGCGGCGATGTCAGCCGCGCGTACCGGGCGCTGCTCGAAGTGCACGCGGAGCACCTGGCCAAGCAGGAGGTCGGCTAGATCACGTACGCTGATCCGCATCATGTCGGAGACAAGTCAGCTTCCCTACCCTTACCAGCCGGGCGGCGAGGCGGCCGCCGATACCGGGACGGGCGGACGCCAGGATTCGCTGGCCGCGTGCCTGCTCGCGGCGCTTGCCGTCCTGGTCGGCAGTGTCCTGATCGGGCTGGGCGGCGGGTTCGCCTGGGCACAGCTAGCGCCGCGGGTGGTCTATGTGGCGGTCGGCGGCGGCTCGGCGGACGTCGTCAACGCCGAGACGACCGCGTTCATCGCCGGCGACGCCTGGTACTGCCTGATCGCGGTGATCGGCGGCCTGGTCATCGGGGTGCTCGGCTACCTGCTCGCCGTCCGGCGCTACGGGCCGGCGCCGATGGCCGCGCTGCTGGCCGGCAGCATCGCGGCAGCGTACGCGGCCAGGTGGATCGGGCAGGACTCGGGACTGGCCGAGTTCAACAGCAAGCTCCTGGCCAGCCATCCGGGCACTGTGCTCGACGCGCCGCTGGCGCTCGGCGGCCAGAGCCCGATGGCCTTCTGGCCGCTTGCCGCGTGCCTGGCCGCTGGCGTGCTGGCGCTGCTGGCCGCGCTGCGCGCGCGCTCGGTCCGGCCGCATCCGGGCCCGTACACCGGCGGGCACCGGTCGGCCTGAGCTCAGAGCGCCGCGGCCATCGCGGCGCCGACGATCCCGGCGTCATTGAGCAGCGCCGCTGGCACGACCCGGGCTCGCAGCGTCAGCCTGGGCAGGAACTTGTCCGACTTCTTGCTGATTCCGCCCCCGATGATGATCAGGTCGGGTGACAGCAGCTCCTCCATCTTGTCCAGGTACTCATCCACCCGGCCAGCCCACTTGCCCCAGCTGAGGTCGCCCTCCTCGCGGGCTCGCTCGGACGCGCGGGCCTCGGCGTCCTTGCCGTGGATCTCGATATGGCCGAACTCGGTGTTCGGCACGAGTGCCCGGTTGAAGAACAGCGCGCTGCCGATGCCGGTGCCCAGGGTCAGCAAGAGCACGGTCCCGGTCTCGCCTGCGCCTGCGCCGAACCTCATCTCGGCGATGCCGGCCGCGTCGGCGTCGTTGAGCACGGCCGCCGTCAGGCCGGTCGCCTTGCCGAACAGCTCGCGCGCGCTGACCGATATCCAGGCCGGATCGAGGTTGGGCGCGGTCCTTACGACGCCGTCGGTGACCACTCCGGGAAAGGTGATGCCCGCTGGACCCGTCCAGTGGAAGTCGCTGACCAGCTGACCGACCACCGGCGCTATGGCCTCCGGGGTGGCCGGGCGCGGCGTCGGCAGCTTCAGCCGCTCGGCAAGAAGCTGACCGGTAGCCACGTCGACCGGCGCCGCCTTGATCCCGGTGCCGCCGATATCGATGCCGAGAACATGCGCCATGATGCCTCCGTTGTGCCGTCTGCCGCGTTTGCCGGAGGATTCAGCGTATTGCGCCGCGGGAGGCTCAGACACGCCGTTACGTTGTCCGCCCGGCACGATTGACTGATCCCAGCGGACGGAAGGAGCGGCGATGAACCGGATAACAACCGCCTGCCTGGACCTCGCGGGCACCACGGTGGCCGACGACGGCGTGGTGCTGGCGGCGTTCACCGCGGCGGTCGGGCGGGCTGGCCTGGCGCCCGGCAGCCATGGACTCACCTCGGCGCTGGAGATCGTGCACCAGGCCATGGGCCAATCCAAGATCGAGGTCTTCCGGCGCGTCCTGGGCAGCGAGGCGGCTGCCGCGCAGGCGAATCGCGATTTCGAGGAGCACTACGCCGGCTCGGTACGGGCCGGAGCGGTGGCGCCGCTGCCGGGCGCCGCCGAGACGATCCTGGCGCTGCGGGCTGCCGGGATCAGGGTCTGCCTGGCTACCGGGTTCGCCCCGGTGACCAGGGATCTGCTGCTCGACGCGCTCGGCTGGCGCCCGCTGATCGATCTTGCCCTGTCGCCGTCGGACGCTGGCCGCGGCAGGCCATGGCCCGACCTGCCGCTGACCGCGCTGCTCCGGCTGGGCGGGGGGGCGGTCAGCGAGCTCGCCGTAGTCGGCGATACCGCCAGCGACATCGAGTCCGGTCTGCGGGCTGGCGCCGGGGTGGTGGCCGGCGTGCTGACCGGCGCGGGCAGCCGTCAGGAGCTCGAGGAGGCCGGCGCGCCGTACATCCTGGACGCGATCACCGGCCTGACCGGCCTGCTCGGCCTTGGCCCTGAGCTCTCCAGGCACGACTCCGCGGACAGCCAGGAGCCTGAACCAGGCTCGGAGCCCTGAGCGCCGGCCGAGGCTGGCTTGTGTGGCTCAGACGCCCCAGCGCGCGCTGGTGAGCGCCTCGACGTCGGCGTCCGCGCCTTCCAGTTTCACCCGCGCGGCCGAGGCACGGCCGAATGTCCAGATCAGCAGCTCGGCCGGAGCGCCGATCACGGTCACCATCGGCGTCCGCGGCCTGACGGTCATCCGCACAGGGCGCGACCCGGCCTGGTTCTGATCGTCCCGCGCGAACTCGATGCCCACGGGCACCTTGCGCAGCATCAGCCTGGCTTGGGACAGCTGACCCCAGATATGACTCACCAGGCCAGGATCCAGCTCCCGCGGCTCCCAGTCTGGCTGTGCCCGGCGGACATCCTCGTGGTGGATGAAGTACTCAGAGAAATTGAGCCGCTGATCGGCACCGGGTATGCCGAAGATCGACAGCCGCGGCGGTCCGGACCTGACCATCTGGACCAGCCGGGCGAAGGGAACTCCGGCCGCCAGGCCGCGCTGGACGTGGGCGGTGTAGTGGGCCAGCGGGCCGCCGAGGATGCCGAGGCTGGCGTCGGGCCGGTGTTCGCGCAGGACGAGGTGCGCCGCGAGGTCAAGCGTCTTCCAGCCGACGCACAACGTCGGCGCGGCCGGGCCGGTCTCATCGAGTAGCTCGCACAGCGCGAGGCGCTCATCTCGGGCATAAGTCACTGCTCGATACTAGGCCACGGGGAGATCGGCGGCCTCGGCTCCCCGGCCGGCCGCCGTGGGGGTACCTTCGGCTGCAGGCAGCCGGCCGTTTCGGGGGTGCGGCCGGCAGGTGCAAATGGTGCCAGGGAGGATCATGACCGGCACGAGTTCTGCGACTGGAGCGGCCGCCGACGCGGTCGCGGGCAGTCGTGCGCGCCCGGACCCGGAGCCGAGTGCTGGCAGCGCCGCACGCCGGCGGCGGGAACTGGTCGTGCTGCTGCTGACCGGGGCCGCCGGGTCCGGCCTGGTGCTGATCGCGGTCCGGCAGGAATGGGCGCGCGTGACCATGCTCGCGCCGCGTCCGCTGCCGACCACAGCCGTGGCGCTGACCGGCCAGAACCTGCTGCCAGCTGCCGCCGCCCTGGCCGTGGCGGCGCTGGCCAGCCTGGCGGCCGTGCTGGCTACCCGCGGCCTGCTGCGCCGGATCACCGGGCTGATCTCGGCCGGGCTCGGCGCCTGGATCGCGGTCCTGGCGGCCGGCCAGATCCCGGCAGCGGCCGTGCTCGCGGCGGCCCGTGGATCCGCCGCACCGGCGGCCGGGTCGGGGGCCGGTACGGCGGCCGGGTCTGTGACGGCGGGCGGCGTGCCGGGCGGAACAGGCGGGACCGGCCGGGCTGTGACCGGCTTTCCCGCGCATGTGCTGCTTGAGGCGACCGGCTGGCGCGGGCTTGTGCTTGGCGGCGCGCTGGCCGTGGCCGGTGCTGGCGCAGCGATCATGCTGTGGTCGAACCGGCTGCCGGTCATGTCCGCGCGGTATGACCGGCGGCCGCGCGTGGCGGCGGGAGCGGACCGGGTCGCGGCCACGGCCTGGGCCGCGGGATCAGGCCGGGCCAGCCGGGCGGCCGACGCGGCAGGCATGTGGGATGCGCTGAGTGCCGGAGCCGATCCGACCGCAGGTCCCGGGCGCGACGGCGGCTGAGCCGGTTCTGGCCATCTCGGCCGGGAACCCCCGGCGCAGGGGGGCCGACCGCCGCCGAATCGGTCCTCGATACGATCGGGAGCGCCAGGCATCCCACCCGAGGGGGCACTAGAACCGCGTGAGCGTGCTCGACGAGATTCTCGAGGGCGTACGCGCCGACATCGCGGCGCGTCAGCGGACCGCGCCGCTTGAGCAGCTGAAAGAGGCTGCGAGCCGAACATCGTCACCGCGAGACGTGATGGCGGCGCTGCGCGGCTCCGATGTCGCGGTCATCGCCGAAGTCAAGCGGGCCAGCCCGTCCAAGGGGGCGCTGGCGGCGATCGCCGATCCGGCCGCCCTTGCCATGGACTACGAGGCGGGCGGCGCGAGCGTGATCAGCGTCCTGACCGAGGGGCGGCGTTTCGGCGGCAGCCTAGACGATCTCGCCGCCGTCCGGGACGTGGTGCACGTGCCGCTGCTCCGCAAGGATTTCGTGGTCAGCTCCTACCAGCTGTGGGAGGCCAGGGCCTACGGGGCGGACATGGTCCTGCTGATCGTCGCCGCGCTCGAGCAGAACGCGCTCGTCTCGCTGGTGGAGCGGGCCAGGTCGATCGGCCTGGTGCCGCTGGTCGAGGTGCACGCCGAAGCCGAGCTCGGCCGGGCGCTCGAGGCCGGCGCGGACGTCATCGGCATCAACGCCCGTAACCTGGCCACTCTCGAGGTCGATCGCTCGATCTTCGCCAGGATCGCGCCCCGGATTCCCGATGGCGTCGTCAAGATCGCCGAGTCCGGCGTCCGCGGCCCGCATGACCTGCTCGCCTATGCGGCGGCTGGCGCCGATGCCGTCCTGGTCGGCGAGAGCCTGGTGGTCGGCAAGGACCCAAGGGCGGCAGTCGCCGACCTGGTGGCCGCGGGTTCGCACCCAGCCCTGCGCGGGGACCGGGGAGGCAGCACGTGACGACCTCGCCGACCCTCGCCGTTCCCGACCTGACGGGCCATTTCGGGCCGTTCGGCGGTCGGCTCGCGCCGGAGGCGCTGATGTCGGCCCTGGACGAGCTCACTGCCGCCTACGAGTCGGCAAGAACCGACCGCCAGTTCCAGGCCGAGCTCGCCGCGCTGCTCAGGGACTACGCGGGACGACCCACCCTGCTGACTGAGGTTCCGAGGTTCGCCGAGCAGGCAGGCGGCTGCCGGATCTTCCTGAAGCGCGAGGACATGGCGCACACCGGATCGCACAAGATCAATAACGTGCTCGGCCAGGCGCTGCTCACCAGGCGGATGGGGAAGACCAGGGTGATCGCCGAGACCGGCGCCGGGCAGCACGGCGTCGCGACGGCGACGGCCTGCGCCCTGCTCGGCCTGGACTGCGTGATCTACATGGGCGAGGAGGACACCCATCGGCAGGCGCTGAACGTGGCCAGGATGCGGATGCTGGGCGCCGAGGTCGTTCCGGTCACGATCGGCAGCCGGACCCTGAAGGACGCGATCAACGAGACATTCAGGGACTGGGTCGCGAGCGTCGACACCACGCACTACTGCATCGGGTCGGTGATGGGCCCGCATCCGTTCCCGGTCATGGTGCGTGACTTCCAGCGAGTGATCGGCGTCGAGGCGAGGGAGCAGATCGCCGCGAAGGCGGGCCGCCTGCCGGACGCGGTGATCGCCTGCGTAGGTGGCGGCTCGAACGCGATCGGGGCGTTCCACGCGTTTATCGGCGACGAGCAGGTGCGGCTGATCGGCTGCGAGGCCGGGGGAGACGGGATCGTGACCGGCAGGCACGCCGCGACCTTGTCCGGCGGGTCACCGGGCGTCATTCACGGGATGCGCACTTACCTGCTGCAGGACCAGGACGGCCAGACGCTGCCGACTCACTCGATCTCCGCCGGGCTCGACTATCCGGGCGTCGGTCCCGAGCACGCCTGGCTGCATGACACGGGCCGGGCCAGCTACCGTCCGGTCAGCGATGCCGAAGCGATGAGCGCGTTCTCGCTGCTCTGCCGGACCGAGGGCATCATCCCGGCGATCGAGTCGGCGCACGCGCTGGCCGGAGCGCTGGTCGCCGGGCGCGAGCTCGGCCCGGACGCGGTGCTGCTGGTCAGCCTGTCGGGACGCGGGGACAAGGACGTGGACATCGCGGCGCGCTGGTTCGGTCACCTGGACGCCGAGGCCGGCCGTGACTGAGCCGAGCGCCGGACCTGGTGCTGGCGGGGAGTACGACGGCCGGGTGAGCAAGGTCGGCGCGGCCTTCCGCCGTGCCGCCGACGACGGCAGGGCCGCGCTGATCGGCTACCTGCCGGCCGGCTTCCCGTCGGTGGCCGGTGCGGTCGCCGCGGCCATCGCGCTGGCCGAGGCCGGCGCTGACGTGATCGAGGTCGGGCTGCCCTACACCGACCCGCTGATGGACGGCCCGGTCATCCAGGAGGCCGTGCACCGGGCGCTGGAGGGCGGCGTGCAGGTGACCGACGTGCTGCACACCGTCGAGACGGTGGCGGCGGCCGGCGTGCCGGTGCTGGTCATGACCTACTGGAACCCGGTCGACCACTACGGGGTCGGCTCGTTCGCGCGGGATCTGGCCGGGGCTGGCGGCTCCGGCCTGATCACCCCTGACCTGCCGCCGGAGGAGGCCGGCCCCTGGCTCGACGCGGCGGCGCGGCACGGTCTGGACCCGGTGTTCCTGGTCGCCCCGAGCTCGTCGGACCAGCGGATCAAGCTGATCACATCGGCCTGCGGCGGATTCGTCTACGCGGCATCCGTGATGGGCATCACGGGCGCCAGGTCGAGCGTCGGCGGCGCGGCCGAGACCCTGGTGGAACGGGTCAGGCAGTACACGAGGCTGCCGGTGGCCGTCGGCCTCGGAGTGAGTACCGCGGCCCAGGCAGCCGAGGTCGCCGCCTTCGCCGACGGCGTCATCGTCGGCTCCGCCTTCGTCCAGCGGCTGCTGAGCGCCCCGGACGAGGCGGCCGGCGTGGAGAGCGTGCGGCAGCTGACCGCCGACCTGGCCGCCGGCGTCCGCGGCCGCGCCAGCTAGAAACTCGGCCAGCCACCCGAGGAGGCCCTCCCCGCACTCCCCGCACCACCCGGCGGCCTGCCGCACCCCGATGCCCTGCCGCACCCCGCCCGGCCCTGCCGCACCCCGCCTGGTCCTACGCCGCCCGTCCGGTCCGGTCCCTGTCCCTCCCGTCCCTGCGGCGCCCCCCTCCCGGTCCTACGCCGCCTGTCCCGTCCTGCCGTGCCCCTCTGGCCCTACAGTGCCCGTCCCGTCCCCGCCGTGCCCCCCTCTGGCCCCACAGCGCAGTCCCGTCCTTCCCTGTCCCTGTCGTCCCCCCTACCTACGGTGCCCGTCTCGTCCATCTCGCCTCTTCCGGCACTGTCGTCCCTCCCGTCCCTTCCGTGCCCACGGTAATGATCAACGTCACGTTGGGTGATGGGGCGAAATCGGGTATAACGGGCTCACGATTGGCTCCCACCGCACTTAGCACGATTTTGAGTCATGTTAACACCCGTTTTATTGTGTTATATATAACGCAAATCCGTGCTATGTCGAGAGCGGGCCGCTGGTAGCTCCGCTTCCGGCGGTTTGGCGGTCACAATGAGCTATCTTGTCCTGCGATGGCACCTCAGGAGCCGGGTAAATCGGGCATTGATTCTGTCCGCGTTGCATGCGCTGCCCGACGCTCGCTGATTGTGTGCGACGAGCCACCAGGTGTGTACCGCACAGCCCGGCAGGTGTGTGCCGCACAGCCCGGCAGGTGTGTACCACACAGTATTGTGCTATCCGGGCAAATATCGCTTATCTGGGCGTAGCCCGGTCGCAGTCGGATCGGGTGTTGTTCTCAGATGTCCGGGCTCAGTTACCAGTGCGCTGGACGGCTAAACGCTGGCGGCAGAGCTGTACGTGAGTCACCCCTCGCGGCGTCGAGTTGTGACTGGGTCAGGAAGATGCTCCCGGCGAGGTCGGCGCCACTGAGGTCGGCATCCCTCAGGTCGGCCCCTGTGACGTCGGCGAGCGTCAGGTCGGCGCCGCTGAGCCGCGCGCCGATCAGGCAGGCGCCACGCAGGCTCGCTCCGAACAGCCGGGCACCGACGAGGTTGGCGCCTGTCAGGTCGGCCCCCCGCAAGCCGACCCGCGTGAGGTCGGCACCGGCGAGCCTGGCTCCGGGCAGGCGGGTGCCGGTGCGGTCGGTTCCCGGTGCGATGGCTCCGGGGTGGCTGGCTCCGGGCGGGCTGGCTCCGGGCGGGCTGGCTCCGGGGTGGCTGGCTCCGGGCGGGCTGGCTCCGGGGTGGCCGGCGGCCTGCGCGGCGGCGCCGGATCTGGCAAGTTCGCTCGCGCGCAGCAGAAGGGCGTTGACGGCCTGCCGGTGCGCCGCCAGGTCGAGGCTGATCAGCGTTTCGGGGCTGCCGCGGGTCAGGCGCTCGGTCTCGGCGACAGCGAGGCCGAGGTCGGCGTCCAGCGGGCGGGCGGCCGGCAGCGTCCGCGCCTCGGTCAGGTACCACAGCAGCTCATGCAGCTGCCGCATGATCGCGAACACCTCGAACATCTGCCTCGCGGTTCGCGGCGCGGCTCGCCAGTCCCGGCCGCCGAAGGTGAGCTGTGCGACCTTCTGCCCGGCGCCGAAGCAGTCGTAGGCAGCGCAGCCGCGAAAGCCCCGCTGCCGCAGGTGCCGATGAATGCCGCAGCGGAAGTCCGGGCTCAGGTTGGGGCAGGGCCGCCCGGCGGCCTTGTCGATCGCGAAGTCGGCGGAGGCCGAGAAGGCCGGAGCGACGCAGCACAGCGCGAAGCAGCGCTCGCAGTCGGCTCGCAGGTTCGCGCGATCCTGGCCGGCCGCCGGTTCCGCGGGCTCGCTCATTCCGGCTCAGCCGAGGGCCGCGTGCACTTCGGCGGCGGCGCGCTCGCCTGATCGCAGCGCTCCGTCCATGTAGCCGCACCAGATGGCCGACGTCTCGGTCCCGGCCCAGTGGATCAGGCCGGCCGGCTCCCGGAGTGCCTGACCGTAGCGCGTCCATACGGACGGGCCGAACAGGGTTCCGTAGCAGCCGCCGCTCCACTGCTCCTGCTGCCAGTCCAGCTCGGCATATCCGGCAGGCTGGGCGGCCCGCGGCCCGAAGTACCTGACGAAGGAATCGATCACCGCCTGCCGGCGCTCCGCCGGACTGACTCCGCCCAGCCGCCGCGCCTCGTCGCCTTCCACGAAGCCGAGCAGGACGCCCGGCGAGCCGTCCGGCGGTGAGTTGTCGAAGACGACGCCGGCCCCCGCGCCGTCGCCCGTCGCCTGGCCGCAGAGCCCGTCCGCGCGCCAGAACGGCTCGTCGTAGACGGCCTGGCACTTGATCACCGAGCCCATCGGAGCGCGCTGGGTCAGCTGCCGGCGCCGAAGTGGCAGGGCTGGCAGGTAGTCGATCTGGCCGGCCAGCCCCGGCGGTGCCGAAACGATGACCCGTCGCCCGGTCAGCTCGGCACCGTCGGCCACGACGTTCACCCGGTCTGCCGCGACCGTGATCTGGCGGACCGGCGAGTTCAGCCGGATGACGCCGTCACCAAGCGCCGCGGCCGTGCGCTCGGCGACGAGCTGGGAGCCGCCGGCGAAGCGGTCCTGCTGCGCGCCGCCCGTGGTGTCGATGAGCCGCTGGAACGTGCCGCCCGAGTGCGCGTAGAACAGCACGTGCAGCAGCGAGACATCGGAAGGCTCGCAGGCCAGGACGGCCTGCGCGGCGAGCCGGAGCAGCCCGCGGGCCCCTGCCGTCGCCGCGTTCCTGCGCAGCCAGGTCTCGAAGGTCTGGCCATCCCACCTGGCGGCTCGCGGTGCGGTCCATGGCGCCTGGACCGGTACCCGCCTGGCCAGCGCCTCAAGGCGGGCCTGCGCACGACCGACGTCGGCCAGCACCAGGGGGCTGATCCGCGGGATCGTGCCCGTGTAGGTGCCGCGCCTGCCGCGGAAGTGCAGCACCTTCGCCCCGTCGTCGTAGGTGCGGAACGTTGTCACGCCAAGCTCCGCGGCCAGCGCGAGGATCCGGTCCTGGCCGGGACCCGCCCACTGGCCGCCCATCTCGACGATCTTGCCGTCACCGATCGGATGGCTGACCACCCGGCCGCCCACCCGGTCCCTTGCCTCGAGCACCCGGACCGAGCGGCCAGCGGCGGCCAGCTCGCGGGCTGCGGCCAGGCCAGCCAGGCCAGCCCCGACGACCAGGACGTCCGCAGCTTCGGCCATCTCCTCCGCCCTCCTGCCGCCCGGTTGCCGATGCTCGATATAATGCTCATGTGGCGCTCACGTAACCAGCGGGAAGCGCGCCCACTGCCGGGCCAATGTCGTCCCACCCCCTACCGATGCGCGTGGCGGATGAGACGACAGGAGCGCGGATGGCGGTTACATCACACCTGCAGGATCAGGGACTCTACGACGCTCGTTTCGAGCATGATGCCTGCGGTGTCGGGCTCGTCGCCGACCTTTCTGGCAAACCGCGCCACGACACCGTGGCCCAGGCCCTGACAGTACTACGCAACCTGGATCATCGCGGCGCCAAGGGCAGCGATCCCGACACCGGCGACGGCGCGGGCATCATCACCCAGATGCCCGACGCGTTCTTCCGCTCGGTCTGCGGGTTCGCGCTGCCTGCGGTGTCCGGCTACGCGGCCGGACTGGTCTTTCTCCCGGCCGCCGGGCCCGAGACGGTGACCGGGCAGATCGAGCAGATCGCTGGCCAGGAGGGCCTGGCCGTACTTGGCTGGCGCGATGTTCCGCATGATCGCGCCGCCTGCGGCGACGGCGCGCGCGCGGTCATGCCGCGGCTGGCCCAGATCTTCGTGGCATCGGCCAGCGGCGAGCGCGGGATCGACCTCGACCGGCGGGCATTCTGCCTGCGCAAGCGGGCCGAGCACGAGACCGGCACGTATATCGCGAGCCTGTCGTCGGCAACGATCGTGTACAAGGGAATGCTCACCGCGCTCCAGCTCGAGCGGTTTTATCCCGACCTGACCGATCCGGCGTACGCGTCGGCCCTCGCGCTCGCGCACTCCAGGTTCTCCACCAACACGTTCCCGTCCTGGCCGCTGGCCCACCCGTTCAGGTACATCGCGCACAACGGGGAGATCAACACCATCCGCGGCAACCGCAACTGGCTGCGCGCCCGCGAGGCGATGCTGGACACCGACCTGATTCCGGCCGGCGCCGGCGGGCGCGGCATCGAGCGGCTGCTGCCCGTGCTCGGGGAGTCCGAGAGCGACTCGGCGAGCTTCGATGCCTGCCTGGAGCTTCTGCACCTGGGCGGCAGGTCGCTGACGAACGCTGTCCTGATGATGATCCCCGAGCCGTGGGAGAAGAACGAGGAGATGCCGCCCGACCTCCGGGCGTTCTATCGCTTCCATTCCTCGCTGATGGAACCCTGGGACGGGCCTGCCCTGATCGCCTTCACCGACGGCACCGTGGCAGGCGCCGTGCTTGACCGGAACGGCCTGCGGCCCGGCAGGTACTGGGTGACAGACGACGGCCTCGTCGTGCTGGCCAGCGAGGTCGGCGTGCTCGACATCGACCAGGCGAGCGTGGTGCGCAAGGGCAGGCTGCAGCCCGGCAAGATCTTCCTGGTCGACACGGCGGCCGGCCGGATCATCGAGGACGATGAGGTCAAGGCGGGGCTCGCTGCCGAGCATCCGTACGACGACTGGCTGCACGCCGGGCTGCTGCACCTTGACGACCTGCCGGACCGTGCCCGCGAGCTGCCGGACAGCCAGGAGCGCCTCACCCAGCAGCGGCTGTTCGGCTATACCGAGGAGGAACTGCGGGTGGTGCTCGGGCCGATGGCCCGCACCGGCGCCGAGCCGATCGGGTCGATGGGCAACGACACACCCCTGGCCGGCCTCTCCGACCGGCCCAGGCTGCTCTTCGACTACTTCACCCAGCTGTTCGCCCAGGTCACCAATCCGCCGCTGGACGCGATCAGGGAAGAGCTGGTCACCTCGCTGGGGGCTACGACAGGCCCGGAGCACAACATCTTTGATCCTGGACCGGCGTCCTGCCGGCAGGTCGTGCTGCCCTACCCGGTGATCAGCGACGGCGACCTGGCGAAGATCATCCACATCAACCACGACGGGGACCTGCCAGGCTTCGCCGCACACGTGGTCGACGGCCGTTACTACGCCGCGGGCGGCGGCGACGCGCTGCGGCGCCGGCTGGACGAGATCCGGGCCGAGGTGTCCGAGGCGATCGAGGCGGGAGCGAAGATCATCGTGCTCTCCGACCGCGGCGCGGCGATGGGCGGCGGCCAGGACCAGGCAGGGCCGCCGGGTACCAGGCCGCCGTGGTCAGGGGGCGTGCCGGAGGCTGAGCCGCAATCCTGGGCGCCGATACCTTCACTGCTGCTCACCGGCGCCGTGCACCACCACCTGCTCAGGGACCGGACCCGGACCAGGGCCGGCCTGATCGTCGAGGCCGGCGACGTGCGCGAGAGCCATCACGTCGCGCTGCTGATCGGGTACGGCGCCGCGGCGGTCTGCCCGTACCTGGCGATCGAGACCGTCGAGTACCTGGCTCGCGAGGGGATGCTCGACCGGGTCAGCAGCCGCAAGGCCGCCGCCAACCTGATCAAGGCGCTCGGCAAGGGCCTGCTCAAGATCATGTCGAAGATGGGCGTCTCCACGGTCGCCTCCTATACCGGAGCGCAGATCTTCGAGACGATCGGGCTCGGCCCGGAGGTCGTCGACGAGTGCTTCGCCGGGACGGCGGCACGGCTCGGCGGCGTCGGCTTCGACCAGATCGCGGCCGACAACGCGGCCCGCCTGGCGGCCGCGTATCCGCAGGGCGCGTCCGGGCCCGCGCACCGGAGGCTGGCCACCGGCGGCGAGTACCAGTGGCGGCGGGAGGGGGAGCCGCACCTATTCAGCCCGGAGGCGGTGTTCAGGCTCCAGCACGCCACCCGGGCCGGCCGGTACGACATCTTCCGTGAGTACACCCGTGGTGTCGATGATCAGTCGGCCGCGCTGATGACCTTGCGCGGCCTGCTCGCGATCCGGGGCATCGACAGCGAGGGCACCGGCCCGCGGGACCGGCCGCCGGTGCCGATCGAGGAGGTCGAGCCGGTCTCGAGCATCGTCGCCAGGTTCTGCACCGGCGCGATGTCGTACGGGTCGATCTCGGCGGAAGCGCATCAGACCATCGCGATCGCGATGAACCGGCTTGGCGGCAGGTCGAACAGCGGCGAGGGCGGCGAG
This sequence comes from Streptosporangiaceae bacterium, assembly GCA_035604275.1. Classification (GTDB taxonomy): domain Bacteria; phylum Actinomycetota; class Actinomycetes; order Streptosporangiales; family Streptosporangiaceae; genus Chersky-822. The sequence goes on along the minus strand of DATNIU010000263.1, from coordinate 7,425 downwards.
GACGCCGACCGGTTCGGCCCCGACGCCAGCGGCGACCTGCGCAGGTCGGCGATCAAGCAGGTGGCCAGCGGCCGGTTCGGTGTCACCAGCGAGTACCTGGTCAACGCCGACGACATCCAGATCAAGATGGCGCAGGGCGCGAAACCGGGGGAGGGCGGCCAGCTTCCCGGCCACAAGGTCTACCCCTGGATCGCCAGGACCAGGCACTCCACGCCCGGAGTAGGCCTGATCTCGCCGCCGCCGCATCACGACATCTACTCGATCGAGGATCTGGCTCAGCTGATCGGCGACCTGAAGAACGCCAACCCCGAGGCCCGGGTCAGCGTCAAGCTGGTCGCCGAGGCTGGGGTGGGCACGGTCGCGGCCGGCGTCGCCAAGGCGCACGCCGACGTGGTACTGATCTCCGGCCACGACGGTGGCACCGGCGCGGCGCCGCTGACCAGCATCAAGCACGCCGGGGCGCCATGGGAGCTGGGGCTGGCCGAGACCCAGCAGACGCTGCTGCGCAACGGGCTGCGGGACCGGATCGTGGTCCAGGTGGACGGGCAGCTGAAGACCGGCCGGGACGTCATCATCGCGGCGCTGCTCGGCGCCGAGGAGTTCGGGTTCGCCACCGCCCCGCTGGTGGCGGCCGGCTGCGTGATGATGCGGGTCTGCCACGCCGACACCTGCCCGGTCGGCATCGCCACCCAGAATCCCGAGCTCAGGCGCAGGTTCGCCGGGCAGCCTGAGTTCGTGGTGAACTTCTTCGAGTTCATCGCCGAGGAGGTCCGCGGGTACCTGGCCAGGCTCGGATTCAGGACGCTGGCCGAGGCGGTCGGGCAGGCAGGCCTGCTCAGCCAGGTTCCGGCCACCGGGCATCCGAAGGCTGACTGCCTTGACCTGGCGCCGCTGCTGTACGTGCCCGACCTGCCAGCCGGCGCGCCGAGATACCGGACGAGGCTTCAGGACAGCGGCCTGGACACCGCGCTCGACAACACCCTGATACAGCTCGCCGACGGCGCGCTGGCCGAGGGTACGGCGATGCGGCTGGATCTTCCCGTGAGAAATGTAAACAGGGCCGTCGGTACCATGCTGGGCTACGAGGTCACCAGGCGCTGGGGCGGCGAGGGCCTGCCCGATGACACGATCGTGATCGGCCTGAGCGGGTCGGCCGGGCAGTCGCTCGGCGCGTTCCTGCCCAGCGGCGTCACGATCCGGCTGGCCGGTGACGCGAACGACTACGTGGGCAAGGGGCTGTCCGGCGGGCGGATCATCGTGGCGCCGGATCCGGCCGCCGTCTTTGCCGCGCAGGAGCAGGTCATCGCCGGCAACGTGATCGGATACGGCGCAACGAGCGGCGAGATGTTCCTGCGCGGCGTCGTGGGCGAGCGATTCTGCGTGCGGAACTCGGGCGCGATCGCCGTCGCAGAGGGCGCGGGCGACCACGGCTGCGAGTACATGACCGGCGGGCGGGTGGTCGTGCTCGGCCCGGTCGGCCGGAATTTCGCGGCCGGCATGTCGGGCGGCATCGCTTACCTGCTGGATCCCGACCCGCGCCGGGTCAGCACCGAGATGGTGGACCTCGAGCCGATCGGCGCCGAGGACGCCGGCTTCCTCGCCGACCTGCTCGCCCGCCATCACGCCGAGACCGGCTCGCCGGTCGCGGCCAGGCTGCTCGGCGACTGGGACTCTGCGATGCCGCGGCTGCTGCGGGTGATGCCCAGGGACTACAAGCGCGTGCTCGCCGCGACCCGGCGGGCCGAGCGCGAGGGTCGCGACGTCGGCGAGGCCGTCATGGCCGCGGCGCGCGGCTGAAGGGGCGGACATGGCTGACCCCACTGGCTTCCTCCGCACGCCGCGCCAGACGGCGCCGCGGCGGCCGGTCGACATCAGGATCCAGGACTGGCGGGAGGTGTACGCGACCTTCGGCCACGCCGATCTCGAGCGGCAGGCCGGGCGCTGCATGGACTGCGGCATCCCGTTCTGTCACGGCGGCTGCCCGCTCGGGAACCTGATCCCGGAGTGGAGCGACCTGGTATGGCGCCATGACTGGCAGGAGGCGGCCGAGCGCCTGCACGCCACCAACAATTTCCCCGAGTTCACCGGGCGGCTGTGCCCGGCGCCGTGCGAGACGGCCTGCGTGCTCGGCATCAACGCGGATCCGGTGGCGATCAAGCAGGTCGAGGTCGAGATCATCGACCGGGCCTGGGCGGAAGGCTGGGTCGGCGCCATGGTCCCGGGGCCGGCCGCCACGGCGGCCGGCCAGCGGGTCGCGGTGATCGGCTCGGGGCCGGCGGGGCTGGCCGCCGCCCAGCAGCTGACCAGGGCCGGGCACGCGGTCACCGTGTACGAGCGGGACGAGGCGCCGGGAGGCCTGCTCCGCTACGGGATTCCCGAGTTCAAGATGGAGAAGTGGCGGCTCGACCGGCGGCTGGCCCAGCTGCGGGCCGAGGGTACGGCATTCCGGTGCGGCGTGCACGCTGGCGTCGACCTGAGCGCCGCCCGGCTGCGCGAGGATCACCAGGCGATCGTCCTGGCCTGCGGCGCCAGGGTGCCGCGCGGGCTGCCGGTCCCCGGCGCCGGGCTGGCGGGGATCCACCAGGCGATGGAGTACCTGCCGCTCGCCAACCGGGCCGTCGCCGCCCGGGCCGGCCAGCCCGCGATCTCGGCTCGCGGCCGGCATGTGATCATCATCGGCGGCGGCGACACCGGTGCGGACTGCCTGGGCACCGCGCTGCGGCAGGGCGCGGCGTCGGTCACTCAGCTCGAGATCATGCCCAGGCCGCCGCAGCGGCGGCCGGCCGGCCAGCCGTGGCCGACGTACCCGATGATCTACCGGGTCTCCAGCGCTCACGAGGAGGGCGGTGACCGCGTCTACGCGGTCTCCACCCAGGTGTTCCTGGCTGACGACGCCGGCCGGGTGCGGGCGCTTCGGGTCGCCGACGTCGAGATGACGGACGGGCGCTTCGTTCCCAGGCCGGGGACCGAGCGGGAGCTCGGCTGCGATCTGGTGCTGCTGGCGATGGGATTCAGCGGTGCCGAACGGGGCCCGCTGCTTGACGACCTGGGAGTCGGGTTCGATCAGCGGGGCAACGTCGCCAGGGACGATTCCTATCGTGCCGGTGTCCCAGGCGTCTTCGTGGCCGGTGACATGGGTCGCGGCCAGTCGCTGATCGTGTGGGCGATCGCCGAGGGCAGGTCGGCGGCAGCGGCCGCGGACCGGTACCTGACCGGCGACACCGCGCTGCCCGCCGCCATCGCCGCGTCAGCTCACCAGTTCAGCCTGCGAGGCTGAGGCGTTCCGCTGGTGAGCTGGCCGGACGACCGAGATGACCGTGCGGGCTGAAATGACCTAACGGCTGAAGTGACCTAACGGCAGTAGGCTCCGCGGGTAACGTCACAGGACATGGCGGTCGCTTTCCTGCCCAGTCCGGTCGATGGCCTCTGGCGTGTCGGACCCGTGGTGCTCGATGGCTACGCGCTCTGCGTGGTCCTTGGCATCGCGGTGGCCATCTGGGTGGCCGAGCGCAGGTACCGCGCCGTCGGCGGGCGCCCGTGGCTGATCCTCGACCTGGCCACGGTCGTGGTGCCGGCCGCGCTGCTCGGCGCCAGGCTCGAGCGGGTGATCACGAATTCCCGGCTGTACTTCGGGCACGGCCGGGACTGGGTCGACATCCTGCGGATCGCCGATGGCGGGCTCGGGCTGCCCGGGGCCGTCGTCGCTGGCCTGGCCGCGGCCTGGCTCTGGTGCCGGTACACCAGGACCGGGATCGGGCCGGTGCTCGGGGCGGCCGCGCCGGGTCTCGTGCTGGCCGAGGCGGCCGGGGTGTGGGGGAACTGGTTCGCGCAGAGCCTGTACGGGCCGCCATCGAGCTGGCCGTGGGCAGTCGAGATAGCACCGTCGCACCGGCTGCCCGGCTATCAGAGCTTCGGCACGTTCCAGCCGCTGTTCCTGTACGAATCTGTCTGGGACGTCCTGGCCTGGCTGCTGCTGATCTTCATGATCAGGTGGCTGGCGCTGACCGGTGCCCGCGCCCTCGTGCTGTGCGCGGGACTGTACGCGGTCGGCCGCCTCGGGACGCAGGAGCTGCGGCTGGGAGCAGCGCGGCATTCCGCGCCGATCACCCTCGCCCAGCTCGTGCTGCTCGCGGCGATCGCCGGCGCCGCGGCTTACCTGTACGCGACCAGGGCAAGGCAGGGTCCTGAGCCTCTGATGGCAGAGCCGCGCCGGCATCGCTGGTGGGCACCGGGCACCGCTCCCCGTCTGGCGGACGACATGGAGCCGGGCCCGAACGCGTCACGCATGGCCGGCGGCGCGCGGCCGGTTCGGCGTCCGCCCGACAGCGGCGCTGACCAGGCCGCCGGTGGCATGCCGCGGGACGAGCTGGCCAACTAGCGACGAGCTGGCCAGCCAGCACCGAGCGTGCCCGGGTGCCCCGGGTGGGATTCGAACCCACACTGGATGGATTTTGAGGCCATTGACTCTGCCGTTGGTCTACCGGGGCCGGCCTGCGCGCCGGGGCGCGCCACTGATCAATGTAGCGGCTGTGGATAAGCTCAGCGCGTGAGCCAGACTCCCTATCGTGTCGTGATCGCCGAAGACGAGGCGCTGATCCGGCTCGACCTGAAGGAGATGCTCTCTGAGCCAGGGCAGGACGCCTACGTGGTCGTGGGCGAGGCGGCCGACGGTGAGAGCGCGATCCGGATGGCCGAGCAGCTGCGCCCGGACCTTGTGATCATGGACATCAAGATGCCGGTGCTTGACGGGATCACCGCGGCAGAGCGGATCACCGCGGGCCGGCTGGCGCCGGTCGTGATCCTCACAGCCTTCTCCCAGCCGGAGCTCGTCCAGCGGGCGAGCAGCGCGGGTGCGATGGCCTATCTGGTGAAGCCGTTCACCAAGGCAGACCTGGTCCCGGCGATCGAGATCGCCGTGAGCAGGTTCGCTGAGGTGACAGCGCTTGAGCGAGAGGTAGGTGGCCTGCGCGAGCGGCTGCAGATGCGCAAGCTGCTCGACCGTGCCAAGGGGCTGCTGCAGGCGCAGCGCGGGATCAGCGAGCCTGAGGCGTTCCGGTGGATCCAGAAGACGTCGATGGACCGGCGCATGACGATGCGAGCGCTCGCGCAGGAGATCTTGGACAGCCAGACCCGGCCGCCTGGGCCCGCGGCCGAGGAAGGCGCGGTTGGCCAGGGCAGTCCCGCCGGCGGGGCCCCTGGTGCGGCCGGGGCGGCCGGGGCGGCCGGGGCGGCCGGCTCCGGCAGACCAGCCGGCTCAGCCGGGCCAGCTGGCTTGGACGGCCCGGCCGGGTAGCCGGATAGCGGCGCCGGCGACGCCGGGCCGGGCCGTCGGCCGCGGCGCGGGTGCCGGCCGGGCCGGGCCGCGAGCGCATGGCCTGCGCGCCTGGTCGTCAGCGCAGCTTCAGCCGGCCAAAGCTGATACACGCAAGCGAGCGGGGCCAGGTCGGCAACCCCCCGCGCCGACCCCGGCGCCCGCTCGCTTGCTGCCGTCCGCTGCCGCGATGGCTGCGACGGTGAAGAGCCCGCAGATCCTTTGGTGCCGTGTCGGCCTTCCCCGGGCCGGCACGTTCTCTACTCGGCATCACCGAGCTCTGAGGACCACCGTAGCGATGCTGTGGCATGCCGCGCAGAGACACTGCCATTACCTGGCCGGTATGGGTTAAACATCCGTTCGGTGCAATGAGCCCGATGTCATCGCAGGCCGGCGGCCCGTGGCGGCCGCGGCGGCCCGCGAGGCCGTGCCGGGTACGGCGTCCCTGAGGAGGCAGCTGAGCCGGGCCGTGCAGACTCGCCGGCCCCGGTCATCGGTGATCACGATCTCGTAGGTGGCGAGCGTCTGCCCGGCGTGCACCTTGGTCGCCACTCCGGTCACCAGGCCGGCCGAGACCGCCCGGTGATGCGTAGCGCTGATCTCGATACCGACGGTTATCCGGCCTTCGCCGGCATGCAGGGCGGCGCCGACCGAGCCGAGCGTCTCGGCGAGCACGCAGGAAGCGCCACCATGCAGCAGCCCGTACGGCTGCGTATTGCCGGCGACCGGCATGGTACCTACGACCCGCTCCGCCGAGGCTTCGGTGAACTTGATCCCCATCCGCGCGACCAGGGTCTCCCTGTGGGCCACGCCAAGGTCACTCCAGTCTGGCTGCTCAACCTCGTTTGCCACTCGCCACCTCCGAGTTCACCGCGGAAGCCTGCCCGTGCTAGTCACGGCCGTGCTGGTCGCAGCCTAGGATTGACCGGTGGCTGCCAAGAACCCGGCCCCGCCGGCCGATGGCGCGGCGCGCCAGAACCTGCTTCTGCTCCTCGACGGGCACTCGCTGGCCTACCGCGCGTTCTTCGCGCTGCCCGCCGAGAACTTCTCGACGACGACCGGGCAGCCGACGAACGCCGTGTACGGCTTCACCGCGATGCTGATCAACGTGCTGCGGGACGAGCGGCCCGATCACATCGCCGTCGCGTTCGACCGCAGCGAGCCGACCTTCAGGCACGAGCAGTTCGTCGAGTACAAGGCGAACCGCAGGGAGACGCCGGCTGACTTCAGGGGCCAGCTGAGCCTGATCTTCGAGGTACTCGAGGCGCTTGGCATCCCGCAGCTGTCGGTCAGCGGCTACGAGGCCGACGACGTTATCGCCACCCTGGCTACCCAGGCCGCCACGTCCGGCATGCACGTGCTGATCGTCACCGGGGACCGGGACGCGCTGCAGCTGGTCAGCGACGACGTCACGGTGCTGATGACCCGGCGCGGCATCAGCGACATGACCAGGTTCACGCCCGAGTCGGTGATCGAGAAGTACGGTCTCACCCCGGTTCAGTACCCGGATTTCGCCGCGCTCCGCGGCGACCCGAGCGACAACCTGCCGGGAATCCCCGGCGTCGGCGAGAAGACGGCGGCCAAGTGGGTGGCCGAGTTCGGCTCGCTGGCGACGCTGGTTGACCGGGTCGGCGAGGTCAAGGGGAGGGCGGGCGACAACCTCCGCGAGCACCTGGGCAGCGTGCTGCGCAACCGACGGCTCACCGAGCTTTCACGGGACGTCAAGCTTGATGTCGGTCCGGCTGACCTGGTCCCGGTCGCCTGGGATCGGGACAAGATTCACCAGCTCTTCGACACACTGCAGTTCAGGGTGCTGCGTGATCGCCTGTACAGCACCCTGCCGAACGGGATCACTGGGCCCCTCGCGGCCGCGCAGCCGGTGTCCGGCGGGGCCGGCTTCGATGTCCAGCTCAGCCGGCTCGGCGCAGGAGAGGTGGCCGGCTGGCTGGCGGACCACGCGGCGACGGGCCGGTTCGGGATCGCCGTCAGCGGTGTCTGGGGCCGCGGTACCGGCGACTTCGACGGTCTGGCGCTGGCCGTGACCTCGGCCGGCTCTGAGGCCGGCTCCGGCGCGGCTGGTTCGGGCGTCGGCGCTGGCGGGGCCGGCGGCGCCC
>DATNIU010000262.1:0-29044 GCA_035604275.1 Streptosporangiaceae bacterium | reverse complement strand
AGCCGACGCGGGTCGGCCGAGCCGCAGCGCTCACTCGCCGGTAGCGCCGTCGATGCGCTGCCTGATGAGATCAGCATGACCGTTGTGACGCGCGTACTCCTGAATCACCTTGATCAGATTCCACCGGACCGTGCGGCCATTGCCCGGCGACACCGCATCCAGCGTGCCGACGGCAGCAAGCAGCTGATCGGCGCGCGCGCGCTCACGGTGCCATCGGTCCGCGGACGCAGCGCTCATCGCCGGATCCAGCCCGGCAATGTCTCCATCGGGCGCGGCGTCGGTGCAGTACGCGAAGCTGAACGCACCGCCAGCCAGGGCGTGCACGAGGTACACCCGCTCCATTTCCGTCATATGACGGACCAGGCCGAGCAGCGTCAGGTCGGACGGCGCGGCAGCGGCGGACACCAGTTGCTCCGCCGTCATGCCAGCGCACTTGAACGCGAGCGCATCGCGGTGAAACGCCAGCCACCCCAGCAGCAGGCCGCGCTCACCGTCATCTCCAGGCTCCGGCGCCCTGCCCACCGCGCCTCCCATCGGACCGGTCCCGCCACCAGATCGCCACCGCACAGCGGCACCCAGTCAATCACGCCATCAGGCCGGTCCTGGCGTGGCTGGAGGACGGCTGGCAGTTCCGGGACTGGCCTGGCAGGCGCGGGAGGACGAGAACCCGAACGTGCGGAGGTTCAGCTGCGGTGCCGGCCGAGTTCCTGGTCGAGTAGGTCAGGCCAGTTTCCGCCGACCAGCCCGGCAGCCACCAGCAGGTCGCGCCAGTCAGCGCTGGCAAGGTCAATCGCCTGGCGAAGACGGCGGACGTCGCCATCTGCGAGCACGACGATGGCTGCCTGCACGCGCTCGCTAGCGAGCGCCTCGGGGTCGTATCCGGCTCGGCCCGGAAGCTCGGCGAGCAGCTGGAGAACACCGTCCGCGGAGCCCGGTTCCGGGAAGTCGCGCCGGATGCGTCGTTCGAGCCGCGACTGGTTGCCGGCCATGGATCAATCCTCCTGTCCGGGTGCGGGCACGCCGTCCTCACCTGAGCCGGTCCCAGCTTCCCTCTCGCTCTGCGCCATCTGCCCTGAGATTCCTCAGCGTCAGTACCGCCGGCATCCGCACCGGGTACCAGCGATGCGAGCGGGCACTCGCCGACCTGACCCTGCGGCTCCCCGAGCCGTTCGGCATCACATTCGACGTCGCCAACCTGATCGGCTGACACCGTCCGACGGCAGTTCAGCCCGCAAGCACGGGCACCTGCTCAGACCGGGCTGGGGTCACATCCAGTCGGCGTAGCGGGGCCAGGCGAGCAGAGTCTCGACCACCTCGGGCGGGCCCTCGGCGGCATGCACGGCCGACGTGTCGTACCTGCCCCGGTAGAAGAGCAGCGGCCGACCGGGGCTGACGTCTCCGAGCTCGAGCACCCGGCCGACGACGATGAAGTGATCCCCGGCTGGATGAACGGCCTCCACCTGGCAGCCGACCCAGGTCAGCACGTGGTCGATGACCGGCGAGCCCGCCGTGCTCGGCGCCCAGCCGACTCCGGTGAACCGGTCGGGGTTGCTCCGGCCGAACAGGCTGGCCAGATGCCGCTGTTCGGCCGAAAGGACATTGGCGCAGAAAAATTGCGCACGCTCGATCCTCGGCCAGGTAGTCGATGTCCGCGCAGGGCAGAACAGCACGAGCGGCGGCTCGAGCGAAAGCGCGGCGAACGACTGGCAGGAGAATCCGACCGGCGTGCCGTCGTCCACCGCGGTGATGATCGTGATGCCGGTGCAGAAATGCCCGAGCACCTGCCGGAACCGCTCGGGGTCGGGGTCGAACCTGGCCGACGTGACGACTGGCTCCACGACCTCCGGAGCACCAGCCGGCGACCGTTCATTCCCCGTAGGCGCCGACTGTCCGCGGGAGTGTCGCCGGCCTCTCGTCACCCCCCAAGGCTACGGCCAGCGCCGCCTCGGCGCGGCAGCGCGGTACGCCTCCGGTGGCACGGCTGGCGGGAGACGCCGGGCACGGAACCGGACCTCGGCAGCACGGCCGGTGAGAGCAGCCGGGCACGGAGCCGGACCTCGGCAGCAAGGCCTGCGGGAGCCGCCAGGCGCGGTCCGGATCCAGCGCGGCGCCTCGGTGCCGTCAGTGGGTCGCGTCTGGCGCGAACGTGTGGCCCCACAGGCTGATCGCGGTCGTCTGCCTGCTCACCCAGCTGGCGTCGTCTACGAGCAGTCCGTCGGTGCCGTACTCGATGTCGAAGCCTCCGGGCGTGCGCACGTAGAACGAGACCATCAGGTCGTTCGCGTGCCTGCCAAGAGTCGCGCTCAGCTTGCCGCCGCGCCTTGTGCACCGGTCCATCGCCCGGCCCACCTCGTCGAGCGTCGCGACCTCGATCATGAGATGCACGATCCCCGCCTGAGGAGTCATCGGCGCCAGCGCAAGCGAGTGATGCCGCCGGTTGCAGCCGAGGAACCGCATCATGGCCGGCGGACCACCGGGCGGGCGGCCGAACAACTCGGGCGGCATCGCCATGGTGTCCCGCAGCCGGAAGCCGAGCACGCCGCTGTAGAAAGCCAGCGCGGCGGCGTCGTCCTCGGCAGGCAGCACGACGTGGCCCATTCCGAGATTCCCAGTGACGAACCGGCTGCCATACGGGCTGAACGCCGGCCTGCTGTCGAGCGTGGCGCCGCAGAACAGCTCGAGTACGTGGCCCGACGGATCCTCGCACCGGATCAGCCTGCTGACCCGGCGGGTCGCCAGGTCCTCCGCGCTGCCTGCCTTCGCCGGGACTCCGGAGCGCTCCAGAGCCAGGCCGACATCGGTCAGCTCCTGGTCACCGCCGACCTCCCAGCCGGAAGCGAGCAGCCGGTCCCGATCGCCGGGCACGATCACCAGCCGGGCCGGGAAGTCGTCCATCCGCAGGTACAGCGCGCCTGGCTCGGGCCCGCGGCCCTCGACCATGCCGAGCAGCCGGGTGCCGAACTCCCGCCAGGCGGTGACATCGGTGGCCTCGATCCGCAAGTACCCCAGTGACCTCACTGTGTTCATTTGGTTCATTTGCGCGCCTCCGGTACGACGTTCATTTGCGCGCCTCCGGCACGACGTTCATTTGCGCGCCTCCGGCACCGTCCTTATCGCGCGCCTCCGGCACGACTCTCATCGCTGCCTGCCTTCCAGGAAGCTGATCGCCAGCGCGTTGAACTCGTCGAACTTCTCCACCTGTGCCCAGTGCCCGCAGCCGCCGAAGACGTGCAGCTGCGCGCGCCGGATGCACTTGAGCGCCACAAGCGCGCCGTCCAGCGGGTTGACCCGGTCCTCCCGGCCCCAGATCAGCAGCACCTCATTACGCAGCCGGTGCGCCTCGCGCCACAGGAGACCCTGCTCGAGCGTGGCCGGGTCGTAGAACGAGGCGCCCATCGAGGCCATCGCCGCCAGCGCGGCCGGCTCGCTGGCCAGCCTGTACCGCTCGTCGATCAGCTCATCGGTGATGTGCCTGGGATTGAAGACCAGGGTGCGGAGAAAGGCCGCCAGTTTCTCCCGGCTGGGTCCCGGCGGCGCTGCGAACTCCATCAGGGCCTTGACTCCCTCGGTCGGATCGGGAGCGAAGACGTTCAGGCTGAGGCCGCCGGGCCCCATCAGGACCAGTCGGCCGGCCCGGTCCGGGTAGTCGAGCGCGAACCTGACCGCGGTGCCGCCGCCAAGGGAGTTGCCGATCAGGCTGACCTTCTCGATCCCGAGGTGATCAAGCAGGCTGGCCAGCGCGGCGGCGGCGAAGGTGAAGTAGTGACCGGTCACCGGCGGCGCGGCGGACCGGCCGAACCCGGGCTGATCGAGCATCAGCGTGCGGAAGCGGCCGGCGAAGACAGGCAGGTTCCGGCTGAAGTTCGACCAGGCCGAGGCGCCCGGCCCGCCCCCGTGCAGCAGCACGAGCGGCGTCCCGTCGCGCTGGCCCGCCTCGTGGTAGTGCAGCCGTCCAGCGGGAGCGCCGGCCGCCCAGCTGAGCTCGGCGAAGCGGCTGGTCGCGTCGTAGTCGCTCACAGCATCGCGTCGGCCGCCAGAGGCAGGCCGAACTCGCCGCGGCCGAACATCGACAGCGCGCGTTCCGGGTCGTTGATCGCGTGTACCCGGCCCGCGTGCGCATCCCGCCAGAACCGCTGGATCGGGGTCCCCGAGCGCAGCGCCCGGCCGCCCGAGTTTTCGAACAGCTTGTCCACCGCGCTGATCGCCAGGCCGGTGCCGCGCACCTGGTCCCGCCTGATCCGCAGCCGCAGCGGCATCGGGATCGGCTGGCCGGCCCTGGCGTGGCCCATCAGCTCGGCCATGTTGTGTTCCAGAGCCAGCCAGGCACCGTCCAGTTCTGCCGCTGCTTCGGCGATTCTGGCCTGCGCGAACGGGTCCTCTGCGACCTTCTGCCCGGCGTAGGCGGTGCTGATCCTGTCCCGCTGGTAGGCGACGTGGGCGTGGTAGGCCCCGGTGGCCATTCCGATGATCGGCGTCGTGATCGTGTAGGAGAAGATCGAGCCGAACGGAATCCGGTACAGCGGCGCCGGATTGGCCTCCTGGCCCGGGCAGGCGCACCGGGTGACATCGGCGAAGCTCAGCGAGTGATGGTCGGGCACGAACGCGCCGCTCACCACGATGTCGTTGCTGCCGGTGCCGCGCAGCCCCACCGTGTCCCAGACGTCCTCGATCACGTAGTCGCTCGCGGGCAGCAGGAAGGTGCGGAAATCGACCGGATTGCGCTCGGCGTCGGTCACGATCCCGCCGAGCAGCACCCAGCTCGCGTGATTGCAGCCCGACGAGAAGCTCCACCGTCCGCTGAGCTGGTGCCCGCCGGGCACCGGCTGAGCCCGGCCGGTCGGCGCGTAGGACGAGGACATCCTGGTGCTCGGGTCGGCCCCCCAGACGTCCTGCTGCCCGGCCAGCGGGAACAGCGCGAGCTGCCAGGCGTGCACGCCGATCACCGAGGCCACCCAGCCGGTCGACCCGCAGGCGCTGGCGATCAGCCGGACCACGGTGTAGAAGGCCAGCGGGTCGGCTTCGAACCCGCCGAACCTTTCTGGCTGGAGCAGCCGGAAGAACCCGGCCTCCTCAAGCGCCTTGACCGACTCGGCCGGGACCACCCGGGCGTCCTCGGTCTCCTGCGCCCGGTCCCGCAGCACCGGAAGCAGCTCCCGTACGGCGGAAAGCACCGAATCTCCGGCCACCGAGCCTCCCTCCCCCGCCTGCCCGACGTTCTCGATCACCGCTGCTCGCCCCTCAATCCGTGTTCGTGCGGGACCGTCCGCGGATAGCACGGCTGACACTCCACGAACGCACCGAAGCGCTGGCCCCTAGACTAGAACAGGTTCTAGTAATGCTCTAGTCTAGGGCTAGCACGCAGGGGAGGCTCGCATGACCGACCGGGACGGGGTCCGGAGCATCGACGCCGGCCCGCCGCCAGCCAGGTTCGCCCGCGGCTGGCACTGCCTGGGCCTGGCCGAGGCGTTCCGCCAGGGCGGCCCGCACGCCGTCGAGGCATTCGGCACCAAGCTCGCCATCTTCGCCGATGCCTCGGGCGACCTGCATGTGCTCGACGCGTTCTGCCGACACATGGGCGGCGACCTGACCCGCGGCACCGTCAAGGGCGACCAGATCGCCTGCCCGTTCCACGACTGGCGCTGGGGCGGAGACGGCCGGTGCGCCAAGATCCCCTACGCCAGGCGGGTGCCGCCGACCGCCAGGACCAGGTCCTGGCGCACGCTCGAGCAGAACAGGCAGCTGTTCGTCTGGAACGACCCGCAGGGTAACCCGCCGCCCGAGCACATCACCATTCCCAGAATCGACGGCGCTTTCTCGCCCGAGTGGTCGAACTGGACCTGGGACTCGATCCTGGTCGAGCACTCGAACTGCCGGGAAGTCGTCGACAACGTCGTCGACATGGCGCACTTCTTCTACATCCACTTCGCGTTCCCGACCTTCTTCAAGAACGTGTTCGAGGGCCATATCGCCTCGCAGTACCTGACCACGAGGTCCCGGCCGGACGTCGACACGGGATCGAATTACGCCTCGGGCGAGGAGACCACGCTGCGGTCCGAGGCCGCCTACTACGGGCCGTCCTACATGATCGACTACCTGTGGCACGACTATCACGGCCTGATCATGGAGACCGTGCTGATCAACTGCCACTACCCGGTCACCCCGGATTCGTTCCTGCTGCAGTGGGGCGTGATCGTCAAGCTGCCGTCGGGGGTCTCCGGCGCCCAGGGCGACAAGATCGCGGCCAAGTTCGCGGATTTCATCTCGATCGGCTTCCGGCAGGATGTCGAGATCTGGACGCACAAGACGCGGATCGACAATCCGCTGCTGTGCGCCGAGGACGGGCCCGTCTACCAGCTACGGCGCTGGTACGAGCAGTTCTACACCGACGTCGAGGACATCACGCCCGAGATGGTGGCCAGGCACGAGTACGAGATCGACACGACCAGGGCGGTACAGGCCTGGGAGGCAGAGGTCGCGGCCAACCTGGCGGCCCGGCCACACCAGGGCGGCTGACGATGACCGAGGTCGCAGCGAGACCGGTTGCCCGGCCCGAAGGGGCCGGCTGACGATGGCAGGCGCGCGGCCCGCCGCGGCCATCGACGACCGCCGGTGGCGGTACCGCGACGTCGAGTGCGGGCGTTGCGGTGCGACCGTGCAGGTCGCCAAGTTCAGCCCGCAGCACACCAGCGTCCAGTGGACCCAGGAGGCGGTGCTGCGCTGCGCCGAGTTCGCCGCCCGGGTCGCCGCCGGGGAGCAGTCCGCGCTGGTCCCGACCTGCGTGAGCCTGCGCGCCAGTATCGAGACAGCGCTCACCGACGGCCGTCTGGAAGTGCTGCCTCCGTGAGGCCGGAGCCCGTCCGCCTGACGCCAGGCGGCTGGCATGCAGGCGACCGCCACCCGGACCACCGGCACCCGGACCACCGGTTCGCGAGCGAGCGCTGCCCTCGCGAATCGGCCGGACGCACGGGCGCCGGGAGCCGGCTAGCCGGGGCCCGGCGGCCGTGAGCTCGGCGCGCACCTTCTATCAGGTGCCGGTCGCTGAGGTGGTCAGCGAGACCGCCGACGCCTGCTCGCTGGTGCTGGACGTGCCGACCGAGCTGGCCGAGAGCTTCGCCTACCGGCCGGGTCAGTTCCTGACCGTCCGCGTCCCTGGCGCCGACGGCGGGTCGGTCGCCCGGTGCTACTCGCTGTCCAGCTCGCCCGATGCCGGGGATCGCCCGGCGATCACGATCAAGCGGATGCCGGTTGGTTATGCCTCGAACTGGATCGCCGACAACGTGACCGCCGGCAGCGTGCTTGACCTGCTGCCGCCGGCCGGAACCTTCACGCCGGCCTCGCTCGACGCTAACTTTCTGATGTTCGCCGGCGGCAGCGGCATCACCCCGGTGATGTCGATCCTGAAGTCGGCCCTGGCCGCCGGGCGCGGCCGGATCGTGCTCGTCTACGCGAACGCCGACGAGCTGTCGGTCATCTTCGGCGCCGAGCTCCGCAGGCTGCAGGCCGCGTCGCCGGACCGGCTGACCGTGGTGCACTGGCTCGACGTGCTCCAGGGCGCGCCGGCCGCGGCCGGGCTCCGTGAGCTGGCCAGGCCGTACGCCGGATACGACGCCTATGTGTGCGGACCCGACCCCTACATGGCTGTCGTGCGGCAGGCGCTGAGCGAGCTCGGCGTGCCGACCAGGCAGGTGCACGTCGAGCGCTTCCTGTCGCTGGCCGAGAACCCGTTCGAGGTTCCCGAGGTGACCGGAGGCGTCGCCGCCGTCCTCGATGTCTGCCTGGACGACCAGGCGCACCGGCTGGACTGGCCGGCCGGCACCCGGATGCTCGACGTACTGATCGATGCCGATCTCGACCCGCCCTACTCCTGCCGGGAGGGCGTCTGCGGCGCGTGCGCCTGCCGGCTCGTGGCCGGCCAGGTGGAGATGGCGCACAACGAGGTGCTGGAAGAGAGCGATCTCGCCGACGGCTACGTCCTGGCCTGCCAGGCGGTGGCGGTCAGCGCCGAGATCAGCATCTCCTACTCCTGACCGGCGCCTTCCTGACTGCCGCCGTCCTGACCCGGCACGGCGCCCGCGAGCCCAGCTAGCCGATCGTCTCGCACGGCTCGCCGCTGATCCCGCTGTAGTGAACGCACACCTGGTCGCCGCTCTTGAACTTGTAACTGGGCGAGTTCCACTCCTGGGTGGTCGTACCGCCGGGCTTGAGCGTGACGGCAGGGAAGGTGTGAATCGCGGTGCCATTGTCGTAGACGGTGCCGGTCGTCTTGATGGAATTGTTCGACGTGTTCTGCGTCTGGCCGAAGATGGCGTTTACCGTCGTCCCGCTGCCGTCGATCTCGATGCAGGTGTTGCCGTTGCAGCCGTAGGCGCTCGGCGGCGCCGCGCCGCGCACGCCGGGTGGCGACGGATCAGGCCGCGAGGAGGCGGCCGAACGGACCGCCGCGGCATGGGCCAGGCTCGTCGCGGCACCCGCGGGGGCGCCGGGCAGCATGAGCCAGAGAGCTGCCGCGCATCCGGCGGCGGTCACTGCGGTTGCGATCTTCCTGAACATCACGGCATTCCTCACCTTGCTGACCTGGCCGCGAGACTGGCCAGCTGGCCGGGCCGCCAGGCTGGAACATCCCAGGCGCGCATGTCACGCCAGATCCAGCGACCACCCTTCCACGCCAGCGTGGAACGCCAGTTGGAGCAGCGTTGGAGCCGCGTGGAAGCGACTAGACCGGCGCGGACGGCAACGCCGCCAGCAGGACATCTCGTTGCAGCGCCTCCAGGCTGGTGACATCGAGGCCGTGCGCAAGAGCCAGCTCGATCCCGTCCCGGCAGGCCCGCGCGGCGTCCGAGTACCGCCCGGCCCGGCACAGACAGCCGACCAGCAGCCGTCGCAGCAGGTCATCGGTTGGCCAGCGGGCGAGCATCCCCTCAAGATCCCCGATCACCTCGCGGTGCCGTCCGAGCGCGATGTCGGCCTCGATCCTCGCCGTCCTGGCGAACCGATGCAGGCTCTCCAGCCGCCTGACCTCGGGCACAGCGAACGACCGGCCTGCCACATCGGCCAGCGGCTGCCCGCGCCAGAGCGCGAGCGCGTCGGCGAGCAGCGCGGCGGCGGCCGGGTGGTCGGCCGCGTCCAGCGCGATACGGCCGGCGGCCACCAGCCGCTCGAAGCGGACCACGTCGATGCTTTCCGGCGGGATCCGGAGCGCATAGCAGGCTGTCGTTCCGACCCGCTCAGTAACCAGGACGCCAGGGCCATCGGCCGATGACACTGATTTCAGTGCCCGCCTGAGGTGATAGACATGGCTGCGCAACGTGACCTGCCAGCCGTCCGGCTCAGCGGCATCCCAGACCAGCTCGGCTAACCGGCGGGCCGGCACCGGCTGCCCGGCAAGCAGCAGGCACAGCAGCAGCACTCGCGGCATCGGGCTTAACCTGACCACCTGCCCGTCAACAGACAGAGCTAGCGGACCCAGAACCTGCAGGTCGATCATCGCGGCGGCCTCTCGGCTGGCGTCATGGCGCCATGAAGCCACGGACGATTGCCTATCTTATACCGATTAATAGGCCCTATAGCCTAACAACCGCACATGTCGATCCGGCGCCGATCGCCGATGCCCGCGCCCTCAGTCCAGCTCGTCGCGTGCCTGCTCGAAGGCGCTCGCCGCATACTCGAGCTCGGCCTGGGTGTGAGCGGCCGAGACCTGGGTCCTGATCCTGGCCTTGCCGACCGGGACGACCGGATAGCTGAAGCCGATCACGTAGACGCCCTTGGCGAGGAGCAGGTCGGCGAGCCGGGCCGCCTTGGCGGCGTCGCCGATCATGACGGGGACGATCGGATGGTCCCCGGGCAGGATATCGAAGCCGAGCGCCGTCATCCGGTCCCGGAACCACGCGGTGTTCTCGTGCAGCCTGGCGCGCAGGTCCTGGCCGGACTCGAGCAGGTCGAGCACCGTCAGCGATGCGCCGACGACCGCCGGCGGGACCGAGTTGGAGAACAGGTACGGCCGTGATCGCTGGCGCAGCAGGTCGATGATCTCCTTGCGCCCGCTCGTGTAACCACCGCTCGCGCCGCCCAGGGCCTTGCCGAGGGTGCCGGTGAGAATGTCCACCTTGTCCATCACGGCATGCAGCTCAGGGGTGCCGCGGCCGCGCGGGCCGACGAAACCGACCGCGTGCGAGTCGTCCACCATGACCATGGCGTCATACCGCTCGGCCAGCTCGCAGATCTCGCGCAGCGGCGCTACGTAACCGTCCATCGAGAACACGCCATCGGTCGCGATCAGCCGGCGCCTGGCGTCGGTGCTCGCCTTCAGCTGATCCTCAAGGTCAGCCACGTCCCGGTTGCGGTAGCGGAGCCGCCGCGCGCGGCAGAGCCTGATGCCGTCGATGATCGAGGCATGGTTGAGCTCGTCGCTGATCACGGCGTCCTGCTCGCCGAGAATGGTCTCGAACAGGCCGCCATTGGCGTCGAAGCACGACGGGTACAAGATCGTGTCGTCGGTCCCGAGAAAGTCGGAGATCCGGCGCTCAAGGCGCTTGTGGGCATCCTGGGTGCCGCAGATGAAGCGGACGCTTGCCATGCCGTAGCCCCACCGGTTCATCGCCTCCTTGGCGGCTGCGATGATCCGCGGGTCGTCCGCCAGGCCGAGATAGTTATTAGCGCAGAGGTTCAGCACCTGCGTGCCATCCTGGACGGCGATGGTGGCCCGTTGCGGGCTGAAGATGATCCGCTCCGGCTTGAACAGGCCGTCGGCCCTGATCTGGTCAAGCTCGGCGGCGATCTGCGACTGCACGCTCGCGAACATGTATCGGCCCCTTGCCTTGATATCTGGCTGTCTACCGGTGCGCCCAGGTCAGTACCACTTTCCCGCAGCCGCCGGACCGCACGGTCTCGAAGGCGGCCGCGAAGTCCGCGGCGTCGAACCGGTGCGTGATGACCGGGTTGATATCGACGCCCGACTGGGTCAGGACCGACATCTCATACCAGGTCTCGAACATCTCCCGGCCGTAGATGCCCTTGATGGTGATCATGTTGAGCACCAGGTGGGCCCAGTCGATCGCGAACTCGCTGGCCGGCAGGCCAAGCATGGCGATCCTGCCGCCGTGCGTCATCACTGCCAGCATCTCCCGGAGCGCGACCGGCTTGCCGGACATCTCGAAGCCGATATCGAACCCCTCCCGCATGCCCAGGTCGGACATCACGTCCGCGAGCGGCACCTGCGTGGTGTCCGCGGCGAACGTCACGCCGATCCGCCGCGCGAGGTCAAGGCGGTACGGCGAGACGTCGGTGATCACGATGTGCCGCGCGCCGGCGTGCCTGGCCACGATCGCCGCCATGATCCCGATCGGGCCCGCCCCGGTGATCAGGACATCCTCGCCGAGGACAGGAAAGGCGAGCGCGGTGTGCACCGCGTTCCCGAACGGGTCGAAGATGGCGGCGACATCCAGATCGATGTCGCTGCAGTGCCGCCAGACATTGGTCGCAGGCAGCGCGATGAACTCGGCGAACGCCCCCTGATAGTTGACCCCGACGGCTCTGGTCCTGGCGCACTGGACCCTGCGGCCCGCCATGCAGTTACGGCAGCGCCCGCACACCAGATGGCCTTCGCCACTGACCAGGTCGCCGAGCCGCAGGTCCTCCACGTCGGACCCGGTCTCCACGATCTCGCCGACGAACTCGTGCCCGACGACCAGCGGCACGGGCACGTTGGCCTGGGCCCAGCCATCCCAGTCATAGATGTGCAGGTCAGTGCCGCAGACGCCGGTGCGCAGGACCCGGATCAGCACGTCGTCCCGGCCTGCGACCGGGACCGGCACGTCCTCGATCCACAGCCCAGCTTCAGCGCGGGCCTTGACCAGAGCCTTCATCCGCCGCTCGCTCCCAGCTAACCGACCGTCAGGTCCGTCCGATTCGGGATGACTGTACCGCAGCCGTCCTGACCGGCCGCCGATGGCGGATACTGCGAGCAGGACGGCTACGAGAACAGGATCGAGGCACCCATGAGCGCTCCCGTCGACCTCCGGTCGGACACGGTCACCAGGCCGTCTGAGGCCATGCGCCGCGCGATGGCATCCGCCGAGGTCGGCGATGACTGGTTCGGGGACGATCCGACGGTCAGCCGGCTACAGGACCGGGCGGCCGAGCTGACCGGCAAGGAAGCCGCGATCTACCTGCCGACCGGCACCATGTGCACGCAGGTTGCCATGCACGCCTTCGTCAGGTCCGGGCACCTCGTGGTGTGCGAGGCGACCGCGCACGCCGGCAACACGGAGGCGGCCTCGGCCGCGGTGCTGTCCGGCATCACGTTCCGCCGTGTCCCCGCCGAGCGCGGACAGCTCAGCGCCGCGCAGGTCGCCTCGGCGCTGGAGCCGGACCCCTACAACGTCGGCGTGGTTGATCTCGTCACGATCGAGAACAGCCACCAGGTCGGCGGCGGCTCGGTCATGCCGGTCGCCGAGGTCCATGCGATCGCCGGCGCGTGCGCGGCCGCCCGGGTGCCGCTCTACCTCGATGGCGCCCGCATCTTCAACGCCTGCGCGGTGACCGGCGCGAAGGTCGCCGATTACGCCGCCGAGGTCAGCGCCCTGATGTTCTGCCTGTCCAAGGGCCTGGGCGCGCCGATCGGCTCGATGCTGGCCGGGGACGACGAGTTCATCAAGGAGGCCAGGCGGCTCAAGATCTTGTTCGGCGGCGCCTGGCGGCAGGCCGGCATCATGGCGGCGGCCGGCCTGATCGCCATTGACGAGGGCCCCCAGCGGCTGCATGAGGACCACGAGAACGCGCGGATCCTGGCCGAGGGGCTGGCCGAGATACTGCCAGGATCAGTCGACCCGGCCGCTGTGCAGACCAACATCGTCTTCGTGGACGTGACCGGTACCGGCCGGACCGCCGCGCAGTGGCGAGCCCGGCTGGCCGCCGAGAGCCTGCTGGTGACGATGGTCGCCGGGAAGGTGCGGATGCTTACCCACCTCGACGCTGGCCGGCCTGACATCGACGCCGCCCTGGCGGCGTGGCGGCGTGCCGCCGAGGCCTGACCGGTCACCGCGGCCAGACCAGTCACCGCGGCCCGACCAGTCACCGCGCCTGACCGGTCACCGCGGCCCGACGGGTCACCGGGGCCACCGAGCGCGCCACAGCTCAGGCTTCGCACCGCAGCAGAGCACCCCGGCGGCCAGCGCCCCGGCCAGGATCAGCATCGTCGTCTGAGCCGGCAGGTACTGGAGCAGCAGCCCGCCCGCCGCCAGCCCGGCGGGCATACCCGCGCTCATCAGCGTCATCAGCGCCCCGACCATCCGGCCGCGGACGGCCGACGGCGCCTGCCGCAGGATCAGCACGTCGAGCAGCACCCGGATCGCTGGGACCCCGAGCATTGCCAGCAGGAGCAGCCCGGCCATCCACCAGGGCCCCCAGGGAACCGCGAGCAGCGCGACCAGCGGAACTTCAAGCGCGCAGACCGAGATCAGCAGGACACCCGGACGGAGCCGGTGCAGCGGCCGGACCAGCGGTGCGCCCTCAACGTTCATGTTTACAACATCATTCATGAATATATGAATGATGACATGAACGTGACTGGCAAGCAAGGCGCGCGAACGATTGTCGAGCGGAGATCTGGTCCGGAGTCGCAAGCCCGCGCCTGCGGTCAGCCGACCGCGACGAAGATGCAGAACGGGTGCCCGGCCAGGTCGGCGTAGACGCGCAGCGGTTCCTCGGGATCCTCGGAGCGGTCATAGCGCAGCCGGGCGCCAAGGGCGAGGACCCGCTCGTGCTGGACGTCAAGGTCCTGCGCCGTTGGCACGGTCAGATCCAGATGCAGCTGCTGCGGGACCGTATCGTCTGGCCACGTCGCCTCGGCTAGCTCAGCGACCTGCTGGAACGCCACGCCCAGGCGGCCCGCGGAATCCCTGAGCACCAGCCAGTCCTGCCCGGCCGGGTCTGGCTGGCCGGCCGCCGGAGGTTGGTCTCCCGGCCGGTAACTCAGGCCGAGGAGCTGACGGTAGAACTCCGCGAGCGCACGCGCGTCGGTGGAGTCCAAGACCACCTGCCGGAGTACCGGGAACCCTCGCTCCGCTTCCACCTGCCACCTCCGATGACCGATCGCCAATCGCAGTTTCCCAGAACATCCCGGCCTTGGCCTTCGTGACCAGTCACGTTGATCACGGCAGCCTCTGGATCGGCCTGGCGGCGAGGTCGCCGGCCTGCCCCGACCAGGCTGATCGGCGTGCTGTGGTCACGGCTTCAGGCGCCTCTGCGGGACGGTCGGCGTGGTGCCGCGGCGGCGGCATGACGCTCGAGTGCCACGCCGTGGTCAGAAATCTTCGTTAAGGGTAGGGTCCTGACCCCATCGGCGGCACACTCTTGCTATGAGAAGCATCAGCCCGCCGCGTGCGCGGCTGGCACCGACGACACTGTGCGCGGCGCTAGCGGCAATATCCGTGACCGTCGCGGCCTGTTCCGCGAGCGGGAGCGCCGCCAGTCCGTCGGCCCATCCCAGCCACTCCACGGCCTCGGCGACCGCTCAGCCGGCTAGCGGGGCGGCCGCCGTCGCCGCGGTCAGGGCGAACTGGGGGACCTTCTTCAACGGAGCCGTCCCGGTTCCGCGCCGTCTGACGCTGCTTCAGGACGGCCAGCAGTTCGCGTCGTTCGTCCGGTCCCAGGCCAAGACGACGATCGGAGCGCTGGTCCTGCAGGCGGCGGCCAGGGTGAGCGCGGTGACGCTGAAGCCGCCGGGGCGGGCCAGCGTGACGTACACGATCCTGCTCAGCGGCAAGCCGCTGGAGAAGAACCTGCACGGCACGGCCGTGTACTCCGGCGGCCGCTGGCTGGTCGCCGTGACCACGTTCTGTGCGCTGCTGCACCTGGCCTACGGGAAGAAGAACCGCGTGATCCCCGCCGTGTGCGGAGGCTGATCCGATGACCGGCGAGCTGGCCGCGCCCGCCGGGCTCCCGAGCGTCGCCTGGCGGCGCCGCCCGGTCGCGCTAGCGGCGCTGTGCACGCTGCTGTTCCTGACGTTCCTCGACAACACCGTCGTCAGCGTCGCGCTCGCCAGCATCCAGACCGACCTGCACGCGGGGGTCTCGGCGCTGCAATGGGTGGTCGGCGCCTATGCGCTGACCTTCGCCGCGCTGATGCTCACCTTCGGGATGGTGGGCGATGAGTTCGGCCGCAAGAAGGTCATGCTGGCCGGAGCGGGGGTGTACTGCGCCGGCGCGGCGCTGTCGGCGCTGGCGTCCGGCACCGGAATCCTGATCGCCGGGCGGGCGGTGATGGGGCTGGGCGCCGCCGCCAGCGAGCCGGGAACGCTGTCGATGATCCGGCAGCTGTACCCGGAGGCGCGCAGCCGCAACCGGGCGCTCGGAGTCTGGGCCGCGGTCTCCGGCTTCTCGCTCGCGCTCGGCCCGGTCCTGGGCGGCACGCTGGTCGGCGCGTGGAGCTGGCGTGGCATCTTCTGGTTTGACGTCACGTTCGGGCTCGCAGCGATGGCGGTCGCTGCGACGGTGCTGCCGGAGAGCTCCGATCCGCGAGCTGGCCGGGTAGATACCGTCGGCACGGTGCTTGGCGCGGCCGCGCTCGCCGCGCTGGTCTTCGCGATCATCAACGGCGAGACCGCGGGCTTCACGGCGCCGGTCGTGCTGGCGCTGCTCGGCCTCAGCGTAGTGGCGGCCGCGGCGTTCGTGGTCTGGGAGCTGCGGACTCCTCATCCGCTGCTCGATGTCCGCCTGCTGCGCGTTCCGGCGTTCGCGACGCCCAACATGATCGCGGGCTGCTGCTACTTCGCGACCTTCGCGATCTTCTTCTTCACCGCGCTGTACCTGGCCGAGGTGGCCGGCTACTCCGGCTTCCGGATCGCCGCCCTGTTTCTCCCCATGACCGCGGTGATGATCGCGGCCTCGCTGCTGGCGGGCCACTGGACGACAGCCGTCGGGGTCCGCTGGTCGCTCGTCGCTGGCTGCCTGCTGTTCGCCGCCGGGCTCGCCGCGACCAACGCGGCACTCGGGCCGCACCCCGGCTACCTCCAGCTCGCCGCCGCTCTCGGGCTCGCTGGCGCCGGTCTCGGCACGTGCGTGGTGCCGGTGACCTCCGGCGTGCTCGCGGCGGTGCCGGCCGAGCGATCCGGCATGGCGGCCTCGGCCACGAACACCAGCCGGGAGGTCGGCGCCGTAGCCGGAGTCGCGGTGCTCGGCGCCCTGGTCGACGCGCAGCTGAAGTCCGGCCTGCTGGCCCGGATGGAACACCTGCACATACCGGGAGCCCTGCAGACATTCATCATCCAGTCGGTGGAGAACGGGGGCGCGGCGGTCACGCTGGGCGGAGCCGGCGGTTCGGGCGGAGGCGGTTCGGGCGGCGGGCAGGGCGGGCTGATCGGGCAGCTCTTCCAGGCCGGTTACACCGCCTTCGAGTCCGCCCTGCATCAGGCCCTGTATCTGTCAGCCGGGCTGCTGGCGTGCGCCGCCGTGCTGGCGGCGATCACGCTGCGGACGCGACGATGACTGCCGGGAAGGGGAAGGGACCCAGACCGACGGCTCCGGGCAAGCTCGGGCCCTATCAGAGCATGCGGGATTTCACGCGCACCCCAGAGCCGGCCGGCCGGGACAGCGGTGAGCCGACCGCGGGCACGGAACCGACCGCAGGCACGGAACCGACCGGGGGCACGGAACCGACGGCGGGCACGGAACCGACCGCGGGCACGGAACCGACCGGAGACACGGAACCGACCGGGGGCGCGCGCCGGTTCGTCGTGCAGCGCCACCGTGCCACCCGGCTGCACTACGATCTGCGGTTCGAGATCGACGGCGTGCTGGTGAGCTGGGCCGTGCCGAGGGGCCCGACCCTTGATCCCGGCGTCAAGCGCACCGCCGTCCACGTCGAGGATCATCCGGTCGAGTACCTGGACTTCGAGGGCGTGATCCCGCCGGGTGAGTACGGCGGCGGTGACGTGATCGTCTGGGACCTCGGCACATGGGAACCGCACGACACCGACGACCCGGGTGCGGCCGTCTCGGCCGGCGAGCTGCACGCCGACGTGCACGGGCACAAGCTGCGCGGCCGTCTGGTGCTGGTCAGGCGCGGGCGCGGCCAGGCAGACGGCGAGCAATGGCTGCTGCTGCACAAGCGGGACGAATTCGCCGTCGAGGGCTGGGACCCGGAAGACCACCCGCGATCGGTGCTCAGCGGGCGCACCAACGATGAGGTCAAGGCCGACCCGGACCGGCTGTGGCGCTCGAACCTGCCTGCCAGGCAGGCCTCGATCGCGCTGCACGAGGCCGGGCCGGCACCCAGCGCGCAGGAGATGGCCGCGCTCGATGCCATGCGATCGGGCGGTGACTGGCATGTGTTCGGCCGGCGGCTGCGGCTGACGAACCTGGAGAAGGTCCTGTTCCCGGCCCGGCCCGGCGAGGCGCCGGTGACCAAGCGGGAGTTCATCGGGTACGCGGCCCGGATCGCCCCGGTCATCCTGCCCTACCTCGCGGGCCGCGCGCTCAACATGAACCGCTACCCGGGCGGGGCCGGCGAGGCGGGCTTCTGGCATAAGCAGCTGCCTGACCACGCGCCCGAGTGGATCCCCCGCTGGCACAACCCGGAGGCCGACGCCGACAAGACGACCACCTACCTCGTGGTGGACGATCCGGCCGCGCTGGTGTGGGCGGCCAACTTCGGCGCCCTGGAATGGCACGCCTGGACCGCGCGGACCGACAGCCAGCGCCTGCCCAGCTACGTGCTGATCGACATCGATCCTGGCTCAGCGACCTCGTGGAACGAGGTGCTGCTGCTGGCCCGGCTGCACCGCACCGCGCTTGAGCACCTGGGCGTGCGGGCCCAGCCGAAGCTGACCGGCCGGAAGGGGATCCAGATCTGGGTGCCGATCGCCCGCGGACCCGGCTTCGACGAGACCCGTGCCTGGGCGGAGCAGCTGTCTCGCGCGATCGGCGCGGTTACGCCCGAGCTGGTGAGCTGGAAATGGGACGTGCGCGAGCGGGCCGGTCTGGCCCGGCTCGACTACACCCAGAACGTCCACAACAAGACCCTCGTCGCGCCCTACAGCACTCGTGCCGCACCCGGCGCCCCGGTGTCCGCGCCGATCGAGTGGGACGAGCTCGACGATCCGGCGCTCGCGCCCGACGCGTTCACCATCCGCACGATCCTGGACCGCGTCGCCGAGAAAGGCGACCTGTTCCGGACCGTGCTGGCCGCCGACCAGACCCTTCCGCCGATCTCCTAGGGCAGGCCAGGGCGGCGGCACCGCCGCTGGCGGACGGGACCGTGCCAGGTCAGCAGGCTATGGTGGATCCGCCATGACATGCACCGCCGACCCGCGCGTCGACGCCTACATCGGCGCACTGCCCGGATGGCAGCAGACCATCTGCCGCGAGGTACGCGACCTGGTGCACGCCGCCGACCCGGACGTGACCGAGACCATCAAGCGCACGAGGCTCCCCTATTTCACCCTGCAAGGCAACATCTGCGCCCTGATGGCAGCGAAGGACCACGTCAACGTGTTCCTGTACGACGGCGCCATCGTGCCGGACCCGGATGGGATCATCACCGCGGGCCACCAGAATTCCACCGCCCGCACCGTGGCGTTCCGCCAGCGCGAGCCCGTCAACGCGCCCGCGCTCACAGCCATGTTCCGGCAGATCATCGCCAACAACCGGGCGGGCGGCTGGCGCAGGCTGAAGCGGGAAGGCAGCCCGATTCCGCGGGCGGACGAGGCGCAGGCGACACAGAGCGAGCAGGCACGTCACCCATGAGCTCCGGTTCCGAGCACGTTCGCGGCATGCTCGACGGCTATCGACCGCAGGGCGCGATCGAGACGGCCGATGTCGAACGCGTGCGCGCGCTCCTGGTCACCGCGGACAACCCCTGGCTGCGATCGATTCCGCTGCATCTCACCGCTTCGGCACTGATCGTTCACCCGGAAAGCGGTGACGTGCTGCTGCGCTGGCACCGGCGCCAGCAGGCCTGGCTCCAGGTCGGCGGGCATGCGGATCCGGACGAGGACGATGCGCTCGCGATCGCGCTGCGGGAGGCCCGTGAGGAGACCGGGCTGACCGACCTGGAGCCGTGGCCGGACGCGCGGGTGAGGCATGTGGTCATCGTCGACGTCCCGGCAGGCGGCCAGGAACCGGCACATGCTCATGCGGACGTGCGGTTCGTCGTGATGACCGCGAACCCGGCAGCGGCCAGGGCCGAGACGCCGGACGCGCCGCTCCGCTGGCTCTCGCTGCGCCAGGCCTGCCAGGCCACATCCGAGGCCAACCTGCGGGAGACGCTGTCCCGGGTCCGGCACCTGCTCGCGCCCGGCGGGTGCACGACTGAATCGTGAGGGTGCTTGGTTAGCGCAGGCTGCGTGGCTATTCTGAGTGATTTTGACACTCAGATCAGGGAGGCGGGCGTGGCTGACTTCTCCGGGCGTGACCTTGGCGTGGCTGGAGCGCCGCCGCGCCGAGCTGTTCGGCTTGATCTCGCAGGCCGGGGATTTCCGGCGGGGCGCGCTGAACGTGGTGTGGAGCAAGTGCGGCAAGCCGAATTGCATCCGGGTAGCCGCGCTTAGCAGTCCCGGGATATCTGCCTATTTCAGCGCTGGATCCGGGGCACTCCACCCTTGCGACCGAGGTCAAAGGCGATCCGGTACACGTCAGGGAGGTCGAGCTTGCCGGTGGCCCTGCGGCTGATAATGCCGATCTCAATGAGTTCCCGGATGATCTCGTCATAGTCGTCTGAATTCCGCGGACCAGTTCTCACCTGCGACTCATCGGTTTCTTTTCCGCCACCCCGCAGGGTCGTGGCCAGGTCATCCTCTTGCCAGCAGTTGACGATAGTCTCTTGATCGATCGGTACCTGCTGCCCGGCGAGCGGTTTCATGGCGGTTTGGACCCAGGGCAGATCCTCGGCGACCTCGGCCACCCTTGTTCTGGACGCGGTCTGTACCCCTCGCTTGATGCCGTCCCAGTGCAAGGCGTACTGGTAGCCCGCAAACCTGCCCCTGGTGTCTTCATTGGCGCTGGTCAGTGCCCGGAGGAAGCTGCGCGGGCTGGTCTGGCCGATGCCGTCCATGAGGTGATTGGGGAGCCAGGTATAGGTGTGTCCCCTGCGATGGTTTGCACCCATCCACTGGCCAGCGATGCCGGTGAAGACCTCCCGTTGCACATCCTGGTCGCCCATGAGGTTCCGAGGCAGGAGATACCGGTTGGCCTCAGCCGACTGCCAGATACCTGTCGCGGATCTGAAGGTCGAGGCGTGCCGACTCTCGGCATTACCGAGCTGGTGGAAGAAGAGCCCATACAGGTTGGGAACCGACCAGGTAAGGTCGGCGGCGTTGGAGGTCAGCTTCGAGGCGTCCGCGAAGTGCAGCCTGGGGCTGTCAAACATATCGGGTCGTATGAAGACCTTGGCCCTGAGATTCCTGGTTCGGGTCCGAAGCTCCAAGGCAAGACGCAGGATGCCCTCGATGAGACGGTTGGTCTGCTCCCGCGAGGTATGCAGGCGGTCCAACGCGTCGAACAGGATCAGCCGCGTGGCCTTGCCCTCGCCTGCCCGCTGGTCCGCCGTTGCAAGCGCCTCGTCCTGCTCGTCAGGATGGTCACGCAGCCACCGCACGCGTTCCGGCCAGGATAGCGGCTGCTGAATCCCGGGAGTCCCAAGCGCGCGCAGGAGTACCGTCATCCAGATGTCATAGGGGGCGGTGCCGTCCTCAAGCATTCGTCCCAGCGAAGCGGGTCCAGGATAGGAGTCAGGTCGCAGCTCCGTGCCGTAGCCGGCCAGCGTTTCCACGGACTTGAGCCGTGCAAGCTGGTAGTCGTTGGCGGCAAGCGCACGGAGCTTGCCGTCTTGGAGCGCCTTGAACCAGACGGTCTTGCCGACGCCCCGTGCGCCGCGCACCACAGTGACATCTGGGTCGAGTGCCAGCCGGTGGCTATCCGGGGTGAACAGCGTGCGCGGTTCTGGATCCACAGTGTCCGCGTCGGTGGATGTGGGCAGCGCGACCTGGATCAGCTCCCGGTACTCGTCGGCGCTTAGGCTCGCCGTCATGAGCGCTCCCCCAGGATGAGGTCGGTTGCGGTGTCCACGAAGGTGGAATACGCGCTCGGATCGATTTCGTGCCAGTTCCGGCGAGCCGCCGGGTCGAGTCCGACAAGCTCCGGGATGAACAGGATCGGCAAGGGAGCGTGCGGGGCTGCGTCATCATCGGGTGCAGGATTGAATAGTTCCGCGTCCGCCTCCAGGTCACTCCCGCTCGGGACATCATCATAGAGAGTTGCGGCAAAGCAACCCTGGGCGTGGTCTCTGAATACCTCCAGGTACCCTTCACGGCGGTCGCGGGGAACCATCGCGGCAACCATGCGCAGCCGTTCCCTGATCGCTCTCGCGCGCTCCGGGATCTGGCTCCACTGCTGGAATAGCGCTCGATAGCCATTCCAGGTCGGCACGCTGTCGGAGCCGAACAGCAAGCTGAGGTCGCCAAGCTGGGTAATGGCGATGGCTGCTATATCGTGGATGCCCGCGCGGCTATCCAGCAGTACAACGTCGGGCTGGCGGCTTCTCCGGGCGACCTGCTGCTCGCAGTCATGGACTGCGGCTTCTAGCCGACTGGCCAGGCCAGCCGGCCGTTCTTCCGCATCACCCCCGGGCAGATCAAAGTAGGCGCGGTTGAGCTTGGCAAGGTAGTCATAGCCCTTGCGGGGTCTGCCGCCTGCCGGGGCCACCCACACCTCGCCGTTTCCGCTGACCTGGACCGTCTTGCTTTTGGTAACGAGATCGAGCCCGTCCTCGTTGCCCACTGCGCTTTCCGCGAGATGGTCGACTAGCCCGTAGTCGGGAAGGTCATCGTCGCCCTGCAGCAGCGCGCCGAGCCCTGGCGACTCAAGATCCAGGTCGACCGCGAGCACGCAGTGGCCTTGACCTGCGAGGTGCTGAGCCAGCATGAAGGTCGCCGTGGACCGGCCGACTCCGCCCTTGAAGCCGTACAGCACCACTCGGTTGCTGCGTTCGTTCCCTGACTCCGGGCGCGGGTGCAGCCACTCAGCTCCCACCACGCCGCGTTCGAGCGTGCTTACTCGCCCGCTATCGCCGGCCGGATCCTGCACGGTCACGAGATCGCGTGCGTGCAGAACCTGATCCGGGGCGAAGAGCGTGGATGCGAGGGTGACAGGCGCAGACATAATGAAGGGTCCCGCCTCCGCAGCCAGTTTCACGCCCAGATCTTCCACCAGGCTGCCTGTTGGCGGGTCGCCAGCCGGGTCATCAAGCACCACCGAGACCCGTCCGAGAATGTCACGTACCAGAACCACGTCCAGGTGCGTGCTTACGGCGGCCTGCTTGGCAACCTCGAGCGCTTTCGCCCACGCATCGTCAAAGCGGATGGTCATGGCACGACTCCGTTAAGTACGGCCTGCTCAAGCAGTCCCATGATCTTTTTCGCCATGTCGAGATGCTCTCGTGCACACAGTTCCGTGATCGTGTTCCCGTCACTGTATCGGTCGGCTATGTCCCAGCTCGCGAAGGGCTGCGGAAGCGGGCCCGCTATCAGCGCGGCGAAAACCGGTGCAGAACGCCCGCTGATAATCAGCGGAAGCTCGCTCCACAGGTGATTGACGTGGCCGAGCGTCTTGGCAGGCTGTCCCCACACCGGCTTGCTGTTATTGCCGAGGCTTGCCCCGAAGTAACCCAGCAGGATCGCCTTTAGCCCGCATTCGGCCGCCACTCCGGCCAGATGATCCGCATTGGGCCAGCGCCGATCGTCCAGCAGGAGCCGCGCGTCCTGGTGGTGCCGACGCGCAGCCGCCGGGAAATCAGGGTTAGGCACCGGTGGAGCGTACCGCGACGAGCCCTGCGAATGGAGACGCCGCGGCCGGGTTCCGGAGCCGGTACGTGCCCGGCTGCATCGGACCTGGCGGCACTGCGCTAGCAGGCCCCGTGAGCGCTAGCGAGGAGCACGGGTACAGGTACAGGTACAGGTACAGGTACAGGTACAGGTACAGGTACAGGTACAGGTACAGGTACAGGTGACGTAGGAGCGGCCACCTGCGGATGGCATCAGCAACACGGAGGTACGCATCTGGGCCAAAGCGCATGACCTTGAGGTCAGGGACCGTGGCCGGGTCCCGGCTGACGTTATCGCCCAGTACCGGGCGGCAACATGCAGGTAGGGCGCGCAGCCCCGACAGGGCTCTGGTCGCCCCGGCACCAGCAGGCCCGCGCCAGCTTCCCCGATCGTCTGAGCGGGAAGCTGGCGCGGTCTTGCTGGTTCACTGGAGGAAAGCAGCGCCGTACCCCGGCGCCAGTATCTCCCCGTTCGCTATGCCCCGGGCTCTGGATCACGGCGACCGCAGTGGCGAAAAGGATGTCATCAGCGACGCTATCGCCTGCACGGGTGCGCGCTGCGGCTTCCAGCCGACTGGCGAGGCTGGCGCCACCCCACGCCCTGGCGTACTCACCCGCAGCCAGGAGGATCCCGCGGTCGCTGCGCAGCGTGGTGCCCAGATCATCCGCGCCGGTGCGCAGGTACTCCCGCAGCAGGGCTGAGTCGCTGCCTGCCTGCCTGCCCGCCGTCGGCCGCCAGCTGCGTGGCCAGTGCCGCGCCGTAGCCGGGGTCATCAGCGGCCATCTGCAGGGTGACGATGGTCATGATGTTCTGCAGCTTGCGGGTCTCGGCCTCGTGGTCGACCTCGGCGCCTGGCTGGTGAACCCTGACGTACCGGCTGA
Source organism: Streptosporangiaceae bacterium (assembly GCA_035604275.1). Lineage (GTDB taxonomy): Bacteria > Actinomycetota > Actinomycetes > Streptosporangiales > Streptosporangiaceae > Chersky-822. Next base: position 5,349 of record DATNIU010000262.1, on the reverse strand, counting down.
TCACCTCATCCCATTCGGCCTGGTCACGTCTGCTGGCGAAGCTCCCGTCGCAGCCCGGCCACCGCGGGCACGGGCCGCAGTGGAACCTGACCCGCCGCGTCGGCGGCAAGACGGTGAACGTGCACCTGAAACCCGGGCCGGAGCTGGAGAAGGCTGAGCGTGAGGTGGCCGAGCACCAGCGGTTCGCGTCCCTGGTGGAGGAGGTGACCGCGGTCAGCGAGGCGATCTGCGCGGCCCGGCCGGCGGCCAGCTCCTTTCCCCTCCCGGCGGGAGGGGAAAGGGGGACTCGCGGCGCGGCTCAAGGAGATCGCCGCCGCCGAGGTAGGCAGGCTCTGGCCGGCCTGCCAAGGTCGCAGCCGTGCGAGGCGCTGGGCGTGCTGGAGCAGGCGATGCGCGCCGCCCTGGCCTCGGCCGCGGCCCGGCTGCTGGAGGCGGCGCTGGCCGGCGAGGACGGATACGTCGGCCGCACGCCGGGTGCGGCTGCGGCGGGCAGGCTGCCTATGCGGGCAGCCGGGAAAAGACGGTGACGACCGTGCTCGGTCCGGTGCGCATCACGCGCGCGTGGGATCACTGCGGGCACTGCCGTCACGGGTTCGCGCCCCGCGACCGGCAGCTCGGCGTGGCCGGCGCGACGGCCTCGCCGGGCCTGGCCGAGATGATCGCCCTCGCCGAGGTTTCCTTCGCCCGCGCCGCCGGGCTGCTGGACGGCCTGACCGGGATCACCATCAGCGCCCGGACAGTCGAGCGGTCCGCCGAGGCCGCCGGCGCGGCCGCCCGCGCGGCCGCTGCTGACGAGGCCGCCGCGATCCGCGAGCGGCGGATCGTGCCGCTGCCGCCGGCCGAGCCGGTCCCCGACATGCTCTACGTGGAGACCGATGGGACGGGCGTGCCCGTGCGCGCCAGCGAAACCGAAGGACGGCCGGGCAAGGGCGAGGATGGCAAGGCCAGCACCCGCGAGGTCAAGCTCGCCCGGCTGTTCACCGTCTCCCGGCCCGGCAGCAAGGGCCGGCCGGTGATGGACCCCGGCTCTTCCACCTACGCCTTCACCTTCGACGGCAAGGACGCCCTCGCCCGGCTGGTGAAAGCCGGGTACCTGCGCCGCGGCGGCGAGCACCACCGGCAGGTCGTCGCCCTCGGCGACGGCGCCGCCTGGATCCGCGCCATGGCCGGGGCACTCTATCCCCAGGCCACCCACATCGCGAGCATCTGCCACGCCCGCGAGCACCTCACCGACCTGGCGAACCACCTGGCCTTCATCACCCCCGACCCGGCGCAGTGGCTCGAAGACCGCAGCGCCGAACTGGACGTCGGGAACGTCCAGGCGATCATCAGCGCAGCCCGCGCCTACCCGCTCGAAGGCATCAAGGCCAGCGACCTGGACAAGAGGCTCGGCTACTCGAGCGCAACGCGCACCGGATGCGCTACCAGCACTTCCGCGACCTGGGCAAGTTCACCGGCTCGGGCGCCATTGAGGGAGGCATCAAGGCGATCGTGGTCCAGCGAGCCAAGCAGTCCGGCATGCACTGGACCACCGATGGCGCCGCCGACATCATCGCCCTGCGCTGCCAGCATGCCAGCGGCCGGTGGGACGAGCTATGGCCAGCCAGCAACACCACGCCAGCACAACTGCGCGCAGCCGTCTGACTTACAGCAAGACTCAGACCCGCAGGTCACCCGCCGAGCAAGATCATCCCCAACAAAGCTGTCGTGCACCCGCGCCCGACTCCGAGCCGCTCTGACGGACCCCGGCGGTACGCTCGCGCCATGCGCACCGGATTCGCTCACGAAGCCGTCATCGAGCTCGCTCCCGGTTCCGACCAGCAGGCCCCCGGGGCAGCTGTGACCGTCGCGCTGTGCGGCCACTGGGAGCACGAAGGACGGTGCCGCTGGCCGCACAACACATCCGTGGAGATCAGCTCGGGACAGCCGGCCAGGCTCCGGATCGTATTCGCCAGTTCCGCCGCCGACGAGCCGATCGTCCGCAGGCTGATCAGCGGCGCCCTGGACCGCGGCCGGCTCGGCACCGAGCCTGGCGCGGGCTGGACGGTGATGACTCAGGGCCAGTCGGGCGTCCGCCCGGAGGAGACAGCGCTCGCTAACCGCCTGATCGGCGCCTGAGCAGCAGGTGCGTACCGCGCCGCCCGCACCGGCCGGCTGTCATGCCCGCCAGTCCGTCAGCACGACGCCCGCGCCTCAGCCCCGTCGTCGCTCATGCCCGCTCTCCGGCCCGGCCGCGTCGAGCGCGACGGCTGCCTCGCTGGTGTGGATCAGGAACGTCAGCGCCTCCTGGAAGTACAGCTGCACGGCCGCGGCATCGTGCGACAGGTAGCCGATCGACAGCTCCTGGCCGAGGTGCAGCTCGAAGTCACCGCCCCTGGCGGACAGCAGGAAGCCGCCCGTGATGGCTGGCGCCCAGATGACCTCGCCGCCGGTCAGCCTGGCCAGGTGCTCGTCCACCGGGTAACCGTGATCCGCGGCCCCGGTGACGGCGGTGTAGGCATCGGCGTCAAGCAGCAGGGCATACGGGCCGACGACGCCCGCCAGTCGCAGCACCTCAAGCGCCTGGCTGACGACGCCCGGATACTCACGCGGGTCGGCAGGCAGCGCCAGGGCCTGGTTCGACGAGCCCTGCCGGATGCCTGCGATCCCGGCGGCGGCGAGCCCTTCGAATACGACCCGGTCCTCGGCTGACGCGATCGCCCGCGCCGCCTGCTGTACCGGGAGCCAGTCCGTGTCCCTGGCACCGCGCTCGACATCGTCGACCGCCTGCCTGTCGACGCCGAAGGCGATCCGCAGCTCCGCTATGGGCTGCGACGTGCGCACGGCGGCGGTGACGCCATCGGCGGGCGAGTCGATGCCGCGCAGATGGCCGGTTCCGACCGCCGCCAGAGCGGTCCCGGCCGGCCCGGACACGTCCACCACCCGGCGGCCGGCGACGTGGTGCTTGAACGCCAGGCGCGCCTCCGTCTCGATGGCGGCCCAGGCGGCGTCGGAGATCGGGGCCAGCTCACGATGCAGGTTCTTCACGGGACCTTCCCTTCAGGCTGCCGATGCCGAGCGAGCCGCCGGCATCATGCTCAGCGCCTGGCGGCGCGGCAGTAGCTTGCGCGGACCTGGCCACGCCGATGGCGGCGGGCGACGAGCGTGCTGGCGGATCGGCGAGCAGGTCCGCCGTGGGAACGAAGAACAGGCTGCCGGTCACCGCCCGGGAAAAATCCAGTATCCGGTCATAGTTGCCCGGAGGATGGCCGACGAACATGTTCCCCAGCATCTGCTCGGTAACCGCCGGGGTGCCGGAGTAGCCGATGAAGTACGTGCCGAACTCAGCCCGGCCGATGGTCCCGAACGGCATGTTGTACCGCATGATCTGGCGTTGCGCCCCGTCGGACCCGGTGATCGTGTTCAGCGCCACATGCGAGTTTGGCGGCTTGATGTCGTCGGGCAGCTCGATGTCGGACAGCTTGGTGCGGCCGACGACCATCTCCTGGTCCGTGACCGACAGGGCGTTCCACGCCCGCAGATCGTGCAGGTACTTCTGGACGATGACATAGCTGCCGCCAGCGAACCTCGGGTCCTGCGCGCCGATCGTCACCGCGCTGCTGGCCGCCCGGCCCGCCGGGTTCTCCGTCCCGTCAACGAAGCCGAGCAGGTCGCGCTCGTCGAAGTACCTGAAGCCATGCACTTCGTCGGCGATTGTCACCGCGTCGCCGAGCCGGCCGGCGATCAGGGCGGCCAGCTCGAAGCACACGTCCATCCGTCCGGCCCGGATGTGCAGCAGCAGATCGCCCGGAGTCGACACTGCCCGGTGGCGAGGACCGGCCAGTTCGCGGAACTCGTGCAGGTCCGCTGGGCGCGGCCCGCTGAACAGGCGGTCCCAGGCAGCCGAGCCCACGCCGATCACGCAGGTCAGCCCGCTGCCCGCGCTGCGGAAGCCAACCGACCGCTGGAGCCCGGCCAGCTCGGGAAACAGGTCAAGGACGGCGGGCTCGCCGCCGGAGTTAATGGTGAGCACCAGGAAGACCGCCGCCGCGGTCAGCGGGGTAAGCACCGGCTGAGGCACCGGCTCGCCATCAGCGGAGTGGACATCCAACCCGACCGCCTCCTTAGCCCTGACCGCCGAGATCTGACCATAGTGCCCCGCTCCGCGCCGTGCCCGCCGAGGGCGTCATCGTGTCTGCGCAACATGTAGTTCTGGACGAAGAAGCTCACCATCTGCCTGTCATTGTGCAGCCGGACGGTGTCGGTGAACTGCATCACCGGGTGCGAGAAGTGATAGGTGAATGCCGAGGTGAACTGGTCCTTCGGCCGGTACCACACGCTCAGGTCGGCGAAGACAATCGCGGCCATTCGATCAGGCGACGGATCCACATCTCGCGGTGGGCCTTGCGTAATAGCTGCTAATGGCCCTGGGTCCGCGCGGCGCGGTCGGCGTCGGCCGGCGGGCGCGGTGCTACCTGCCGAAATCGGGCGTGCGCGGATCGCGGCCGGTGAGCCTGTGCGCGAGGCAGCGGTAGGCGCGGTCACCGCTGTCGAACGCGGCCTCGTCCGGCGGCAGCACGTCGATCTCCCACGATCCGGCCGGGATCTGGCGCGCCCGGCCCTGCCGCGATCTGAGCAGGACCTGCATCGAGCACACGGCGCTTACGGCCGGGTTCGCCGCCACCATGTTCTGGTCGTAGGTTCGCACGTCGGCGGGCAGGATCGCGATCGCGAACGTCTCCCAGACGTGCGGCCGCCCGCAGGGCAGGGGGCTCGCGGTGGCGCTTCCCGAGATCACCACCAGACCGTTCCAGCACTCCGGGACCTTCGGGCAGCGTGCTCCCGAGCCCCGCACCGAGGCCGCCGGGCATCCGCTGGTCACCGTCGGGATCCCGAACACGCCCGGAGCGTTCGAGACGCCAGTACCCGGCGCTGCGCTCGCACTGCCCGCATGCGACAGAAGGCGCGCGCCGAACCCGGCCGCCACGGCCAGGATCACGGCCAGGCCAGCGACCGCGGCAACGGACCGCGGTGTCAGCAGCCGACGTGGCTCGGTGACCGCGGCGTGCGCCCCTCCAGGCGATGTTCCTGGCGATGTTCCTGGCGCCCGCCGCAGTCCGGCCGAGGCGGCACCGGGATCTGAACGCGACAGTCCTCCCAGTGGGACCGCGGCTGGCCCGGCACCGCTGGCCGGGACGCCGTTTTCCGGCCAGGCCCCACTGGCCGACCCGCCATCGCTGCGTTCGATTCCGGCACCGACAGCCAGCCCGGCACCCCCAGCCAGGCCCGCACTGACAGCCGGCCCGGCGCCGCTAACCAGCCCGGCGCCACTCGCCAGCCCGGCGCCGCTAACCAGCACGGCGGCGCGGG
>DATNIU010000261.1:0-11335 GCA_035604275.1 Streptosporangiaceae bacterium | reverse complement strand
CGTCGTGGTGACACCTGGCCACAGGGTCAGGCCGACCACGAGCGCCGCTGTCCAGACTGCGAGTGCTATCCAGCCCTGCCAGCTGGCCGGGGACAGCCCCCAGCCGAATCGCCTGGGCCCGAACCAGGCGGTCCTCGTGATCCGCGTGCGCATCGCCGTCATTCCTCCGATGCGGCTAAGGCCAGGCTGCGCCAGCGCAGCGACATCGCGCTTCTCTGTTCAGCGAAAACTCGCCGGATCGCTGCCGGTCCGGGCAGCTGCCGCAATGACCAACGTAGCAACGTCGTTGGGGGGAGGATATAGAGCGTGGCGAACCTGCTGATTGACGACGACGCGGTCACTGTCGAGCTGTCCGCGATCGAGAAGTTCGAGGCATTGCACGGCAACGTGACGGTGCCGCGATCGGCCATTGCCGGCGTCCGGACGGTGCCCGACGGCATGGACGAACTGCACGGGCTCAGGATGCCCGGCACCGGTGTTCCCGGCGTGGTCATGGTCGGGACGTGGCGGGATCACGAGATCGTCACCTTCGCGGTCTGTCATGGTCGGCGGCCTGCCGTGGTCATCGATCTGACCGATCAGGTCTACGACCGGCTGGTCATCACCGTCGATGATCCCGACGAAGCGATTGCCAGGCTGAACTGATCCGCTCGCCAGGTCGGCCGGGCGGTGGATCCCGGTCCGGACGTGTTGCCGGGCTGACCTGGGGGGCTCGCCAGGCGGCGGGGCGGTGGATCCCGGTCCGGACGTGTTGCCGGCCTGACCTGGGGCGCTCGCCGCCAGCGCGGAATTCCCCGTCGTTCATGCTGGCGGCGGACCGCGGTCGTGGTCGGCGGTCGCTCCGTCTCAGTCGCAGTAAGTCGGCTGGGCCAGCGCCAGCTCTTGCGGCTGGGCCAGCGGCGACGCCAGCGGCCGGGCGCCGGTCAGGATGCCGTCCGCCAGCACGAGCACCTCAGGACAGACTGCCATGAGCGCTTCACGGTCGCCCCCGGCCGCGATCAGCGCGGAGTCCCGCTCAAGGTCGTGGATCACGTCGGTCAGGAAGGCCAGGTCCGGCGTCGGCAGGCCGTCTAGCAGGCCGTCGATGAGCAGCAGGTCCGGCTGGTGCACGGCGGCCGCGGCGATCCGGGCCCGTCTGACGACCGGATCAGGCGCCGATCGCACCGCTACCTCGGCCCACGGCGTCAGCGCCAGCCGATCGAGTATCGCCGCGACTAGCAGGTGCCGGTCGTGGCCAGGATGGCAGGCTACCCGGGCCGCGTGCTCGACCAGCCCTCGGATTCGGAGGCCGGGCCGAAGCCGAGCGCAGTGGCGTGCTATCCCGATTCGGCTGCGGACGGTCGAGCGGGCGCTGGCCTCGGACATGTCCTGACCAAGGATGTGCAAGGTGCCGTAGTCTGGCTGGATCTGGCCGGCCAGCAAGTCGATCAGGGCCGTGGAAGCTGCCTGGCTGCTTGTCAGGATGCCAAGTGCCGCGCCGCCAAGATCGGACGGATCGAGCCTGAAGCTGGCTGATCTCAGCGGCCAGCCAGCTCCGCGCCTGACGCCGACTCCGGCGGCGAGCACCGGGCCGGTCGTCCTGATGGCGTGACCGGACTGCATGCAGGCCCCCGATCTCGCCTCGGTCACGTGCTCCCCAAGCAACGGAATATAACTCGCTGTAAACATGCGTGTCCAAGACGTCACGGGCGGGGCGCGGGTGTATTTGCGCAGGTCGCCGGCGTGGTACCGGGAAGCCAGCGCGGCGGCGAGCCAGATCGAGCGGATTCGCGGGGATCCGGTGCGAGTTGCGGACGGTGCGGCATGCCCGCGCCGGGCGCGGGCGTGCGGAACGCGGGCGGGCCGAGAGCGGACCGGGCGCGGGACCGGCGGGGGCGCGGGCCGGCCGAGCGCAGGCTGGCCAGACCGAGGCCGGTACGTTTATGGCTGTGCGCAAGCCGATGGATCTGCCCTTCGATCCGATCGAGCGCGCGGCCGCGATCTGGCAGCGCCGGTTCGGTGATTCCCGCGCCATGGCGGCGGTCACCTCGGTCATGCGGGTGCAGCAGATCCTGCTCGGTGAGCTAGATGCCAGGCTGCGGCCATATGGCCTGACCTTCGCCAGGTACGAGGCGCTTGTGCTGCTCAGCTTCAGCCGCGCCGGCGCCCTGCCGCTCCGGCTGATCGGCGAGCGGTTGATGGTGCACCCGACCAGCGTGACCAACACGATCAACCGGCTGGAACGCCAGGAACTTGTCGTCCGGCGGCCTAACCCGCAGGACCGGCGCGGGACCCTGGCCGAGATCACCCCAGCCGGGCGCGACGTGGTGCAGCGGGCCACGGCCGACCTGATGGCGGCGGGCTTCGGGATGACCGGCTACGACGACCGGGAACTTGAGCAGATGTTCGGGCTGCTCCGGAGGCGGCGAGTGGCGGCGGGCGACTTCACGGGATGACCTGCCAGTGCCAGATCTGGCCGCCGTCGCGCGTGATGTAGATCTCGTGCAGCCCCTGGTCGGCCGGCACGGCGACACCCTCCGTGGTGGTCGTCATGCCGACGTAGCTGAAGCCGCGGCCCGGCGCGGGCCCGCCCAGGTTCGCCTGGTGCCAGGTGCTGGCGTCCGCGGAGTAGTAGATGCCCGACTCAGTCGCGAGCACCAGGTTGCCTCCCGGGGCCGCGGCCAGGGACATGGCCGTTCCGGACGCCTGCACCGGGCCCCGTGCCTGCCAGGTCAGGCCGCCGTCGGCCGAGGCGTAGAGGATCAGGGATCCGAGGGTGACCGGCCCCGAGCTGCCCGGAACGCTGGTGCAGACCAGGTAGAGGCTGCCAGATCCCGGTGCCAGCAGCCCGGTCCCTGGCTGCCAGCTCGGCTGCCTGGGCGTCCGAAGGCATGGCGGGGTGCTCGGCGAGCCGTTCGGCACTTGGTGCCACCCGCCGCCGTTCACCGGCCCGGCGAAGAGGGCGCCGTGGGCGAGCAGGTAACCGGTCTGGCCGGTGAGCTGGAGGCCGCCGGGGGAGACCGGACGCCTGGCTGAGGTTCCCGGCACCTGTGCCCAGTGGTCGGAGCTGGAGCTGGCGGCCGCTGACAGCACCTGGAAGCCCGTGCAGTCCGACGCGTAGCCTAGGCCGGTCCCGGACCCTGTGCAGGTCGCGAGCACAGCGAAGGCCCGGTCACCGACCGTCGAGAGGTCGACCACCACCTGGCCGGCCGGGAGCCCCCTGATCTGAGTCCAGGTCCGGCCGCCGTTGTGAGTCGCGAAGAGCTGCGGCCCGAACGCCCATCCGTCGACCGTCCCGTTCGGCGCCTCGAGGAACCGGATCTGGCTGACGCCGCTGGACCCGTTCGGCGGTCCGGCCGCGAGCGCGCTGGCACCGAACCAGGTCTGGCCGTAGTTCGTGGTACCGGCCACTGTGGTGCAGGAGAGCTTCGGGCACGGCGGGCCGGACTGGCCGATGGCAGCCCCGACCTTCGGCGAGACGAAGGTCACCGAGGATGGGCGGAACGCGGGCGGCGCCGGATTCGATGTGTCCGACAGCCCGGTTCCTGGCCTCGGCCTCGGCCCGGTGGACGGCCGCGAAGATCCCGCAGAGGTCGGGTTCGGCGCGGGGGAACCCGGAGCGCTGGTGCCGGCGGGCACGGACCCGCCGTGCGAAGCCTGGCCCGCGGCGACCTTCGCCGCCCCGTTGCTGCCTGGAAGCAGAGTGGCGGCGATCTGCGGCGCGGTCGCCACGGCGGCGATGATCACGAGGGCGCCTGCCGCGGTCGCCACCGCGCGCACCGTCCTACGCCGGCGCGCCTGGTGCGATACTCGCTGGAATGTTCCCGGCCGCGGTGGAATCAGCTCGACATCTGAGCCGAGCCAGTCCTCGATCGGGTCGTGTCGCTCAGTCACCTGCATCACCCACGGCAGCCTTGAGCCTGGCGCGCGCGTGATACAGGTCGGCCTTCACCGTTCCCTCTGGGCGGCCAAGCATCGCGGCGACCTCCTTGACGCCGAATCCAGCGTAGTAGTGCAGCAGGAACGCGCTTCGCAGCCGGGGCGGCAGTCCCTCGATCAGCGCCCGCACGTCTACGTCCTGGGCTGGGTGACAGGCTGGATCCTGCGGGACGGCCGCGATGATGGTCCTGATCGCGCGCCGCTCCCGACCTGACTTGCGCCAGTGATCCCTGATCAGGTTCGTGGCGATCATGTAAAGGTAGCTCTGCGGGTTGTCCAGTCCTGACCACCGGGCCAGCAGCCGGGTGAACGCCTCTGAGGCGATCTCGTGCGCTGTTTCGTCATCGTCGACGAGGCGCCGGACCCAGCCCGCGAGCCTGGGGTAGCACGCGTTGAACAGATCCTCCGCAGCCTCGCGATCGGCGGATCGGAGCCTGGCCACTGAGCTCCCTTGCCTGGCCGCCTGCGCTGACGGCAGGACCCATGACGCCTGCACGGTCACCACGTCACCGGTCATCGCGGGGCAGCCGTGTCACTGGCGGGATTTCGCATTCGTTCTACCACACATTCGGCATGTCTTGGGCCAAAGCGTGAGTCATCTGGCATCCGGCTGCTCTCACGTTCGCTGAGACGACGCAGGTGTTCAGTTGGTTGCAAGTCCGCGACCGGTCTGGGCGGCGCAGCGCGGCATAGACTGGACTCACCCAGTTAGTAGGACGTCCTACTACCTGGGTCGCAGCAGGGCGTTTCAGGTGCCGGAGGACAGATCATGACTGCTCAGCCTGGTGAGCCGGCCGGTGCCAGCAGCGACGGCCGTGCCCGCTGGCAGCGCCGGTACGATCGCGCCACGCTCAGGGACGCGGACTTCACCACCTTGTCCGGGCTCGCGGTCGAGCCGGTCTACGGGCCGCCGGATGGCGCCGTAGTGCCCGGCTTCGAGCGGATCGGCTGGCCGGGCGAGTTCCCGTTCACCCGCGGGCTCTACCCGGCCGGATATCGCGGCAGGACCTGGACCATCAGGCAGTTCTCCGGCTTCGGGAACGCCGTGCAGACGAATCAGCGGTACAAGATGCTGCTGCAGGCGGGCGGCGGCGGCCTGTCCGTCGCCTTCGACATGCCGACTCTGATGGGCCGCGACTCCGACGACCCGCGATCGCTTGGCGAGGTGGGGCACTGCGGCGTGGCCATCGACTCGGCGGCCGACATGGACGTGCTCTTCGGGGGGATACCGCTCGCTGAGGTCACTACGTCGATGACGATCAGCGGACCCGCGGTTCCGGTGTTCTGCATGTACCTGGCAGCCGCCCGGCGTCAGGGCGCCGACATCGGGAAGCTGAACGGGACCCTGCAGACCGACATCTTCAAGGAGTACATAGCGCAGAAGGAGTGGCTCTTCCCGCCTGAGCCGCACCTGCGGCTGATCGGCGACCTGATGGAGTACTGCGCGGCCGAGATACCTGACTACAAGCCGCTCTCGGTCTCCGGCTACCACATCAGGGAGGCGGGCTCCACGGCCGGGCAGGAACTGGCGTTCACGCTCGCGGACGGGTTCGGCTATGCCGAGCTCGGCCTGTCCCGCGGCCTGGACATCGACTTGTTCGCACCGGGCCTGTCCTTCTTCTTCGACGCGCACATCGATTTCTTCGAGGAGATCGCCAAGTTCCGTGCCGCCCGCCGGATCTGGGCGCGCTGGATGCGCGACGTCTACGGCGCGCGAACCGAGCGTGCGCAGTGGCTGCGATTCCACACCCAGACCGCCGGTGTCTCGCTGACCGCTCAGCAGCCAGACAACAACGTGGTGCGCACCGCGATCGAAGCGCTTGCGGCGGTTCTCGGCGGGACCAACTCACTGCACACCAACGCGCTCGACGAGGTGCTCGCGCTGCCGAGCGAGAAGGCGGCCGAGATCGCGCTCCGCACTCAGCAGGTGATCATGGAAGAGACCGGCGTGGTCAACGTCGCCGATCCGCTCGGCGGTTCGTGGTACATCGAGGCGCTGACCGACCGGCTGGAGGCCGAGGCGGAGGACGTCTTCGCCAGGATCCGGGCGATGAGCCAGGATGGGTCGATGACCGGCGGGATCCTGAGAGGGATCGAGGACGGCTGGTTCATGGCCGAGATCGCGGAGGCCTCGTTCGCCTACCAGAGGCAGCTTGAGAAGGGCGGCAAGCGGGTGGTCGGGGTGAACTGCCACACGAACACGGTGGAGAAGCCGGTGGAGATCCTTCGAGTCAGCCATGAGGTGGAGCTGGCTCAGGTTCGTGAGCTGTCCCGGCGTCGCGGGAGCCGGGACCAGGCGGCCGTGGACGCCGCCATCGGCGCCATGATCGAGGCCGCCAGGTCCGGCCGGAACATGATCCCCCCGATGATCGACGCCTCGATGGCGGAGGCGACTCTCGGGGAGATCTGCGGGGCGCTGCGGGATGAGTGGGGGGGGTACTTCGAGGCTCCCGCGTTCTGAAAGGCCTGTGGTCTGAGAGTCCAGCGTTCTTAGATGCCGAGTTGATAGCCCGAGTCTGGAAAAAGCGTCATGCGAGTGACGGGACAACGATGTTGGTAGCCGGGTTATCTGGACGCCTAAGCCGTATCGTTGTGGCCTACCCCTATCGGGAATGACAGGGAGGATTCCGGTTCAGATGCATCACTCGGAGCGCGCCATCGATCGCCCAGTGCGGGAGACGGGACCAGCCGGGTCGCGCAGCGTGCGGCAGGCATCGCCGGTCAGATCGGGCGCGGTCCCCCCGCTCGCCGACGGCTTCATCACCAGGTCGGAAACGGCGCCTGGTCTTGGGGCCGCGCTGGTTCCTGGCGCCGCGGTGGTACTCGCGAACGACCACGTGGCTGCTGAGGGCATGCGGGACTGGCTGCGCTCGAGCGGAAAGACTCAGCTCGCCGTGTACCTGGCCGAGTCGCTGTGGCAGTCCCGCGGGGTAGACCTGCTCGTCTGGGTGGTCGCGACGAGCCGGGCATCGGTGCTGTCGGGCTATGCGGAGGCGGCGGCGGCGATGGGAGCCGATCTTGTCGGTGACGCCGAGGCCGTCGCTGCGCGATTCGTGAGCTGGCTTGGCGAGACCAACCGGAACTGGCTGGTCGTGCTTGACGATCTTTCTGAGGGCGCGGATCTGGATGGGCTGTGGCCGCAGGGACCGACTGGCCGGGTCCTGATCACGACGATCAACTCCGCGCCCGGAACCGAAGAGCACCGGACGCTGATACTCCCGGTCGGCGTTTTCAGCCCTCGCGAGGCACTGAACTACGTGATGGGCCGCCTCACCGTGAACCGGGACCAGCGCCTCGGAGCGATAGACCTCCTCGAAGATCTTGGCTGCGAGCCGCTGGCGCTGGCTCAGGCGAGCACGATGATCGCGAGTTCGGGGGTGTCGTGCCGCGACTACCGGGACCATTTCGCGCGTCGGCGGGAGCAGCTGGCTGAGGCTGGCGGCAAGCCGTCGGCTGCCGAGGTCACCTGGACGCTCTCCGCCGAGCACGCGCAGCGGCTATCGCCGGGCGGGGCCGCTCAGCTGCTGCTCGCGATCGGCGCGCTGCTCGATGGCAACGGTATTCCCGGGGGAGTGTTTACCTCGTCAGCCGCGTGTGAGTATCTCGCCAGAGAGGGCGCCGAGAGCTCGGCGGATCCGAAAGGCGCCAGGGACGCGCTGCTTTGCCTGGAGCGGGCGGGTCTGCTGACGATCGACTCGTCGGGAACGCCGCCGATGATCCGGCTCAGCCCGGTCGTCCAGGCCGCGGTCCGGTCGACCTTCCCCGGCGACATGCTGGACCGGGCATCGAGAGCGGCAGCGGACGCGCTGCTCGAGGTGTGGCCAGAAGACAGCCCGCAGCCCTGGTCTGCCCAGAGCCTGCGGTCATGTGCGAGCAGCCTGCAGCAGGCCGCCGGGGACCGGCTCTGGATCAGTGGCTGTCACCCGGTGCTGGTGCGGGCCGGGCGAAGCCTGGACGGCGCGCGCCTGACCCGTCCTGCCGTCGCTTACTGGAAAGAGCTCGCCGCGGTCAGCGACCGGCTTCTCGGGCCAGGCAACCCCGACGCCAGGGTGGCGGGCATCCAGCTAGCGGGCGCGCTGCTGGCGGCCGGACAGGCGGCGGAGGCCGTTCCCTGGTTTCAGTGGGTTCTCGACGGCAGAGCCCGCGCGTTCGGGCCCGATCATCCGAGCACGGCCGCGGTCCGGGTCAGCCTCGGCCGCGCGTTCGTGGCCGCGGGCCAGCCCCGCGAGGCGGTGACGATCCTCGAGCAGGCTGTCGCGGACTACGAGCGCGTGCGCGGCGCCGGTCATCTGGACACCATCGGAGCGCAGGATGAGCTGGCCGCTGCCTGCCTTGCCGCTGGGCAGATCGCTGACGCGACCCGGCTGTACCGGCGTACCCTCTCCGACCGGGAGCGGATTCAGGGACCGCAGCACCCTGACACCATGACCACCCGCCAGCAGCTAGCCGGCACCTACCTGGCCGATGGCCGGGTCAAGGACGCCATTGCCCAGTACAAGCGGGTGCAGGCCGACCGCGAGCGCGTCCTCGGACACGATCATCCCGACACGATCGCGGCCTGCGGAGATCTCGGCTCCGCCTATCATTCGGCGGGCCGGATGGCCTCCGCGCTGCGGCTCCACGAGCAGGCCTGCGCGGACTCCGAGCGGGTCCTTGGCGCCGATCATCCGGACACCCTGGCGCGCCGTGCCAGCCTGGCGCACGCGTACTACAAGGTAGGCCGGCTGACCGACGCCACGACCCTGCTCCGTGACACGGTGGCACGATGCGAGCAGGTACTTGGACCGCGCGATCCGCTCACCAAGGCAGCGCGGGAGAGCCTGACCAACATAGCGGGAAGATGATCTTCCCGCGGTGCTTCAGCGGTCTCCTGGCGTCGCGCCCGTCGAGCGGGTCCGGCGATGTCCAGGTGCGCGTCCCTGACCGTCGCTCTCCCGCTGGATCTGGAAGAACGGCGATCGCAGGACGAGGCGCGCCGCGAGCATCAGGATCAGGCCGAGCGCGACGATGCCGACCATCGACCATAGTTCCGCCGCCCCTGCGGTCTGGAGCGACTGGACCAGGATCCAGCCGAGGAACCCGGCCGCGCTGAGCGGAAGCAGGCCGAGGATCAGGAAGTCCCAGGCGCCTGAGAAGACACGTCGCCGGTAGTACACGATGGCTGCGAGCGCGGTGAGGATGTAGAAAATCGAGAAGAGCAGGCCGGTCACGTTGATCACGTCGTAGAACGCGTTCTGAACCGACGTAGCCAGGTAATAGACGGTGCTGATTGCGACTATCAGCAGGCCCACGATGATGCTGGCGGCGACCGGGGTCGCGAATCGCCGTGACACGTTGCTGAGGAACTCGGGCAGTGCCCGGTAGCTCGCCATTCCGTAGACAATCCGGGCACTGAGCACGATGCCTGTGCCGGTCGTGGCGATCACCGACAGCGCGATAGAGAGCGCCATCGCCTTCGCCCACCCGCCGCCGCCGAGCGCCTGAGCCACCTCGACGAGAGCGGTGCCGTTGGCCGATGCGACCTTGAGCTTGGCTGGCGAGAGCACTCCCTGGAAGCCGACTTGCGCGAACGTGTAGATGATGGCGAGGAGCCCGACCGCGAGGATCGCTGCCCGGCCCGGGTTGGTGCGCCGGTGCTTCACCTCTTCGTTGACATATAGCGTGCCGTCCCAGCCGCCGTACACGAACACCGCGACGAGGAACCCGGCCACGGCGCTGCCGTGCCCGCCGATTCCGCTGAGGCTGAACCAGCCCTTGGTTATGTGCACGCTGCCCGGATGGTGTCCGAGTACCCATACCAGGCCGGCGACCGCCAGACCGATCAGGATCAGATACTCGACCAGTGCCATGCTGACCTGAGCACGTGCGGTGATCCTGATGCCGACGACCGCGATCACCAGCATGACGAGACCCACGGCGACGCCGATCCCGATATCGGCCCAGGTGCTCGTGGAGTTGGAGCCGAACACGGCGAGAACCGACGGCCCGAGCAGGAGGACCTCGGCGACCGTTCCGATGATGTACGCCGCCACCATCAGCCATCCGGTCAGGAAGCCGAGGTACGGGCTGATCGCGCGGCCGACCCACTCGAACGAAGCGCCGCAGTTGGCGTTCCACATGTTGCACCGGCGGTAGGCGTTGGCGATGATCAGCATGGGAATCGCGGTGAGGATAAGGATCGGACCGCTGCCGTAGGCGGTCGCCACGGCAAGTCCGGCCAGCGACAGTCCAACTGTCGCGGCGGGCGCGGACGAAGCCATGCCGATGACCGTGTCCTGCACGACGCCGATCGCGTCGGGCTGCAGCCGGGCCGCGGGGGCCGGTGCGATACCTGCGACGGCAGCGGCGGATCGATCCGTCATATGTTCTCCTCTAGCAGCCCATGTTGCCGGATATGTGCGCGGTCCATCACACTGCGGAATCATATCGATCATGACCGGTATCAGACGACAAACGCCAGGATAATTCCGTTCGGACTGAGTATTCGCACCGCCCCTGGTGCTTGTCTGATGCAGTAGCAGGTGATTGATCAGCTGCGGACCGTATCTGCTGGCCTCGCGTGCCGGAGGATAAGGATCTCGCTGGCCGTCGGCTGTCCTGGCGGCACAAGATGGACTGTTTCTGCCCGTGTCAGGCTCGACGGGTTCCCGCGATCCCGGACCGGCGCCCGGGTACGCTGCCAGTTCGGGATCGCGAATCTGCGGAGGATGCCCATGCCGACCGTCGCCGGGGATGCCGCGGGTCAGAGCGCGGCCAGCGGGAATGCGGCACGCGAGAACGCGGCCAGCGGGAATGCGGCACGGGAGAACGCGAGGAGCGCCGTCAGCGCGCAGGTCCTGCGGCGCTGGCAGGCCCTAGATCCGCTTTTGCCCGCGCCGCGCGCTCCCGCGGGATGCGGCGCCGACTTAATCGTCGCCGGCGCAGGCCCTGATCCGGCAGCCATCGGGACCTGCGAGCACTGGGAGGGGGCACCCGGGTCGCTGGACCTGACCTGGGGCGCGGCGCGAAGGTTCCAGCTCACTGCCTGGCCGGCCAGCCCGGATGTCGCGGCCGGCCTGGACCGGTTGCTGTCCAGTTGGCGCGAGCATCTGACCGGGCTGCCGGGGGCGCACGGCGACGACACGGCGGCGGTCATCACCTGGCCCAGCCGGGACATCGACGGAGTGGCGACCCTGCTGCGGCACGGTCTCGCACCGCTGGCCGTCATCGCAGCACGCCCGGCAGGCCGGCGCGCCGTCCGGGCAGCCCGACCTGGTGCGCGGCGACCGACCAGCGCGGCGGCGGATCCGGGGCGTGCGGCTGTGGAACCGGGGCGTGCGGCGGGGGATCCGGGGTGTGCGGCGGCGGGTCCGGGGCGTGCGGCGGTGGATCCGGGGCGTGCGGCAGGGGATCCGGGGCGTGCGGCGGCGGGTCCGGG
>DATNIU010000260.1:0-27877 GCA_035604275.1 Streptosporangiaceae bacterium | reverse complement strand
GCCGAGCGGCTGGTAGCCGAAGCCGAAACCAACGGCGATCGGGGTCAGCACGGCCAGCAGCCCGGGCGTCGCCAGCTCGCGAAGCGAGTCCCTGGTGCAGATGTCGACCACCCGGCCGTACTCGGGCTTCTCGGTGAAGTCCATGATCCCCGGGTGCATCCTGAACTGCTCGCGGACCTCGAAGACCACCCGGCCCGCCGCCCGGCCCACCGCGCTGATCGCCAGGCCGGAGAAGAGGAACACCACCGAGGCGCCGACGATCAGGCCGACCAGATCGTTCGGCTTGTCGATCGACAGCGTGAACGTGCTCGACGCCTTGCCCAGCGCCGAGGTGACCGAGGTCCGGAACGCGCCGAACAGCGCGGTCGCCGCCAGCACCGCGGTGGCGATCGCGATGCCCTTGGTGATCGCCTTGGTCGTGTTGCCGACCGCGTCCAGCCTGGTCAGGACCTGCGCCGCCTCGCCCTCGATCTCGCCGGACATCTCGGCGATCCCCTGGGCGTTGTCGGAGACCGGGCCGAACGTGTCCATCGACACGATGACGCCGACCGTGGTCAGCAGGCCGGTTCCGGCCAGCGCGACGGCGAACAGGGAGATCGTCGCGTTGCCCGTGCCGAGCAGGAACGCGCAGTACACGGCGCCGCCGATGAGCAGCGCGGAGTAGACCGCCGATTCAAGGCCAGTCGAGATGCCGGCCAGGATCACCGTGGCCGGGCCGGTCAGCGAGGACTTCGCGATGTCCTTGACCGGGCGGCGGCTGGTCTCGGTGAAGTAGCCGGTGAGCAGCTGGATCGCGCTCGCGAGGACCAGGCCAACCACGACCGCGCCGATCGCCAGCAGCCTGGGGTTGCCGGAGTGAGTCAGGATGTGGGTGTCCGTGACCCCCGTCAGCTTGCTGAACGACGAGGGCAGATACCAGAAGGCCGCGCCGACGACCAGCACGAGCGAGAAGATCGCGGACAGGAAGAAGCCCCGGTTGATCGCGGTCATCCCGTGCCGGTCGTTCTTGCGCGGCGCCACGAAGAAGATGCCTGCTACCGCGGTGATCACGCCGATCATCGGCACGATCAGCGGGAAGACCAGGCCGTACGAGCCGAACGCGGCCTTGCCCAGGATCAGCGCGGCCACCAGGGTGACCGCGTAGGACTCGAACAGGTCGGCCGCCATGCCAGCGCAGTCACCGACGTTGTCGCCCACGTTGTCGGCGATCGTCGCGGCATTACGCGGGTCGTCTTCCGGGATGCCCTTCTCTACCTTGCCGACCAGGTCCGCGCCGACGTCGGCCGCCTTGGTGAAGATACCGCCGCCGACTCGCATGAACATGGCGAGCAGCGCGGCGCCGAACCCGAAGCCCTCGAGCACGCTGGAGGCGTTCGCCCGGTAGATGATCACCACGACCGCGGCGCCGAACAGGCCGAGACCGACGGTGAACATGCCAGCCACCCCGCCGGTGCGGAACGCGATCCGCATCGCCGACCGCTCGCCGGCCTCACGGGCCGCCGCCGCGACCCGCACGTTCCCGCGAACCGCCAGCGACATGCCGGTGAATCCGGTCACCGCCGAGAACAGGGCGCCGACCAGGAAGAAGGCCGACCGGCCCCACCTGATCGAGGCCGAGTCGGCGGGCAGCAGCAGCAGCACGAAGAAGATCAGCACCACGAAGACGCTGAGGGTCTTGAACTGCCGCCGCAAGTAAGCAGCCGCGCCCTCCTGGACGGCCTTGGCGATCTCCTGCATCTTTTCCGTGCCCTGGCTGGCCGCAAGCACCTCCCTGACCAGCGCCCCGGCCACGGCCAGAGCGAGCAGGGCAACCACGGCTACCACGACAACCCAGGTCAGGTTGGAGCCTGTCACGGTGGCCGCTCCATCCGCGAGAGCGGGACCGAGCCTTGTCATCTGTCCTCCTAGACACGGGAAAGCAAGCGCGGCGTGGCCGCGGCGGGGCCCGCGGCACCGTGCCTAGGCCGGTACCGCTGTGCCCATGGGCGTACTTAGCGCGATCATCAGGAAATATCACTACGTCTTACCACGTCAGTGCGGGGAGTCTACGCATCCGAGCCTGGCCATACTAAGGCGGGGCCGGATGTGACGTCGCCGCTATCCGCTCGTGATCAAAGGGAAACGGCTCGCACGGGCCGGATCGATCGGCTCAGGCCGGCGAGCCGCTCACGACTGGACCGGACGAAGGCCAGCTCATCCTGATGCTCGTCCCGGCCGCGGTCTCGCTGATCTGCACGTCGTCGGCTAGCCCGGCGATCACGGCGAGCGAGAATCCCGGCGGGCCGAGCGCGCTGTCGGCGGCATCGGCTGGGACGCCTGCCGCGGTGGGGCCAGGCCGCGCGGCTGACCCTGGTCCCGCCTGCGCGGACCCGGCCGGTGCCTGGCTGGTGTTGACCACCTCGATCTCGAACCGGCCAGCCTGGTCGGTCAGGGCGATCCGAACCGGCTCAGCCGGGCAGTGCAGCTGGTGCGCCTCGACCGCGCGCGAGCACGCCTCGCCGACCGCCAGCCTGACCTCGTCGAGCAGTGACTCCGCGACTCCGCTGCGCCTGGCCACGGCCGTGGCGACCAGCCGCGCCGTGCGCACATGCGCTGGCAGCGGCGTGAACGTGACCTCGACTGTCGCCATCGCGGGGCCAGCAGCCTGACGGCTACTTCTCGGACTTCCGGTTGGTGATCGCCTCGTCCACGGTGCCGTGGATCCCGAAGACCTTCGTCAGGCCGGTGATGCGGAAGATCTTGAGTATCCGCTCTTGCGTGCAGACCAGATCCAGCGACCCGTCGTGCGCCCGCACCCGCTTGAGCCCGCCGACGAGCACGCCGAGCCCGGTGGAGTCGAGGAACTCCACCTTCTCCATGTTCACCACGAGCTGGTACTTGCCAATGTTGACCAGCTCGATCAGAAGCTCACGCAAGCGAGGCGCGGTGTAGACGTCGATCTCGCCCTCGACCTCGACGATCTCGATGCCGTCCTTGGTGTGGTGATCCAGCTTCAGATCCACAGATTCCTCCAGCGCCATACGTCCATTATCCCAGCGGTCCGCTGGGCAGATCCCGGCAGGCACGCCGGGAGAGAAACTCCCGTCGCGCATTCAACCATGCACTGACGTCATGTCTATACCAGATCAGGGTTCGAGGCACCCTGCCTGCCGATGCAAACTACAGACACCATGCCTGATCCGCTGCCGCTCGCCGCCAAAGAGCCCGCGATTCCCGCCGGGCGTGGCCTCGCGCCGGCCGCTCAGCGGATCCTGGCCGCTGGCGCGGCCGCGGGCCGGCTGACGCACACCGAGCGGCTGCCGGCCAGGCCAGGCAGGCGGGTGCCCTGGCCGGCCTGGGTTCCCGCTAACGTGGTGGCCGCGTTCGAGCGGGCCGGCATACCAGGGCCGTGGGCGCACCAGGCGGCAGCGGCGGACCATGCCAGGGCCGGGCGCACCGTGATCCTGGCCACCGGTACCGCATCGGGCAAGTCCGTCGGCTACCTGGCGCCGGCGCTCACCGCGATCGGCGAAGGCGGCACGGCGCTCTACCTGGCGCCGACCCGGGCGCTCGCCGCCGACCAGCTCAAGCTCGTGCAGGAGATCGGATCAGGGCACCGCCCAGGGCACGATCATGGGCTGACGCCCGGTCACGGCCTGGCGCACGAGCTCGCGCACGAGCTTGGGCTCGGTCACCGGTCCGGACTCGGCGTCCGAGCGGCCGTGATCGACTCAGACACGCCCGCCGTCCAGCGCGCGTGGGCCCGCAAGTACGCCACGTACCTGCTGACCACGCCCGACATGCTGCACTTCGGCCTGCTGCCGCAGCATCCGCGGTGGAGCGGGTTTCTGCGCCGGCTGCGCTACGTCATCGTGGACGAGTGCCACGGCTACCGGGGCGTGTTCGGCTCGCACGTCGCCCAGGTCCTGCGCCGGCTCCGGCGGGTGGCGGAACATCATCGCGATCCCGGCGCGCCCGACCTGGTTTTCATCCTGGCCTCGGCGACGATCAGCGAGCCTGCCCGCAGCGCGGAGCTGCTGACCGGGAAGCCGGCCGAGGCGGTCACCGCCGATGCCGCACCGCGCGGGCCGATGACCTTCGCCATGTGGGAACCGCCGCTGACCTCGATCCGCGGCGAGGCGGGCGCCCCGGTGCGCAGGACCGCGGTCGCTGAGACCGCCCGGCTGCTCGCCGAGCTGGTCGAGGGCGGCGTCCCGGCGCTCGCCTTCATCCGCTCCAGGCGCGGCGCGGAGGCAGCGGCGGCGATCGCCAGGAACCATCTGGAGCAGGCCGGCGCCGCCGACCTCGCACACCGGGTCGCCGCTTACCGGTCGGGCTACCTGGCCGACGAGCGCCGGCATCTTGAGGAGGCCATGCGCAGCGGCGCGCTCACGGCGCTGGCAACGACGACCGCGCTGGAGCTCGGGGTCAATATCACCGGCCTTGACGCGGTGCTGATCGCCGGATGGCCTGGTACCAGGGCAGCGCTGTGGCAGCAGGCTGGGCGGGCCGGGCGGGAGGGCTCCGAGGCGGTCGCCATCCTGATCGCCCGCGATGACCCGCTCGACACCTATCTGGTACATCACCCTGAGGCGCTGCTGCACCGGCCGGTCGAGTCGACCGTTCTCGACCCGGCCAACCCGTACATCCTCACGCCGCACCTGTGCGCGGCGGCCGCGGAACTGCCGCTGACCGCGACCGACCTGGACCTGTTCGGGCCCGCCGCGCCTTCCGTGCTGGCCAGCCTGGCAGATCAGGGTGCGCTCAGGGACCGGGGCGGCCGGTGGCACCTGACCGGCGCCGGAGTCGCTCCGCTGCCCGGCCTGCGCGGAACCGGCGGCCGGGGTGTCCGTATTGTCGAGGAAAAGACCGGCCGCCTGGTCGGCACCATGGACGAGCCGTCGGCGCACGTGCTCGCGCATGCCGGCGCGGTCTATCCGCACCAGGGCGAGCCGTACCTGGTGACCAGCCTCGACCTTGCCGACGGCGTCGCGCTTGTGCGGCACGAAGATCCTGGCTATACCACCTCGGCACGGGAACTGACCGGCATCGCGATCAGCTCCGAGCATCGTCAGGCCCGCTGGGGCCAGACAGCGGTGCATTTTGGTGACGTCCTGGTCACCCGGCAGGTCACGTCGTTCATCCGCCGCAAGCCGGAGACCGGCCAGCCGCTCGGCGAGGAAGCGCTCGATCTGCCGCTCCGCAGGCTGCGGACCAGAGCGGTGTGGTGGACGATCTCAGCGGACCAGCGGGCCGGCCTGGCCAGGGCCGGGATTGACCTGCCCGGCGCCGCGCATGCCGCCGAGCACGCCGCGATCGGCCTGCTCCCGCTGGTCGCCGCCTGTGACCGCTGGGATGTCGGCGGGGTGTCGGCAGACCTGCATCCGGAGACCGGCAGGCTGACGATCTTCGTGTACGACGGGCACGACGGCGGTGCGGGCTTCGCTGAGCGAGGGTTCGCCGCCGCGGCCCAATGGCTGCGGGCGACCGCTCAGGCCATCACCGGCTGTGAATGCACGGCCGGCTGTCCGTCGTGCATTCAGTCACCCAAATGCGGCAATGGCAATGAGCCGTTGTCCAAACCGGGGGCACTGGCACTACTTGACCAGATGCTCGCCGATGCCACCGGGTGACTCACCGATTCCGCCGGGTGACTGGCGCCGACGGGCATTCGCCGGATAGACAGGCCGGAAAGGCACCATAACCGGGGAAAACCCAAGGTGGGAGAGGAAAGGAGGCGACCCCCGCCGGGGGGGAGAGCGGGGGTCGCCGTACGGCCCGGCTCCGGGGGGACAGAGCGGTTCCGTAACTCAGGAAATCTTACGCGCAGCGGGTCAAAGTTACTAGTCGGTCAGGCCGAACAGAGATAATTAGGTGTCATGAACTCCCCTATGATCCCGTAGCGGTCGCTTGTCGGCGGCCATCAATGCCGGATCAGTAACGCCAGCAAGCCTGGGCGGGATGCCGGCCACCAGGATGATCGCGCAAAGGCGCACCGTCCCTGGCTTCGAGGCAACACCGCGCAGCGCTCAAAGTTACCAGTCGGTCACGCAGAACTAAGGTCGGCTTCACGAGCGTCGCCTATGCTCGGCGAGCATGGATACTCTGGCCGACGGTGCGGCGGGCGGCACGGCGGCATTCTTCGACCTCGACAAGACGATCATCTCGCGGTCAAGCACGCTCGCCTTCGTGCCATCGTTCTACCGGCATGGCCTGATCAGCCGAGTTCAGGCGGTTCGGGGAGGCTTCGCACAGCTGGTCTTCCGAGCGGGCGGGGCCGACCATCAGCAGATGGAGCGGATCAAGGAGCAGGTCACCAAGCTGTGCTACGGGTGGTCCGCCGAGCGGGTGACCGAGATCGTGACCGCGCACCTGACCGAGACGATCCTGCCGATCGTGTACGCCGAGGCACGCCGGCTGCTTGACGCTCACCGCGAGGCAGGCCGCGATGTCTTCATCGTGTCCACGGCGGGCCAGGAGATGGTCGGCCCGATCGGGGCGATGCTTGGCGCGTCCGGGATCATCGCGACCCGGATGCGGCTCGCTGACGGGTGCTACACGGGCGAGATGGAGTTCTACGCCTACGGCGAGGCCAAGGCGCGCCGGATGCGCGAGCTAGCCGCGGAGCGCGGCTATGACCTGGCGGACTGCTTCGCGTACAGCGACTCGGCGACCGATCTGCCGATGCTCGAGGCGGTCGGTCATCCGCATGCCGTGAACCCGGACCGCGAGCTGCGCAGGGTCGCACGCGAGCGCGGCTGGCCGGTGCTCGCGTTCGTGGCCCCGTCGCGGGACATGTGAACACCGCGATCGATAAAGATCACGAATTGATTACGCTGGGGTCTTCCCAAGGCGGCCGATCCGTCGTAGAAATGAGACACGGACCAGGTGGTCCGGACACGGCAACCAGGTACCCACGCGCGACCAGCCGCGGGAGGCGGCCGAGACAGGAGCACCCTGTCCGGCAGTAGAGGTGCACGCTTGGTAACCCGGACTTGACGTGGCTTGGCAGCGGCGCCTCCGCGAGGGGCGCCGTCTGCTTTTGTCGGCACTCCCGGCACATTCTCGCTACCCGAATGGGATGCCAAGCGAATGGCTCGGACACCCATGAGCAAGACTGGACCCCGACAGCGAGAAAGGAGGGAGCATGGCCGATCCAGCGACCCGCGACCACGCGGACACCGCGCAGGCTTCCGTGGGCGACCTGGTCGCCCTGGCGGTCAGCGATGTCTCGCAGCTGGTCAAGTTCGAACTCGACCTGGCCAAGATTGAGCTCAAGTCGGACGCCCGCCGGCTCGGAATCGGCGCCGCGCTGGTGGGCGTCGCCGCATTCGTCGGCTGCCTTGTGCTGATGGTGCTGTCCTTCGCCTTCGCGTACGGGCTCATGGCGCTCGGCATCTGGGCCTGGGCGGCGTTTCTGATTGTCGCCGGCACGTACGTTCTGCTGGCGGCACTTGCCGTAGCGATCGGGATCACCAGATTCCGAGGTCTCACCGGACTGCGCAGGACCCGCAGCAACGTCTCGGACGACCTGGCGCTGATCCGGCGGGACGATACCTTGCCCGCGACCGGATCAGCTGGGGCCAGGTAGGCCGTGGCCCCCGCCGGGGAGGCCTCGATCTACCTCGATGGCCCATGGTCACACCGGTCGGTCAGCGCCAACGGCACCCGTTTCCATGTCGCCTCCAGCGGTGACGGACCGCTGGTCCTGCTGCTGCACGGCTTCCCTCAGTTCTGGTGGACCTGGCGGCGCCAGCTGGTCTCGCTCAGCGAGGCCGGGTTCCGCGCGGTCGCCGTCGACCTGCGCGGATACGGCGGCAGCGACAAACCGCCGCGCGGCTATGACCTGGTCACCGCGGCGTCCGACGCGGCCGGCCTGATCCGCTCGCTGGGCGAGGCCAACGCCGTGGTCGTCGGCCATGACTGGGGCGGCATGATCGCCTGGACCCTGGCCACGTACTTTCCGAAGGTGGTGCGGCGGCTTGGCGTGGTCTCGGCCGCGCACCCCCTCCGGATGCGTGCCGCGGTGCTCACCAACCCGCTCGGCCAGGGCCGGAGCAGCGGGTACGCACTCGGCTTCCAGCTGCCGATACTGCCCGAACGGCAGCTTGTCCGCGAGCGGGCAGAGCGCGTCGGCCACATGCTCAGCTCCTGGTCAGGACCTGGATGGCCGGACCCTGAGAGCGAGCGGAGGTACCGGGCAGCGATGTGCGTGCCATCTGTCGCGCACTCGGCGCTTGAATACCATCGCTGGATGCTCCGCTCGCGCCTGCGGCCCGACGGGATGCGGTATGCCCGCGCCATGCGGACCCCGGTGCAGGCGCCGACGCTTCAGATTCACGGATCGCTCGACAGCTGCGTCCTGCCAGGCACGGCACGCGGCTCGGGCAGGCACGTCGACGCGCCCTATCGCTGGCGGCTGATCGACGGTGCCGGTCACTTCCCGCATGAGGAGGTACCGCAGCGGTTCGATCTCGAGCTTAGATCCTGGCTGGCCGATCCGGAGCCAGAGCGGTGACGCTGTGCCCCCCGTGCCCGGCCGACCCGTTGCGCCCGTGCGGCCAACGGATCATGACCGGCGATGGGCCGGGACGGTGACCGGGTCCGGCGGACCGGGACGATGACCAGGATCCGACGGGCTGTGACCGTGACCGGGCAGGCCGGGACGATGACCGGTGAGCGGGTGGACCGGGACCGGGACCGGGCGGGCCGGCCACGAAATGCGCGGCCCAGAGACGGACTGGGCCGACCGCTCGACCGAACCGCGAGCGGTGAGCCGACTACGCCCGACGAACTGCACCTGGCGCCCGGCGACGCGCTGGCGCTGGCACAGGACCTGATCGACGCTGGCCGGCCCTTTCACGCGCACGAGGTACTGGAGCTGGTCTGGAAGTCGGCCCCGGCCGACGAGCGTGACCTGTGGCAGGGACTCGCCCAGCTTGCCGTGGGCCTGACTCACGCCAGACGCGGCAACGGACGCGGAGCGGTCGCGCTGCTCAGGCGCGGCGCGGCGCCGCTGGACGCTCTGATGGACGGCGGACCGCATGGTCTCGATGCGGTCGGCACACGCCGGGCAGCACTCGAACTGGCGGACCGGATCGAGCAGGCCGGCCTGGCGTCGGTACCGGAGGCGGACCTGCGGCTCCGGCTGATCGTCCGCCTGATCGGCTGATCGGACTGCCGGGCTGACCTGATCACCTGGCCGATCGGACCGCACGGCGCTGATCATCCGGCCCGACCAGGGTTACTGACAGCTCCCGGTCGATGTCGCCGCGGTCCGCAGCAGGCCCAGCCGGACGTCCGGCTGGATCTCGCTGTCGGTCAGCGCGTACCCGGTGTCGCGCACCGCCACAGCCGCGGCGAAGACCATTCCGTAGACCTCGCCATCGGGAGCGAGCAGCGGACCGCCGGAGTTACCTGGCTGTACCACGGCGCGAATCGGGTAGATGTCCCTGACCAGCCGGGTGGTCTGATAGATGTCCGGGCCGTTGGCAAGTTCCGACCGGCCAACCCGAGCCGCCACTGCGGTAAACGGCGATTCGAGCGGATAGCCGGCCACGATCGCGTTTGAGCCGAAAGGCGCCTGGCCGGCCAGGCGCAATGGCGCGAGACGGAGGTCAGGGACGTAGAGCACCGCGATATCTCGCTCGGGGTCGAACAGGATCACGCGGGCTGGATAGCCGGTCCCGAATCTGGTGTAAACCTCGGGTCCCTCGGTGACGCCCGCGACCACGTGGGCGTTGGTGATCACCCGCTCCGGGCCGATCACGAACCCGCTGCCCTCGATGGTCCTTGAGCAGCTCGGGGCGAGGCCCTTGATCTGGACCACGCTGTTGCGGGCCAGGACCAGGCCCGGGGAGCCAAGCACGGAGGGATCCGGCTTGGGCACGTCAAGCGCGGTCTCCGCGCCGAGCGCGCCGAAGACCTGAACGTAGGGCTCGGTGGTCATCAGCCTGCGAATCGCCGAGAATTCCGGCCGTATGGCCTGCGGAATGAGCCGGTCCACCCCCCTGAGCAGCACTGAGTCGTTTACTTCCCGTGCTACGGCCGGGAACGGCGGGGCATAGGCGACAAACGAGCCGATCAGCCAGGCCAGCAGCAGGATCGCCACGATATTGACCACGGCACCGCCGATCGCGTCGATGACGGTGATCGGCTTGCGCCGGAGGTGCGAGCGCAGCATGACGCCGAGACACGAGGCGATCAGCATCCCGACGACAGCGGTCACGAACACGAGGACGATCGCCAGCACCGCCTGCAGGTTCTGATCGGAGGCCACCGCCGTGGAGATGCCGGGCGCGAAGTAGACGCCGATCACCGCGCCGCCGGCAAAGCCGACGAAACTCAGGACTCCGATGATGAATCCCTGGCGGTACCCGGCAACGGCGAAGGCAGACGCCAGCGCGATGAGGATCAAGTCAAGCAGGTCACCGGGCACAGTTCCCAACGGTATCCGGCGCCGACGCTGCTGGTAACCGCTGGCGCGTAATCCGGGCGGCGGCAGGGTCAGCCGGCAGGGGTCAGCCGGCAGGCTCAGGCGGCAGGCTCAGGCGGCAGGGTCAGGGTCGTCCGCTCCCGGCAGCAGAATGCCTGGCGGCGGGTCGACGATCAGGGCCGCGTCCCAGGGCCGCTCCCAGCCACCCAATGCCACCAGCCGGTCGAGCAGGTACGCGGTGAACCCCCAGATCAGCATCTCACCGGCGCGGAACGCGGGGCCTGCCGTCCCCGACGGGTACCTGATGGTCAGGCGGCGGGCTGGATCGGCAAGGTCGGCCATCGGCACTCTGGCGACAGCGGCTACCTCGGCCGGATCACCCGGAGCGGGCGGCACCGGGTGCCGCCACCAGGCCAGCACCGGTGACACCTGAAATCCGCTCCGGGAGATGTAGAGATCGGGCAGAACAGTGATCACGTCTACGCCGGCCGGCTCGACCAGCGCCTCCTCGGCGGCCTCCCGCAGCGCGGCGCCGACGGGGCCGGCGTCGGCGGCGTCAATCGCGCCGCCAGGAAAGGCCGGCTGGCCAGGATGGCGGCGCAGCGAGTGGCTTCGCTGCACGAGCAGCACGTCGGGTCCGGCGGATCCATGGCCGAAGAGGATCAGGATCGCCGACGGACGGCCACCGCCAGGGGGCGGCCGCAGCCCCTCGGGCACCGTCATCCGCTCGGCGGAGCGGGCGAGATCGGTCAGCCAGCCAGGCACATCGGTGCCTGGCGCTGCGGCCATCGTCACGAGAAGGGGCCGGACTTGACCAGGCGGCCGGCCACGACGGGATCGACCGGGCCCTCGCCGAACGATGGGCAGAGCCCGGCCAGCGCGCAGGCGCCGCACGCGGGCCTGCGGGAATGGCATACCCGCCGGCCATGCCAGATCAGCCGGTGCGAGAGCACGGTCCACTCCGACTTGGGGAAGAGCGCGCCGACCTCCTGCTCGATCTTCTCCGGGTCGTCGGACGTGGTCCAGCCGAAGCGCCTGGCCAGACGGCCGAAATGGGTATCGACCGTGATCCCGGGCACGCCGAACGCATTGCCGAGCACGACGTTGGCGGTCTTCCTGCCGACGCCGGGAAGTGTGACCAGGTCCCGCAGCCTCGGCGGAACCTCGCCGCCGAACCGGTCGCACAGCGCCTGCCCGAGCCCGATGATGCTGGTCGTCTTGGCCCGGAAGAAGCCGGTCGAGACCACGATCTTCTCGACCTCGTCGCGGTCGGCCGCCGCGTAGTCAGCCGCGGTGCGGTACCGGGCGAACAGCACCGGCGTGACCTGGTTGACGCGCTTGTCGGTGCACTGGGCCGACAGGATGGTCGCGACCAGCAGCTCGAGCGGAGAGCTGAAGTCAAGCTCGCAGTGCGCGTCCGGGTAGAGCTCGGCGAGCACGCGATTCATCCGCCGGGCCCGGCGGACCAGCGCCGTACGAGACGGCCCGGCTGCTGGCCGCACGGTGCTCGGCGAAAACGGGGCAGGCACGGTAACCACGAGCACAGCCTATGGTTTGCCGGATCCTGACCGTCACCGCACACGACCGTCGTCGTGCACGGCACAGCTCTCCGGGCGGAACGGCATCGCCGCGGGGTCGACCTCCCCGGCGCCGCTCACGTGCCGTCCGAGCACCACGATCGCCACCGAGCGCGCTCCGGACCGGCGCAGCGCCATGGCGGCGGACTGGGCGGTCGATCCGGTCGTCCAGGTGTCGTCGAGCAGCAGAACCCGCGCGTCAGGAACCGGCGCGGCGCCGAACCTGGCCGGGTCCAGATCACGCACCGGATGCCCGCCGGGCAGCGACCACAGCTCGGCCCACTGGCAGTGCAGGTAAGGGGCGATCAGGGCGCGCAGCGGGTGCACCCCCGGCCGGGACCGTGCGGTCGGCACGACGGCCAGGTGAGTCGGCCCGGTGATGCCGGCGGACCGCCAGACGCAGGCTCCGTGATCGCGCAGGAATACCAGCAGTAACGCGAGCAGCGTCCCCGCCGCCGCATCAGCGACGGCGCGGCGGTCCGGCTGAGCCGCTGCGCGGGCGCGATCCAGTCCATCCGCACCGGCACGCTCCGGCTCGGCTGCCCGGGCACCGTCCAGCCCGGCCGGCCCGGCCACGGCCGGTACGGCGGGCTCCGCAGGCACGTGGCGCAGCCGCTCGGACTTGTACTGCCAGAGGTTCAGCGCGTGCGGGCCGCCCTTGACAGCGAACGCCACCGGCACAACCGTGGCCGCCAGGCTGTCAGGAGCGCACTGGCGGTGCAGATCGCACTGGAAGCAGCAGGCGCACCCCCGCCCCGCCGGGCCGCGGCAGACGGCGCACAACCCCGGCATTCCCGGCTGCGGAGCGCTCAGCAGCGGCACCTGAGCCCGCACCTGCTCGCGGAGCTGCGGCCAGGTCAGGCGGTGCGGCACCCGGTAGACAGGGCCCGGCAGCAGCCACCGGCCCAGCGCCTGGTTCAGCACGAGCGCCAGGGTAGGCAAAGCCTCTGACAATTTCGGTCACCGAGTGCCAGGCCCAAACGCGAGAAGGTTAAGAGCAGATGGCTTAGGATGGCTGGACTTCTGCGGTCCGGTAGGCTCACCACGACAGCACCCTGGCTTCCCGTGCCTACGGTTAGACGGCACGAGATGCGGGCATCGCCGCTATCGGCGGATCGCGTGGAGACCGGGTCCTGCGCAAGCGGAACCACGCCAACCAGGGAGCTGCGGCCTGCGGAGCACAGCCAGTCACGATCGGGACGACCGACAATGCGAATGCCTCAGCCAGCCACCGAACCGGCAGCGCCCGGCGACCCGGCATCTGGAGGCCACGACGGCCCCGGTGATCCGGCAGATGCTCAGCACCTGAATGGCGGCGCGCCGGCAGGTGACGCACCGGCAGGTGACGCACCGGCAGGTGACGCACCGGCAGGTGCGACGCTGACCGACAGCACACCGGCAGGTGCGACGCTGACCGACAGCACACCGGCGGGAAGCGCCTCTGCCGGGCGCCAGCGTGGTTACGCTCCGCTCGCGCTCGCGGGACTCGGCCTGATCCGGCGGCACTGGCTGGCTTCCGCCCTGCTGACGGCCGGCCTCGCGCTGCGGGTCGCCACCCAGATGGCCTATCACCCGGCGATCGTGTACATCGACTCGCTGAAGTACCTCTACGGCGCCTGGCCGGGCGCCGACCCGGTCGGATACAAGATCCCGCTTAAGCTGATCCTCGCGTTCGGCGACCTGGGCACCGTGGCGCTGATCCAGCATCTGCTCGGCCTCGCGATCGCGGTCACGATCTACGTCGTGCTGCTCCGCCGTGGGGCCCCGCGCTGGCTGGGCGCGCTGGCCATGGCGCCCGTGCTGCTCGACGGCTATCAGCTTCAGGCCGAGCACATGATCATGCCAGACGTCTGGTTCGAGGCGATGATCGTGGCCGGCCTGGCGGTACTGCTCTGGGACCAGGTGCCGAGGCTGCGCATGCTGATCATCGGCTCGCTCATCCTGGGCGGGGCGACCGGACTCCGGCAGGCCGGCGAGATCCTGATCGTGCCAGCGCTGATCCTCGCCATAGCACTGGGCGGCGGCTGGCGCAAGGTACTCGGCAACATGTTCGCGGCGGGCCTGGCCTTCGTCGTGGCGGTCGGGCTCTATATGGTCGCGTCCGCCGAGCTCACCGGGCACTTCCGGGTATCGGAGTCGTCAAACAGCCTCACCTACGGACGGATGGCGTCCGTCGCCAACTGCGCGACCTTGCGACTCCCCGCTGCCGAGCGCCCGCTCTGCCCGTCGCCAGCAGAGCAGGCCAAGGGCCCGGACCGCCTCGACCACGACGCCACCTCGCCGCTGAAGGTCTACCGGGCGCAGTATCTCGCGCACGGCGGTACCGCAGGCGCATATGGCAACCTCGTCGCGAAGTTCAACAGGGCGGTCGAGCGCCAGCAGCCGCTTAGGGTGATCTCCGGCATCTGGCGCGACGCCGTTAAGCTGTTCGCCGTCTCCCGCGTGACGAGTTCCGGCGACACGCCCATCTGGCGCTGGCAGTTCCAGGGCAACTTCCCGTCGTATCTCCCGTACATCCTGATCAGGCACAACGCCATCGTCGTCGCCCTGCCGCAGTCTGGCACGGCGCCGAACGGCCAGCCGCTCGGGCCGAAGCTCGAGGTGCTCAAGCCTGCATATGGCGGTGCACCACAGGTCGACAAGCCGATCGCGGACTTCCTCCGCTCCTACCAGCTCGGCGGCGGCTACACGCCCGGGCCGCTGCTCCTGCTCTTCACGCTGACCGGCCTGGCCGGTTCGCTGCTCGCGTTCGCGCGCCGCCGTCTGACCCCGGAGCGGAGGCAGCTCGTCTTCGGCTGCGTGGCGTTCTTCAGCGCGGCGGTGGCCATCCTGGCGATCTCCGACGCGTTCGAGTTCACCTGGCGCTACCAGCTTCCGGCGCTGGTCACCCTTCCGCCGGCCGGCGCGCTTGGCATCGGCGCCCTGATCGCCTTTGCCCGGCGGTCCCGGCGGCAGGCCACGGCAGACGCCATGCCCGAGCGAGCAGCCGAGCTGGCCACCCCAGCGACGTGACGCGGGCGTGAGAGTCCCCGGGTGGGCGGCATCAGCGCACCTGCGAGTGAAACTAGCCGGTCACCATCGCAGGAGAATCAGTTCGATACTGACCCCAGGGCCGAGTCCGATCATCATTCCGTACGACCCCGCGGGCGGGACGCACAGCACCCGCGTCATCTCCATGACGTGTAGCACCGACACGGAGGAGAGGTTCCCGACCTCGGCGAGTGAGCGGCGGCTCACGGCCATGGCGCTGTCGGGCAGCTTGAGGCTGTGCTGAACGGCATCGATCACCTTCGGCCCGCCTGGGTGCGCCATCCAGGTGCCGATGTCGTCGACGGTGAGGCCGTGCGCGGCCAGGAACGAGGTGACGACGGCGGCAAGCTCGCGCTCGATGACGTCGGACAGGCCCGCGGTCAGCACGATGCGGAAGCCGGCCGGGCCGAGCCGCCAGCCGAGCGCGTCGTTGCTGTCCGGGCAGACCTTGCTATGCGTGGCGATGATCCGCAGACCGCCCCCTGCTCCCGAGGCGCCGTCCGCCCGCGATCTTCCGCCCTGTTCGCTGCCCGCCTGTCCGCCCCGGGCGACCACCGCGGCGGCGCCGTCGGCGAACAGGCCGCTGGCGACCAGGTCCGCCGTGGTGGGGTCGGTTCGCGGCCAGCACAGTGAGCACACCTCCACCGACACCAGCGCGGCGTTATGCCCGGGCCAGGCCAGCAGGTAGTCATGCAGCCGCGCGAGCGCAGCAGCGCCGGCAACGCAGCCGAGGCCGAATATGGGCAGCCGCTTGACGTCCGGCCGCAACCCCAGCCGCGGGATCAGCAGCGCGTCGATCGACGGGACGATCACGCCCGTGACCGACGTGACGATCAGCAGGTCCAGGTCACTCGCGAGAACGCCCGCCTCGCCCAGGGCGTCCCTCAGGGCCTGCTCCCCGAGTCCGGTCGCCGCGCCGACATATCGCTCATTAGATATCCCGATTCCATGCACTTCGCGATACACCTCTATCGGGAAGGCGAGGTGCCGGAACTTCACTCCGGAATTGCCGTGCAGACGGTCCACCAGCGCGCGTTCAGCCCGGCCGAAGCCGCCGAGGTCGGCGACCATGCCGGTGATCTCGGCCTGCGCATAGCGGTGCGGCGGGAAAGCGGACCGCACGGCCGCGATCTGCGTCACGACCGGGCAACTGGCATGCGCGATACCTCCGTGGCTGGGCGGTACGACCGGTACTTCAGGTCAGGTTAGCGCTTCGCTGCCAGCAAGGAACAGCGCGACGTCCACGGCAGCGATACCGAGGGCGCAAAAAAATGGCATTTTTCCTGACCCACGGAAACCGACTATGGCGAGAATCGCGGAGACCGCCAAGCCGGCCGCGGAGACCCACCGGCGGGACGGTATCGCTGCCAGCAGCAGCAGCCCGGACGCCACCAGAAGCAGCGCGATCGCGACCGCCCGCACGGCGAGGGCGCCCCATCGTGCCGCCACGATCTGCGGCAGTCCCTTGACGCCGGTCATCTGGTCGGCCGCGAGGTCCGGCAGCACGTTCGCGAAGTGCGTGCCGAGCCCCAGGCACCCGGCAGCGGCCGTTACCTGCCAGTTTGGCCAGGGCTGACCTGGCAGGGTGCTGGTCGCGAACGCCGGGAGCGGCGCGAATCCCACGAGGAACATCAGGCCCGATGCCCAGGTCGACTTGAGGCCGAGGTTGTATGCCCACGCGGCACCGACCATGACGGTATTGATCAGCAGCCACCGCGGCCCGATCAGCAGCGACAGAATCGCGGCGACCGCCAGGGCGCTGAAGGCGGCGATCCAGACGGCACGGACGCTGATGTCACCGCGGGCTACGGGCTTGTCGGTGCGCCCGGCCGCGAGGTCCCGAGCTGCGTCGCAGGCGTCGTTGGACCACCCGACCGAGAACTGGCCGGCCAGGATCGCCGGGGCGGCCAGCACCGGGCCGATGCCGTCCGCCGCCGCGTGCGCGGTCAGCGCGGTGACCAAAGCGGTGATCACCAGGGTCGGGCCCGGATGACTCGCGATGATGAGTGCCCGCGCCCGGGACACGTGCGACCCGGCGGAATGCGCGCTGTTTGCGGACATCGAAGTTTCTGTCATTCCGTTCGAGACGACGCTTACCAGGCGTATCGGGCCGAAGCTGTGCTGGCACACTACTGGAATGCGGCGTGCCGTGCCATAACGGCCGGGCGGCTGGCGCACAGGCAGGTTACCCGGACCTCCGACCGCTCGGCGGCGCCGTCAAGCCTGTGATCCAGGCTGTATTCACCCGATCAGTCCGCGATGGGCCGGCGGCCGCGCGATCGGGACCCCTCGATGCTGGCTGGCCGCGTATCGCCTAGGACAAGATCAAACTGGCGGAGATGCAGGGACAGCGGCATGACCCGTGCCAGGGAATTGCGCGCCGCGCAGGCGATGCGCCCGTCCCACAGACCCATGGTGCCAAAAGTCCGGGCCATCAGCGTGTTGATGGCGGCATTGCGCCACCGGCGTTGCTGATATTCTCGCAGGGCTGCGCGGCTGTCGCGGGAGGCCGCGAGGCAGGCCGCCAGGGTGGTCGCGTCGACGATCGCCTGACTCGCGCCCTGGCCGAGGTCCGGGGTCATCGGGTGGATGGCATCACCGAGCAGCGCCACCCGTCCCCGGCTCCACGTCCGGGTTGGCCGGCGGTCGTAGATATCCTTCCTGATCACAGCGGTCTTCGGGCTGGCGTCGATGATGGCCGGTATCGGATCGTGCCATGAGCCGAAGAGCTCGAGCATCCGGGCCGCGGTCTCGCCGTCGTTCTGCCCTCCTGCCGCCTCCTTCCACGTCGCCCACCAGATGATCCGGTTGCCGCTGGTGGGCCCCAAGCCGAAGCGCGCGCCCCGGCCCCAGGTCTCGGCACCGTCGACGGGCGGCGGAACCGATCCGGCGACGGTGACGCCTCGCACCGTGATGTAGCCGCGGTACCGCAGCGGAGCAGGCCTGAACAGGGCCGCCCGCACGGCCGAGTGCACGCCATCGGCCCCGACCAGGACGTCAGCCCGCGCGACGCGGCCATCCGAGAAGCGCGCGGTGACGGCCCGGTCACCGTCCTCGACGCCGGTGCAGCGGGCACCCAGGTGAATGGCCGAAGGGTCGAGCTCGGCAGCCAGCAGCTGCTGGAGCTCGGCTCGGTGGACCAGGGCCAGTCCTGCCCCCCACCGCTCGACCATCAGTTCCCCGGGGAAGGACATCAGCCAGGTGCCATCGGAGCGCCGGACGCCATGCCGGGGAACCGGCACCGCCAGCCGCGCAACCTTGCCAGCCAGCCCGATTGGCTCCAGCGCCGTCATGGCGTTCGGCCACAGGCCTACTCCCGCCCCAACCTCTGCCAGGTCCGGCGCCTGCTCATAAACCTCGGCGGCAAGGCCCTGGCGGGCCAGGGCGACGGCCGCCGTCAGCCCGCCGATCCCGCCGCCGATGATCGCGATTTTCGGTCCGATACTCGCAGCCCTCCCTCGACGGGCCGTCCTGGCTGGCGCCGCAGTGACCGGCCGGAAGTGCCGCAGTCAGTCTGGCAGGACCCAGGCGTTCTGCGCTTCCAGCATGGTAGGAACACAGCGGTCCCGAATCAGACCGTCCGGTCGGCACGGTCACCAGCATTGTCCTTGGTGGCGTACCCGAGGTAGCTGACGCGCAGGTTGCTGGTGAGGGTGAAGGCCGCCTGGCGGCCGAAGTCGCCGTAGGAGAGCTTGCCCTTCTTGACCTGGCGCAGCAGGCGGATCATCGCGGCCGGCGAGATGCCGGGGGCCATCCCGGTCAGGTCGTGCTGGCTCAGGTCGTGCCGGGCCAGGGAGGCACCGAGCTCGGCGGGGGTGATGAACTGGTCCCAGTCATGCAGTCCCGGAGGCATCCAGGCGGTTGCGGCCCATTGCTGGGACAGCTTGATCACGGTGAACCTGCTCAGGCGGGTCCGGTTGATCGTGTCGAACAGGTACAGGCCCCCTGGCTTGAGGACCCGGGCAGTCTCGCCGATGACCGCATCGAGGTCGGTCACGTGCTCGAGCACGTCCACGCAGTACACCACGTCCGCGCAGCCGTCAGCGGCGGGCAGGCCCTCACCGGCGCCGACCCGGTAGTCGATGTCCAGGCCGCTGCCGGCGGCGTGCGCCCGCGCGGTGGCGATCGAGGCTGCCGAGGGGTCGATGCCGATCACCGCCGCGCCGAGCCGGGCGATCTCCTCGGCCATCAGGCCGCCGCCGCAGCCGACATCGATAATGACTTTCCCGGCCGGGTCCAGGCCCCGGGCGGAAAAGACGGACGCGAAGTACAGCATCCTTGCCGGACTGAGGGAGGTACGGATGGCGTGCAGCGGCTGGCGCTCGTCCCACCAGATGTCGCCTGGCTGGTTGTAGATCTCATTGTCGGCTGGCATGGCTGAGTCCCCTCCGGTGGAGTTCAGCATCGGCACGACGATTCTCCCGGTGCCGCGGCCGGCTGGGCGGGCATTCGCGGGGACCAGCCGGCCTTCGGCCCACGCCATACGCTGGCTTGACGCCCGCTCCGGCCATGCCAAGAATGATGTGCAGTCACAGACTGGGGATGGCCGCGGGGCCCAGTCGTCGACCGCCGTCCCGAGACTTCCCTTCGGATTCGCTAGCCCGGCTTCCGCCCGCAGGTCACCGCGAGGAGAACATCATGGCCGAGCACCCGAATGCCGTCCGCATCAGGGACGGGTACGCCGCCTTCGCCAAAGGCGATTTCGCCGTTCTCAACGACCTGTTCGCCGAGGACGTGGTCTGGCACCAGGCCGGGCGCAGCCAGCTGGCCGGCGACTACCGCGGGCGAGACACCGTCTACGGGTTCCTCGGCAGGCTGATGGAGATCACGCATGGAACGTTCCACGTGGACCTAGAGGCGGTCTTCGCCGACGACGATCTCGGCGTCGCGCTGGTGATCGCCTCGTCCGGCGTGGACGGCCGGAGCGTCACGGTGCGCGAGGCGCACATCATCCGCATGCGCGACGGCAAGGTGGCGGAGTTCTGGTACACCTCCACGGATCAGTACGCCTTCGACGAGATGATCGGCTGATTGGCCGGCGACGTCGCCGGGAGGGCCGCGGCCAGCATCAGGCCGCGCGGTCAGGCCCGGGCCTTGCGCCGGCGGGGTCCGAGCCGCCGGAGCTGGATCCAGGTGATGATCAGGAAGACAGCCGCGAGCGCGACCGTGAGCCCGATGTCGCGCAGCCAGGTGGAGGGCGTGTGGTTCCATAGCGGGTCGGCGGCGGCGGTGACCGGGGTCAGCGTGTTCACGTTGGCCGTGGAGGCGGCGGCGCCGAGGCCCCACCGCGCCGGCGCGATCCAGGAGACCTGGGACAACCCCGCGATTCCCGCCAGCGGCACCACTCCTCCGGACAGCACGATCTGGCCGACGACCAGCATGACCAGGAACGGCACGGCCTTCTCGGACGTGTTCACCAGCGCCGACACCATCAGGCCAAGGCACATCGAGGACATCGCGAGCAGCCCGACCGCGATCAGGATCTCGACCAGCGGAAGGTGATGCAGGAGCGAACCGGCCGGCGGCATCGCCCGTCCGGACAGGCCGATCAGCACGATCACGACCGATTGCGCAATGCTGATGGCACCGAGGATCAGCAGCTTGGAGAGCAGGTAGCCGAACGCGGACAATCCGGCTGCTCGCTCCCTGATATAGATCGGCCGTTCCTTCACGATCTCCCGGAACGATGCGGCGGTGCCGGCCAGGCACGCGCTGGTGATCAGCAGCTGCAGCAGTTCCTGCGCGGTCAGCCGGGTCCCGGGAAAGCCGCTCAGCCCGTGCGCGGCCGGCACGAAGTGGATAAGCAGCCCGAGCACGACCGGCAGCACGGCCATCATGATCAGGAAGCCGCGGTCGGCGGCGATCACCTGCGCGTACCGCCGGGTCAGGGTCACGACCTGGCCAAGCCAGCCGCGGCGCCGCGGAGCGGTCGACACCGCCCGCTCCGCCTCGGGTGCCGGCATGACATCGGGCGCCACGTACTGCGCGTAGTACGGCGATGCCCGGAACTCGGCCGCCCAGTCCCGCTCCGGATGCGCCTCGACGGCCTGGAACACGTCCGCCCAGTCCAGCACGTCGAAATAATGCAGCCCCTCGTCAGGCGGGCCGAAGTACCCCACCTTCCCGCCCGGCACGAGGAAAAGCAGCCGGTCGCAGACCGAGATGTTGGCCACGCTGTGCGTGACCACGATGATCGTCCGGCCGTCGTGCGCGAGATGGCGCATCTGGTGCATAACGGACTTGTCCAGGCCCGGGTCCAGGCCGGAGGTCGGCTCGTCGAGGAACAGCAGCGACGGCTTGGTCAGGAGTTCCTGCGCGACATTGACCCGCTTGAGCTGCCCGCCGGACAGCCGGTCGGCGCGGGTGTCAGCGTGCTGGGACAGGCCGAGCTCCCCCATCACCTCGTCGATCCGGGCATCACGCTCCTGCGCCGTCGTGTCGGTGGAGAACCGCAGCTCGGCCGTGTATTGCAGAGCGCGCCGGGCGGTCAGCTGGGTGTGCAGGATGTTCTCCTGCGGGACCAGCCCGATCCGGTGCCGGAGCTCGTCGTAGTTCGCATACAGATCGCGGCCGTCGTACAGCACGGTGCCGGTGTCCGCGGGCCGCATCCCGGTCAGCGCGCCGAGCAGCGTCGACTTGCCGGCGCCGCTCGGGCCGAGAACCCCGACCAGGCACTTCTCCGGGATGGACAGCGACAGGTGGTCCATCAGCGTCTTCTTGCCGCCATTGACCGTGACGACCAGGTCCTGGCCGGTGAACGTGATCGCACCCTGGTCGACGAACTGGCTCAGTTCGCTGCCCGTGAGCCGGAACGTGGAGTGCCCGATGCCGATGATGTCGGCTTCGGTCAGCACCCGTGAGGTGATCCGCCGGCCGTTGACGTAGGTGCCGTTGTTGCTGCCGATGTCGGAGATCTCGTAGATGCCGTCCGACCGGCGGCGCAGTTCGGCGTGGTGCCTGGAGACCTCCAGGTCCGCGAGCACCAGGTCGTTGTCCGGGGAGCGGCCTATCTTCAGCGTCGTGGTCACCAGCGACCCGAGTTGCGTCATCGACGTGGGCCGGTCAACGACGCTCGGCATTACGCGGGTCGTCGACGCCCCGCCGACCGCTACCCCCGGCCCCGACCTCGGCATCACGCCCCCGGGCGGCGCCGCGGACGGCGAACCCCCGCCCGGCGCGCCGCCTGTCACGCCGGATTCCGGTGCCCTCGGCACGGGCGCCATCGTCGTCGGCAGCTGCGGCTGGAACCGCACGACCGGCCCGTTGTGCGGGTGCCCCAGGCGCACCTCGCACGCGCCCGCAATCTCGACCCGTCTCGTGCGGTCGGGCCCGAGGAAGGTTCCGTTGGAGCTGCCGAGGTCCTCCAGCACCCAACCAGCGCCCTCCACCCTAAGCACCGCGTGCGCCCAGGAAACCCGGGGGTCGTTAATCGCGATATCGGAGGCCGGGTCACGGCCGACCCGGTACGTCCTCCCGCCCTGCAGCATCCGGTTCTGATTCCGGGCCCGCACCATGAGGTCAGGCCAGGCGCCCACCTGCCCGGTCGGCGCCTGGATGGGCGGGGACGGGACCGCGTCGCTCACGGCCGCGGCCACGGGTGCGTTCTGCTCGGGGGACATCTCGGATGCGTCAGAACGCTCTGGGGTCATGCGGGAAAGTCTAGGGTTGCCGGCTCGAAATCGGAATCGAGCGAATCATCCGGGCAGCGCGCCGCCAGAACACCGCCCGCCTGCGCACCGCCGCCTGAGCACCGCTCGCTGGGGGCGGCGCCGTGGCAGTGCGAGCGGCGGCACTCGCCGACGGTGCCCGACCGGCCGACGGCCAGGCCCCGGCGGCTAGCGCAGGCCGGCGAACAGGTCAGTCTCGGGCACTGACGCCGGGGTTCCGTTAAGCGCCCTAATGAAGTTCTCCCGGCCGAACGCTGCCTCGGCGACGTGTGTCGGGATCTTGCTGAACCAGGAATCGCCGATCTGGCTGTCGTGCGCGAGCAGTGCCGACCGCTTGCGGTCGAGGACGCTGGTGATGTCCACCGTGGTGGTGATCCGCTGCTCCGATTCGAGCATCCGGCGCTGGTCCTCCTCGCTCATCTGCCAGTCAGGCACCTCGGCGCCCTCGGCCCTGAGCGCGTCCCAGACCTTCTGCCAGTCGCTGCGCCGCATCGCGGTCAGGTAGAGCTTGGCCGGAATGCCGGTCGCCTCCACAGCGGCGATCGCCGTCCGGCTGGCATGCACGTGATCGGGATGCTGGTAGAGGCTGTCCGGGTCATAGGTGATCACGACCTGAGGCTGGTATCGCTCGATCAGCTCGCCGATCCGGCCCGCTACCTCCGCCAGAGGTATGTTGCAGAACGCCTCGGGGCGCTTCTGGTACTCCCAGTCGGGCATGCCTGAATCGTGGTAGCCGAGCGTCTCCAGCTCGGTGACGCCCAGGTGCTTGCACGCCTCGCGCAGCTCGGCCAGTCTCGTCTCGGCCACGTCGGCCGTATCGTGACCGTCGTCGCCCGGCTTGATGCCCTGCGGGCCGTCCCCGAATTCGCCATTCGTGCACGTCACGACGATGGTCCTGATGCCCTCGTCGGAGTACTTGGCTAGCACGCCGCCGGTGCTCGACGCCTCGTCGTCGGGGTGAGCGTGCACGGCCATGAGAGTCAGCGGATGAGTCATACCCGCAATTTACTTCAGGCCGGCCGCCTCATGTGTGATCATCCGGGTCGGGCGGGGCGGGCTTGGTCTCCCCTGCGGCCGGATCCCCGACGCGGCCGGGCAGCCACGCCGTCCCCAGCGTGCCCTGTGCCGCGCGCTGGCCGAAGACGCCACCGCCGCGGCCACGCAGGATGAAGGCGAACCCGACCGCGATCGCGCCGCCGATCAGCGGTCCGGCCAGGTAGGCCCACCATGATGTCCAGTCGCCAAGCACCAGGGCCGGGCCGAGGGAGCGCGCCGGGTTCATCGACGCGCCGCTGACCGGGGCACCGATCAGGCCGGCCAGCGCGATGTAGCTTCCGACCCCGATGGCGGCCATCGGCCCGATCTGCTGCGCGCCAGATGCCGTGCCCAGGATGACGCTGACCAGGCCGGTCGTCAGGACGACCTCCCACAGCATCGCCCCGACCGTGGAGATCCCGTGTCCCGGCAGGGTCAGGCCGGCCGTGCCCTGACTTCCCACCATCGCCGTGACCGTCCAGGTCGCCAGCACCGCGCCGGCGAGCTGGGCGACGATGTACATCGGCACCCGGCGCAGCGGGAAGTCCGTGCGCAGCGTGAACGCGATGGTGACCGCCGGGTTCAGATGCGCGCCGGACACCGCGCCCATGAACAAGATGATGGCGAGCACCATCATCCCGGGGGCGACCACGAGAGCCGTGTTCGAGATGTCGTTGCCGCCGAACCTCGCGTTGACGATCGGGCCGCCGGCGGCCACCAGGACAAGCAGGAACGTGCCGAGCAGCTCGGAGAACAGCCGCCGCCACTCGTACCGGTCGTCGGTGAAGTCGAACTGCCTGGCGAGGGCGTTCGGATGGCCGAGGGACCGCAGCGCGACCTCGTGCCGGGCGATGGCGCGGTCGCGTGCGGAGTCAGCATGGCGCGGAGAACTGCCAGCCGCGGCGCTCGTCATTGTGCACGCTCCTGTCGGTCAGGCCATCCGGTCAAGGATCGCCTCGACCAGGTCCATAGAGGTGTGCGGGTGCAGGAAGGCGAACCTGGCCACGGTCTCGCCCTCCCACGACGACGGCGGGATGAAGGCCACCTGGTCATCGAGCAGCGATCGCGCCCACCCGGCGTACCGGCCGGCGTCCCAGCCCTTCCTGCGGAACAGCACGATAGACAGGTCGGGCTCGGCGATCAGCTCCAGGTAGCTCCGCCTGGTGATCTCGGCCGCCGTCCGGCGGGCCAGCTCGATGGCCGCCTCGATGGCTTTCGTGTAGGCCCGCACGCCGTGGACCGAGAGCGAGAACCACAACGGCAGGCCCCGCGCCCGCCTGGTCAGATGGTGAGCGTAGTCGGTCGGATTCCACTCGCCTGGTTCGTCGTGGATGACATCCAGGTAGGAGGCGTCCTGGGTGTGGACTGAACGCGCCAGGGCCGGGTCCCGGTAGAGCAGCGCGGCGCAGTCGAACGGCGCGAACAGCCACTTGTGCGGATCGACGACGAACGAGTCGGCCCGCTCGATGCCCGCGTATCTGTCCCGGACGCTCGGCGCGAACAGGCCGGCCCCGCCGTAAGCACCGTCCACGTGGAACCACGTGCCGATCTCGGCGGCGACCGCGGCCAGCCCGGCCAGGTCGTCGATGATCCCGGCGTTGGTGGTGCCGGAGGTCGCCACCACGGCCGCGATCGAGGAAGGCTCTCGATCGGCCTCGATCGCGGCACGGGCATCGGCGCCGGTCAGCCGGTGTCCGGCCGAGCTCACCACCAGCGGGTCCATGTCAAGCAGCCGCAGCGTGTTGATGATCGACGAGTGGGCGTCCCCGCTGATCAGCACCCGCCAGCGCCGGGCCGGGCCGCTTCCTGCACGATCTGCCGCCCGGCGCTTAGCCGTCTCGCGCGCCACAGCGAGCGCGGACAGGTTGGCCGCCGAGCCGCCGGAGACGAAGCACCCGCCGGCCGACGCCGGCATTCCGGCCCGATCGGCGATCAGCCTGAGCACCTGGTTCTCGGCGTGGATCGCACCGGCGGCCTCGAGCCAGGAGATGCCCTGTATCGACGCGCAGGAGACCAGCATGTCGAAGAGCAGAGCCGCCTTGGTCGGCGCCGCCGGGATGAAGCCGAGGAACCTCGGGCTGTCCGCTGAGATAACCGCGGGCGCCAGGATGGCGGCGTAGGCGCCGAGCACCCGATCGGGATCGTGCCCTTCGTCGCCGAGCAGCCCGGCCAGGGCGACATCCAGGTCGGCCGGGGCACGGGATCCCCTGTCCAGGGGCACCGGATCCAGGCGTAGCCGGTTCTCCGCGTACGCGAGGACAGACCGGATCATCTGCTCCGTGGTCCCGTCTACGCCGTGCATGGGCGAAACCTAGGTCCTCAGCCGGGACCCGGGCAACGCGACCCGCCCGGCGCAACCGAACAAGCTGAGCGCCTTGGTCGGCTCGGGGCGACCTGACGAGCTGACTGGCTACCCGATCGCGAGCAGCCTCGGCAGCACGAGACGGGCCAGCTTCAGCACGGTGGCGCGGCTCGGGGCGCGGAACTCCACGACTGGATCGTTCAGGCCAGCGATCGCGACATGCGCCGTGGCGTAGGGGACGTGACCGTTCGGCCCGCCCGCGTCGGCCGGATGCCCGTCGATGGTGGTCGGCTTATCGCCGGCGAACTTGTCGATCGGCTGAGCGCCTCGCCAGGGGAAGATCGTGGAGATCCCGATGTAGAGCTCGCCGCCGCCGGCCTTGCTCCAGGTACAGACGACTCCCGGGCCTGCCGTGTCGAGGTAGCTCGCGGGCCCGGCCGGGGAGCCGAGGATCGCCGACGGCTCGCTGCCATGCAGGAGGCCGCAGAGCTGCGCCTGGGACAGTCTGGTCAGGTAGAAGTACTTCGATTTCTTCAGCGGCACGATCGGCACCGATGCGGCCGGCGTGGCCGACGGGCTCGGGGTCGCGGGCTGGCTCAGGGTGCTCTGCGGAGTCCCCGTCGGTGTGGACGGCGTGCTGCCTGACGTGCCTGAGCCTCCGCTGCAGCCCACCAGGCCCACGAGGACCGCGGCGACGGCTGAGGTCATCAGCAACGAGGGCGCAGAACGCGCGAGCAGATGGCGAGCCATAGTCGTCCCCTCTCGCCGGCACCGCGACCGCCAGCCAGCGGCCGCGTTTATGCGACACCATGCGGCGGGACACGGTTACCTGAGCAACCGCCCGACTATGACAAGCCTATATTGTGCTGACCCGACGGACCATATGGCGCTGCGCCTGGATCGTCACTGGGCTGTGCCCGTTCGGGTCCTGGCTGGGCGGTCAGCTGTGCGAATTCTGTTTCAAATATGAGGCGATTTGCCACGATGCCAGCTCGGCCTTGAACCCGGCCAGAGCAGCCGGGTTGTCGCGCAGGTTCCAGTCCTGGTGGTATTTAAAGGGATAGCGGTGCTGATTCTTGTCGAACCAGATGAGCCCGATCAGGTGATTGCGGTGAATCCCGTTGAACAGGTCCTTGATGTCCGCTGCCTGGTGTCCGGTCCTCGGTCCGACTGCTGTCTCGCCGATCAGGATCGGTATATTCGGCGGCGCCATCTCCCTGAAAAGCTTGAGGGTCTCGCCGAAGATAACGTGGAAGTTATCAGAGGGAAAGAAATAGTAACCATCCAGGCCGATCTCGTCGACATACTGCGCGCCCGGCCAGTACGGGACTGGATTGGGAGTATTAATATGGATGGCCGATGGCTGCCACATGAAGCTGATCAGGTTCGCGGCGCCGGCCTGCTTGAGGTACTTCAGGAGCACGTCGTGGAC
This sequence comes from Streptosporangiaceae bacterium, assembly GCA_035604275.1. Taxonomy (GTDB): domain Bacteria; phylum Actinomycetota; class Actinomycetes; order Streptosporangiales; family Streptosporangiaceae; genus Chersky-822. Next base: position 420 of record DATNIU010000260.1, on the reverse strand, counting down.
GTGCTGGAACGCCATGATGTAGTCACGCGGCGGTGCGTGCCCTGAACCGTACTGATACCAGGCGCCGTTCATCTCGGGCGCGAAGGACAGGATGAAGTGATCCCGCGGCGGGACGATCTCACCGGCGAACTTCTTCAGCCAGGCATCACTCTTGCCCGCCGCGATCTGCGCCAGACTCGGGGCGCCTTTGCCCCTCGGCTCAAGCTCGACGACGGTCTCCGCGCCAAGCCTAGCTGCGTCGATGACGTACCAGGCCGGAAAGTTCTTGCCCCACAGGGTGTATTGCACGGTGAGAGTCGCGTGTACGCCAACCTCGCCGTCGAAGAGCTTGAGGCCCTTGGTAAAGGTTCCCGCCGGAGGCTCTTTGCCTGGCGGGAACGGCGGGATCTTGCTCGGAGCGTAAGTGCCGAGCAAGAGGCC
>DATNIU010000259.1:0-50030 GCA_035604275.1 Streptosporangiaceae bacterium | reverse complement strand
GCACGGTGCTGCTGGCCCGGGCCGATGGCCAGATCGTCGGAACCCTGACGCTGGCGATGTTCCCCATCCCGACCGGAGTCCGGGCGTGGATCGAGGATGTCGTTGTCGATGAGTCGGTCCGCGGCAGGCGGGTAGGCGAGGTGCTGACGCTGGCCGCGGTCCAGCTGGCCCAGGACGCCGGCGCCAGGACGGTCGACCTGACCTCCCGGCCATCCAGGGAGGCCGCCGGCCGGCTGTACGAGCGGCTCGGCTTCGAGCTCCGCGAATCCCGCCTGTACCGCTACAAGATGACCTAGACGCGTCCCTCGGCCGCCGGGGCCGAAGGTGCGCCGCTTGCAGCGATCTGGCCGATCACGAACAGCTACCAGCCGGGCCGGATTCTGGCCTGGCGGCCCGGCAGGTGCCTGGCCGGGCCGACTAGCCCAGCTCGGCGACGGCGTCGAGCAGCCTGGTGACGTCGGTCTCGTCGTTGTAGTGCACGAGTCCGGCCCGGACCGCGCAGCCGGAGTCCCTGATCCCGAGCACGCCGGTGAGCTCCCAGGCGTAGTTATGGCCGCTCCAGACGTTGACCTGGCGCGCTGCCAGGAGCTCGGCCACCCGGTCTGGGGTGAGGCCCGCCACCGTGAAGTAAGCGGTGGCCGTGCGCCTGGCCGCCTTGCCGTAGGTCGTCACGTGCCGCATGGAGTCCAGGCCGCCCAGCAGCGTCCTGAAGAGCTCTTGCTCATGCCGCTGCGCCGCGGCCATCGAGATAAGGACCCGCTCCCGCCTCGTTCCCCGGGCCGTGCCGTCGAGCGCGGCCAGGTGATCGACGGCCGCGGTGACGCCGGCGAAGTCGGCGAACGCCGGCGTGCCGAGCTCGAAACGCTCGGGAACCGAGTCGGGCGACGGCACTAGCTTGTCCGGCCGGAGCGAGGCGAGCAGCGCCGGAGCGGCGACGACCGCGCCGATATGCGGGCCTGACCATTTGTACGCGCTGGTGGCGTAGAAGTCGGTGCCGAGAGCGCCGACGTCCACCGGGCCGTGTGCCGTCGCGTGGACGCCGTCGACGTAGCTCAGCGCTCCGGCCGAGCGGGCCATCGCCGTGATCGCCGGCACATCGGGCCTGGTGCCGATCACGTTGCTTGCCGCGCTGACCGCCATCAGCCTGGTGCGGTCGGACAGCAGGTCGGCGTACTGCGCGGACGGCAGCTCGCCGGTGGCCGGATCGACCTCGGCCCAGCGCACCACCGCCCCGGCCCGGCTCGCTGCCTGGACCCATGGCCGGACATTGGCATCGTGGTCCAGCCTGGACACGATCACCTCATCGCCAGGCCGCCAGGTGTCGGCAAGCGCGGCGGCGATCCGGTACGTCAGCGTGGTCATGTTGGGCCCGAGCACCACGCCGTCCGGCTCGCCTCCCGTGAGATCTGCCACGGCCTGCCGGACTGCCGCCGTGATCGCCACTGCCCGTGCGCTGGCCGGGAACGCGCCGCCGGCGTTGCTGAGCCCGGCCAGATACGCGTCACTGATCGCCCCGATCACCGCGGCGGGCGTCTGAGTGCCTGCCGCGCCGTCGAGATAGACATAGCCGTCCGCCAGCGCCGGATAGCAAGCACGGATCCTGCTCACGTCGAATGCCACTGACGATCAACCCCTCAGCTATGCCGCCATCATCCCGCAACCGGCCGCGCCGCCCGCGCCAGGCAGGCCAGCGCGCCCACCGATGTCCACGATAGCCACCGCCCAGCACCGCGGTCAGCGCCCGGCGCCCGGGCAGGCACCGCACGGAGACGACGGCAGTCCTGAGCCGCGGGGCTACGCCGAGCGCCCGGAGGCCCGCAGCACGGCGAGCCAGGGATCGCCGGCGGCGGCCACCGGCAGCTGCGGAATGCCGTCTTGCCAGCCCGAGAGGACGGCCGGCGGATCGGCCGGCCGGTAATCCTGGCCAAGGGCCCTGGCCAGATCCCACGCGTGCACGTGCCATTCGACACAGGCCATCCCGGCCATGCCGGCCACGGTGATCACCCGGCCCCGGTAGCTATGGTGCGGCAGCCATAGCAGCGGGCCGATCCTCGCCGCGTACCGCCTGGCGGACTCGGCGAACGCCGCGATGTGCTCCTCCGGTGCGACATCGGGCAGGGCGGCAAGCTCGGCCGTGTTCTGCCTGGCCAGCTTCCGCGCGATCGTCTCCGGGTGCGCGCCCGTGCCCAGCAGCCGGGCGAGCCTGCTGACCGGCGCGCCGTCGAGGTACTCGTGGTAGTTGTCGGCGACGCACCGCAGATGCCCGGCGAGATCGGCGGCGCGCCATTCGGGGCACGGCGTCGGCGAGTTCCAGGCGTCGCCCGTGAACCGGGCCGCGAGACCGACGACCGCGGCAATGCCATCGTGGTAGGCGGTCAGCGCGCCGGCCGCCGCGAGCACCGGTGCCGCAAGCGGCATGGGGCCATCCCAGGAATCGCCGCGTTCCATGGGTACCTCCCTGCTCGCATCGCGGCCCCCGCACCAAACCGACGCGTTTCGCCAGAGTGCCAGAAATCGCGGCCCTTACGCCACCCGTGCGCGGCCGGAAAACAAAGTGACAGTGAACGGGCTGCCCGGTTAGCATCCAGCAAGTGGCCAACCCGGAAGCCGAATCCCCAGCGGGCATTCCGTTCCCGCAGACTCCCATGGCCGCACTGTGGCGGACCAGGGAGTACCTGCGGCCTTTCTACGGCCAGCTTCTCTTCATGCTCACTGCCGCGCTCCTGGCGATGGGCACCGAGATCGTCATCCCGCTGCTGACCAAGGCGGCGATCGACGGCCCGATCGCCGCCGCCGCCAGGTCAGGCGGCCGGCCCGGGCACGGGCTGCTCCTTCCGATCGGCCTGGCCGCTATCGCGCTCGGCACTGCCGAGGTCGCGCTCAACGTGGTGCGCCGCTGGATCCAGGCCAGGGCCGTGGCCACGATGGAGCAGTCGATGCGCGACCGGCTCTACGCGCACCTGCAGCGGCTGGAGCCAAGTTTCCACGAGGCCTGGCAGTCTGGCCAGCTGCTGTCCAGGGGGACCACGGACCTCTCGGCGATCCGGCGGTTCGCCGGCTTCGGCATCATCTTCCTGATCACCAATCTGGCCACCTTCGCGGTCGTCTTGACGCTGCTGATCCGGCTGAACCTGGTGCTCGGGCTGCTCACCGCCCTGGTGTTCGCCCCGGTCGCGGCGCTCTGCCTGCGATTCGAGCGGCGATACCGGGTGCTCTCCAGGCGGGTCCAGGACCAGCAGGACGACCTGGCCACCTACGTGGAGGAGGCCGCGGCCGGCATCCGGGTGCTCAAGGCCCTGGGACGCCGGGATCTGGCCGCGGGCCAGCACCGGGAGCTTGCGCTCGCCGTCTACCAGACTCAGGTCAGCAAGGCACGGCAGCGCGGCGCCTTCTGGGCCGGCCTTGACCTGGTGCCGAACGTCCTGATCGCCCTGATCCTGCTGCTCGGGGCGCTCGCGGTCGACCATGGCGGGCTCACCACCGGCGGGCTGGTTGCCTTCATAGCCCTGGTGCTGACCATTGTCTGGCCGATCGCGTCGATGGGCTACATCCTGGCGCTCGGCCAGGAAGCGGCCACCGCCGCCCAGCGCGTGTACGAGATTCTCGACACCCGGCCGACGATCACCAGTCCCCCGGCCGCAAGTCCCCCGGTCACCAGCGCGCCGGTCACCGGCCGCCCGGCCTCAGGTGCCGCCGCGGCCGGCGCCGCGCGGCCGGGCGCGGTCGCCGCGCGGCCGGCCACGGTCGCCGTGCCGCTGCCCAGGTCCGGTCGCAGGCAGGGCGGCCGGCTTACCCTCGACCACGTCGCGTTCAGCTACCCTGGCGCCGCGGAGCCGGTGCTGAGCGACATAAGCCTGGAGCTGTCGCCCGGCGAGACGGTCGCCCTGGCGGGCGCCACCGGCTCGGGCAAGACCACCTTGCTGTACCTCGTCGCCAGGCTGGCCGAGGTGACCGCGGGGTCGATCAGGCTGGACGGCACCGACATCAGGGACCTGCCGCTGCCCGTGCTGCGGACCGCGGTCGCATGCGCGTTCGAGGACCCGACGCTGTTCTCGGTCAGCGTCAGGGAGAACGTCGCCCTGGGCGCGCCGGGCGCTGACGATCAGGCGATCAAGGCCGCGCTGGCGGCCGCCCAGGCCGACTTCGTCTGGGAGCTGCCGTGGGGGCTGGACACCCGGATCGGCGAGCAGGGGATGTCCCTGTCCGGCGGGCAGCGGCAGCGGATCGCCCTGGCCCGCGCGATCCTGGCCGGCCCGTCCGTGCTGCTGCTCGACGACCCGCTGTCCGCGCTTGACGTGCATACCGAGGCCAAGGTGACGGCCGCGCTCGGCCAGACGCTCGCCAGGTCGACGGCCCTGGTCGTCGCGCACCGGCCGTCCACGGTTGCCCTGGCGGACCGGGTAGCCGTGCTTGACCGCGGCGTGATCAGCGCCATCGGCACCCACCGCGAGCTGCTCGGCACGAGCGAGCGCTACCGCTACCTGATGAGCAGCGCTCCCGAGACACCCACCGCGGCCAGCACAGCCCCGGCCAGGACAGACACCGCCAGCACAGCCCTGGCCAGCACTGCCACGGCCAGCACTGCCACGGACGGCCAGGCTTCACCCCCGGAGCCGGCCGGACCGGAGCCGGCCGGACCGGACGCCACCGCTGACATGTCAGGAGCACGCCGATGAGCCAGGTCAGCACGCAGTCCTGGCGCGGTATTGCCGCCGAGAACGTCGACGACCTGCCCAAGGGCATCTCGCTGCTGCTCCGCAGGCGCAGCCGGGCGCTGCTGGCCGACCTGCTCCGGTCGCACCGGTCCACGCTGGTGCTGATCGGCCTGCTGATCCTGGCGGCCAACCTCGCCGGGCTGGCCGGCCCCTGGCTGGTCGGAGTCGGCGTGGACCGGATACCCGAGCTGCTCCGCACCCAGAACCCGGTGCCGATCATCATCGTCGTCGTCGAGTTCAGCGTGGCGATCATCGTCCAGGCCGCAGCGAGCGCCGGCTTCATCGCGGCGATCGGCCGGATGGGCGGGCAGGTCGTGCTTGAGCTGCGCGGCCGGCTGTTCGCGCACTTCCAGCGGCTGCCGGTGTCGTTTCACGAGCACTACACCTCCGGCCGGGTGATCTCCCGGCAGGTGTCCGACATGGACTCCATCTCCGAGCTGTTCGACGAGGGCCTCGACTCGCTGGTCTCCGCCGTGCTCTCGCTGCTCTTCGTCGGCACCGGAATGCTGCTGCTCGACTGGCCCCTCGCACTGGCCGTCATGGTCGGCTTCATCCCGCTGGTCTGGCTGTCCGCCTGGTTCAGGCGCGAGTCCGCGGTGGCCTACCGCCGGACCAGGGAGACCATTGCGCTGGTGATCGTCCACTTCGTGGAGACGTTCAACGGCATCAGGGCGGTCCAGTCGTTCCGCAGGGAGCCGCGTAACGAGCAGATCTTCGCCGAGCTCAACGAAGGCTACGCGGACGCGTCGGCGCGCTCGATGCGGCTCGTCGCGATCTACTTTCCCGGTGTCACCCTGGTCGGCAACCTCGCCGTCGGCGCCGTCCTGCTCTACGGCGGGATCCGCGTCATCGACCACGCCATGCCGGTCGGGGTCCTCGTCACGTTCCTGCTCTACCTGAGGCGCTTCTTCGAGCCGCTCCAGGACGTGTCGCAGTTCTACAGCACCTTCCAGTCGGCGGCGGCGGGCCTGGAGAAGATCTCCGGCGTGCTCGACGAGGCGCCGGCGGTCGCCGAGCCCGCGGACCCGGTCTCGCTGCCTGCCAGACCTGCGAGCAGCAGTCCCGGCCGGCCCGTGCGGCTAGCCGCGGTGCGTTTCGGCTACCGGGACACGGTCGTGCTCCCCCGGCTCGAGCTGACCATACCGGCTGGCCAGACGGTGGCCCTGGTAGGTGCCACCGGGGCGGGCAAGACGACGATCGCACGGCTGATGGCGAGGTTCTACGACCCGGACGAGGGCCGGGTGCTGCTGGACGGCGTCGACCTGCGTGACCTCTCCGACGCCGACCTGCGGCGCGAGATCGTGCTGATCACCCAGGAGAACTTCCTGTTCAGCGCGACCATCGCGGAGAACGTCGCGCTCGGCCGGCCCGGCGCGTCCAGGGCCGACATCATCGCGGCGGCCGACGCCGTCGGCGCGCACGACTTCATCAGCGTGCTGCCTGACGGATACGACCAGCAGGTTGGCAAGCGCGGCGGACGGCTCTCGGCCGGGCAGCGCCAGCTCATCTCCTTCGCCCGGGCGTTCCTGGCCGCGCCGAGCGTGCTGGTGCTCGACGAGGCCACCTCGCTGCTCGACCTGCCGGGCGAGCGGATCGTGCAGCAGGCGCTGAAGACCGTCCTGGCCGGGCGCACCGCGGTGATCATCGCGCACCGGCTGTCCACGGTCCAGATCGCCGACCGGGTCCTGGTGCTCGATCACGGACAGGTGACCGAGGACGGCTCACCCGCCGACCTGCTCACCAGCGGCGGCGAGTACGCCGACCTGCACGAGCGCTGGCTGAGCAGCCTGGCCTGAAATCGGCGGTGATTGTCCGCTAGGCTGACCCGCGTGATTGTGGGGCGTAAGCAGGCCAGCGAGGACGCGCAGGGCAAGTATCTTGCGGACGTCGCGCTTGCCGCCAATTTCGACAACCTCCTCGATGCGGCGCGAACCGCCGAGCACGGGTACCGCGCGGCGCAGGCGGCCGCGGCACCGCTCGCCGAGCAGTATCCTCTAGCTAAGCGGCTCGATGCCGCACTGACCGACGTCATGCGGTCCGCGTTCGCCGCGATGCGGGCCGAGATCGGGCCGCTCGGTTACGACGACCGGATCTACCGGCGCAAGGCCATGGCCAAGCCTGCGGTGCACGCGCTGAATACCGAGGCGGAACGGCTGCTGACGCTCAGGGAGACCCACCGCCTGACCGGCATCCCGCCCCGTCCGCGCGGAATCGGGCTGCGTGCGGAACCGTCCGGATCGCACGGAGCCCGCTGAGCACAGAGCCCGCTGAGCACAGAGCCCGCTGAGATCGAGACCTGGCAGGCTCGGAGTTCGTTCCTCTGCCGCGTCTGAGCAGCACCCGGAATCACTGCCGTCACATTTAGTGATTGTTAACTAGCAGCGTGCTAGTTGGAAACTACCAGGAAAGCTACAAAGTCTGAGCCGGAAAACCATCACGGCGTGCCATGTCGGGACGGGCACGGTTACTGGCAGATTAGATTTGTGATCATCCCACCAACTACGGACTTGACCAGGAGGCGCCCGATGTGCCCGCACTCGCCGCCGTGCCCTAGCGCCAGCGACCCGGACCACGAGGCGGCTCGGACCATCATCAGCCACCCTGAGCAGGGCTGGAGCCTGCTCTGCAACGGCATCGTGGTATTCGAGGACACCGGCGAGCTGCTCCCTGACGGCGACACCATCGCCCCGCACCGCCCGACCGACGTGAACCTCCGGCCAGCGCCGGCCTGCTGAGCCGCCTGGCCCGGGCGGTCCGGGTGCGGGCGACCGCTACCCGCCGGCCTGGCGGAACGGAACGGCGCCGATCACGCCGCTCACGTTCCCCGGCGCCCTGAGCAGCATCTGAACTCCCCTGGTGGCAGGGTTGAACCAGAGCAGCGACTCGCTGCCCGGGCAGCCCGTCTGGGCCCGGACGAGCAGTCGGCCCTGCCGAGCCGTAAGGATCCTGTTGTTATTCCCCTCGGTTCCCGGGATGTTGACCACGTGGACGGGACCGTTCCTGTCCTGCCTCACGATGAAGAGCGCGCTGCACGCTCCCACCGCCTGCAGGTACAGCCCGCCGGGCAGCTGCCAGGCGCCGATATCGCCCTGCGGGTCAGGCCCGTGGCCGTTTCGCTGCGGCGTCAGCACGGTCGGCCTGCCACCGCCCGCCGGAACCAGCCAGAGCCGGCTGGCTGAGCTGCCCGGCACGAAGCAGCCCGCCAGGATCGTGCTGGCATCCCACCAGCGCTCCGGGTAGCAGCCGTTCGGCGCGGATATGCCGGGCACCGGCAGGCGGCGGATGACGCCGCCCGCGTTGCTCACCAGGACCAGGCCCGTGGTGCCCGACACGGCCAGCGTGGTGCCGTCCGGGGACTGGATGGCGCTGAGGTTGTCGCCGCTGGCGAGAACCACCTGCCGCTGCCCCCGCAGGTTGTACCTGGCGATCCTGGTCAGCTCGTTCGGGCCGATCGAGACGAGCACGTTCAGGCCGCTGGGCTTGGTGTATCCGAGCAGGGTCGCATACCACGGCAGGCGGAAGGTGCTTACCTTACCGGTCGCCAGGGTGATCTGCTCGACCAGCCAGGGGGCATTATCGGGACCCTGCCGCACGAGCAGCGCCCTCGTCCCGTCGCCGGACCAGTCCACCAGGCCAGGCACCTGTGACACCGCTGCGGCGGGCCACTGGTACAGCCGGTACCGGCCGCCTTCGGGGCTGATCAGGTACAGCGTGGTGGCGCCGGTTCTGCGGGGGCTGGCCATCGGCACGGTGCTGGCCGAGTACTCGGCGAGCGTCCAGCCAGGACCGACCTGCCGCCACGGCACGGCCGACCGCTGGCCGACCCGCCCGGGCCCGAGCGGAGGCACGGCAGTCCGCGAGGCCCGGGCAGGTCCGGCTGAACGGGTGGCATGCCCGGCGGCTGGCACCGTCGCGCATCCGCCGACCGCCACGACAGCGCCGGCCAGCGTGGCGGACAGGGCGGCGAGCCCGCGCCGCCGGATTCCGGTGCTCCGCAGATTCATGATGGCCTCCAGGGTCCGGCACCGTGTCAGCGACGCGGTCGTCGCACTGTTGACGCCGGGAGTCTCCGGCGGGTTGCGTGCACGGAGGCGCAATGGCGACCGGAATGGCGCGCCGGATCATGTCAGGATCGGCAGGCGCAGGCCGACCCGACGATCAGGCGCCCTGGCGGACGGCGCTCAGCACCTCGCCCAGCCAGGCCCGCACCGCGGCCGTGATGGCGTCGCGGCTCTTCGACAGGGCGTGCGTCTCGCCCTCGAGCACCACCACGCGAGCGGCATCGGCGGCCTGCGGCACGCCGAACGGATCGCGATCACCGTTCACGACGAGCACGGGCACCCCGGCGGCACGCAGTTCCCCCGCGCGGGAGTACTCCGGCAGGCCGGCCTTCCCCGGCGGGTGCAGCGGGAAAGCCAGCGCCAGCACGGCCGCCGCGCCGGCCGCCGTCGCGGTGCGGCAGGCGACCCTGGCGCCGTTGCTCCGGCCGCCCTGGACAAGCGGCACGCCCGGGTATCCCGCCCGCAGCGCCGCGATGACCTCCAGCCACGCCTCGTCCTGCCGCTGCGCCGAGCCGGGCGCCCGGGCGCCCCTGACCCGATAGGGCTGGGTGACGAGGGCCACGGCGGCGCCGAGCCCCAGTCCGGCCCGCCGGGCCGCGAGCACGTCAGCGCTGCGCACGCCGCCGCCCGCGCCGTGGGTCAGCACCAGCAGGAACGTGGCGCCCGTGACGTCGTCAATGTCGGCCAGCGCCTGGCCGGCCGCGGTACCAATCTGCACCCGGGCAGCCTAACCCGGCTGCGCTCTTCTCGCGCCTCGGCGGTCCCGCACCGTGCGGCCTCTGCTCGCGGAGAGCAGGGCGGCGATCGCCATGAAGATCATCGACGTGTAGAAGGCCGAGTGCAGCCCGCTGGTGAAGGCGGCGGCCAGGGTGCCGTGCAGGCTTGTGGTGCCGACGAAGATGGCGAACGCGAGGCTCTTCGAGATCGACCGCGAGGCGATCAGGATCGCCATCGCGAACGAGAACACCATTCCGATGTTGGCGAACGTCCGCAGCATGCCCGATGCGATGCCGAAGACAGCCGGCGGTGAGGCCTTCATCACCGCCGAGCTGTTGGCCGGGAAGAAGGCGCTGGCGCCGAGGCCGTTGATCACGCTGGCCGCGACCACCAGCCACAGGCCGGTGGTCATCGACAGATGCGCATACAGGAACAGGGCGATGACCTGGACCGCAAGCCCGGCGGTGGCCGGGATGACCGGACCGACCTTGTCGGCCAGGCGGCCGGCCAGCGGGCCGACCGCCGAGCCGCCCACATAGCCGGGCACCAGCAGCAGCGAGGCGTGGATCGGCGAGAGCCCGCGCGATCCCTGGAGGTACATGATGACCAGGAAGAGCACGGCGAAGTTGGCCAGACCCTGGAAGAAGGACGCGAGCAGGGACGGCGCGATCATCGGGATCCTGAACAGCGACAGGTCGAGCATCGGCTCGGCCTGCCGCCGCTCGATCGCGACGAAGACGCCGATCAGCACCAGCCCGCCGATCAGGTAGCCGGCGACCGCGGCGTCGAAGGCCGTGGTCGCGAGCTTCGTCATCGCCCACAGCACGCCGAACAGCCCGGCGCCGAGCGTCACCATGCCGGCGATGTCCAGATGCCGGCGCGCCGTGTCGCCGCGCTCGCGCAGCACCCTGGTCGCGAGCACCAGCGCAGCCCCGCCGATCGGCACGTTGATCCAGAAGATCCAGCGCCATGAGACATAGGTGACGATGATCCCGCCGAGCACGATGCCAAGCACGGCGCCTATGGACCAGCCGACCGAGTTGTAACCGTAGGCGCGGCCGCGGCGCTCGCGGGGGAAGAGGTCGGCGATGATCGCCCCGCTGTTCGCGGTGACGAACGCGCCGCCGATCCCCTGGAGCACCCGGAAGCCGATGATCGACGCCTCGTTCCAGGCCAGCGCGCAGGCGAACGACCCGAGTATGAAGACGGCGAAGCCCATCTCGTACATCCGGACCCGGCCGAACATGTCGCCGAGCCTGCCGACCTGGGTCGCGAGCAGCGTGATGACCAGCAGGTAGCCGATCACGATCCAGACCACAGAGGAGAGCGCGACATGCAGTCCCCGCTGAATCTCCGGCAGCGCGAGCACCACGATCGTTGTGTCGACGGCCGTGATCAGCACGCCGGTCATCACGACGGCCATGGCCAGGGTGGTGTGCGTGGCGATGCCGCTGCCCTGGGCAGCGACCGGCCCTGCGGTCTCCGACTTGCTCGTCACGCCGCGCCTCCCGCCGGGCGGCTCCCCTTCGGCACGTAGTCGAAGAACCGCTCGGTCGTCTCGCCGGAGGTCCATTCAGCCCGGAGGCGGGTGCGGCGCTCTCGCTTCCGCAGGGCCGACAGTAGCTCCCGGTTCAGGCTCCTGGCGCTCTGGCCGGCCAGCGTCCCCTCGACGTGAAAACCTGCATCGGTCTCGGTCACCACGCAGCCGCCGAGTCCGTCGAGTACCAGCCGCACGCTGCCCGGACTGTCGCTGCTCACATCAGCGATCAGGACGAAGACCTGCTCCCCGGCCATGGCGCCGCCCCTTCCGGCCCAGCGAGAATCCGCCAGGCGTCACCACGAGCAACGTACTGCCGGCGCGAGGCGTGATTCCAGCCCAGCCATGGCTGAACCTTGCCGTCACGCTGACTCTCACGCCGCCGGGGCACTCCATAAGCCGGGCATTCCATAAGCCTGTGGCTGACCGGCTACCGTGTGGCGACCGACCCTGCGCTACCCCGTTAAAGAATCTTCTTCAGGAACTGCCCGGTGTAGCTCTCCTCGACGCTGGCGACCTGCTCCGGCGTGCCGGTCGCGATCACCAGGCCGCCGCGTGACCCGCCTTCCGGACCCAGGTCGATCACCCAGTCGGCGGTCTTGATCACGTCAAGGTTGTGCTCGATCACGATCACCGTGTTGCCGCCGTCGACGAGCCGGCTGAGGACGCCCAGCAGCTTGCGGATGTCGTCGAAATGCAGGCCGGTGGTCGGCTCGTCGAGCACGTAGATGGTCCGGCCGGTCGACCGGCGCTGGAGCTCGGAGGCGAGCTTGACCCGCTGCGCCTCGCCGCCGGACAGCGTCGGCGCCGGCTGGCCGAGCCTGACGTAGCCGAGGCCCACGTCCACCAGGGTCTTCAGGTGCCGGTGGATGGCCGGAATGGCCTCGAAGAACTCGGCGCCCTCCTCGATCGGCATATTCAGCACGTCGGCGATCGTCTTGCCCTTGTAGTGCACGGCCAGCGTGTCGGTGTTGTACCGCGCGCCGTGGCAGACCTCGCAGGGCACGTAGACGTCCGGCAGGAACTGCATCTCGATCTTGATCGTGCCGTCGCCCGCGCAGGCCTCGCAGCGGCCGCCCTTGATGTTGAACGAGAACCGGCCGGGCTGGTAGCCGCGGATCTTGGCCTCGGTGGTCTGCGCGAACAGCCGGCGGACGTGGTCGAAGACGCCGGTGTAGGTCGCCGGGTTGGACCGCGGCGTCCGCCCGATCGGGCCCTGGTCCACGTGCACGACCTTGTCCAGGTGCTGCATCCCGGTCACCCGGATGTGCCGGCCGGGGACGATCCTTGTGCCGTGCAGCTCCTTGGCCAGCGCGCAGTAGAGGATGTCGTTGACCAGCGTCGACTTGCCCGAGCCGGACACCCCGGTGACCGCGATGAAGCAGCCGATCGGGAAGGTGACGTCCACGTTCCGCAGGTTGTGCTCGGTCGCGCCCTTGACCACGACCTCCTTGCCGCGGGCAGGCTTGCGCCGGGCCGACGGCAGCGGGATCGACTCCCGGCCGGTCAGGTACGCGCCGGTCAGCGATTCCCTGCTGGCCAGCAGTTCCGAGAGCGGGCCGGAGACCACGATCTGGCCGCCGTGCTCGCCGGCCCGCGGGCCGATGTCGACCACCCAGTCGGCCGCGCGGATCGTGTCCTCGTCGTGCTCGACCACGATCAGCGTGTTTCCCAGGTCGCGGAGCCGCAGCAGCGTCTCAAGCAGCCGGTGGTTGTCGCGCTGGTGCAGGCCGATCGACGGCTCGTCGAGCACGTAGAGCACGCCGACCAGGCCGGAACCGATCTGGGTGGCCAGCCTGATCCGCTGCGCCTCGCCCCCGGCCAGCGTGGCCGACGCCCGGTCCAGGCTCAGGTAGTCGAGGCCGACGTCGAGCAGGAAGCCGATCCTGGCGTTGATCTCCTTGAGCACCCGGCCGGCGATCTGCTGGTCACGGTCGGAAAGCTCCAGGGTGAGCAGCAGCTTGGCAAGCTCGCCGATCGGCAGCATGCAGTACTCGGCGATCGACCGCCCGTCCATCGTCACCGCCAGGGTCAGCGGCTTGAGCCTGGTCCCCTTGCAGGCCGGGCAGGGAACCTGCCGCATGAACCCGGCGAACCGCTCCCGGCTCGAATCGCTCTCCGCCTCGGAGTGACGGCGCTCGATGTACGGGATCGCGCCCTCGAAGTTCGTGTAGTACGAGCGCTCCCTGCCGTACCTGTTCCGGTACTTGACGTGCACCTGCTCGTCGAACCCGTACAGCAGCGCGTGCCTGGCCTTGGCCGGCAGCCTGGACCACGGGGTGTCGATGCTGAAGCCAAGCGAGCCGCCGAGCGCCTCCATCAGCCTGATGAAGTAATCGCTGATATGACCGCCGCTCCAGGCGCCGATCGCGCCGTCGGTCAGCGACTTGGCGGGATCGGAGACCACAAGCTCGGGGTCGACCTCCATCCGGGTGCCCAGACCGGTGCAGTCCGGGCAGGCGCCCCACGGCGAGTTGAACGAGAACGACCGCGGCTCAAGCTCCTCGAAGGACAGGTCGTCATAGAGGCAGGCCAGATGCTCGGAGAACATCCGCTCCCGGTTCGGGTCGCCCTCGGGCAGGTCAACGAACTCGAGCACGACAACGCCGCCCGACAGGCCGAGCGCGGTCTCCACCGAGTCGGTGAGCCGCCGCCGTGCCGACTCCTTGACGGCCAGCCGGTCGACGATGACCTCGATGGTGTGCTTCTCGTACTTCTTCAGCGCGGGCAGCTGGCTCGCCGTGGCATCGTCCAGCCGGACCGTGACGCCATCGACCCTGGCCCGGGAGTAGCCCTTGGTCTGAAGCTCGCGCAGCAGCTCGGTGTACTCGCCCTTGCGGCCCCTGATCACCGGCGCCAGCACCTGGAACCTGGCATCCTGGTCCAGCTCGAGCACCCGGTCGACGATCTGCTGCGGGGTCTGCCTGGCGATCGGGCGACCGCAGATCGGGCAGTGCGGCTTGCCAATCCTGGCGAACAGCAGCCGCAGGTAGTCATAGACCTCGGTGACGGTGCCGACCGTCGAGCGCGGGTTGCGGCTGGCCGACTTCTGGTCGATGGAGACGGCCGGGGAGAGCCCGTCGATGAAGTCCACGTCCGGCTTGTCCATCTGGCCGAGGAACTGCCTGGCGTACGCCGACAGCGACTCGACGTACCGGCGCTGCCCCTCGGCGAAGATGGTGTCAAACGCCAGGCTTGACTTGCCCGAGCCGGACAGCCCGGTGAAGACGATCATGGAGTCCCTGGGCAGATCCAGCGAGACATCCTTCAGGTTGTGCTCGCGGGCACCGCGGACGACCAGACGTTCTGCCACTGTGCGCTCGGTTTCTCCTGGTCTGGACGGGTGGTGTCGGGGGTAGTCACCGCCCGGAAAGATGCGCAGCCAATCGTATCCGGGGGGTCTGACAATTTGCACCGCGTCGGATGCACGGCCCGGTCCCGGGTGCCCGATCGGGCACCCGGCCTGCCGCGCGGACCCGGCCCATGCAGCACAACGTGCCAGCGCGGCTTTCCCTTCCCGGCGCCGGGCGGCACATCGCGATCCGCGGCGCCAGGGCCGGGCCGCGATCACGCGGAGGCCGAGGTCGAGCTCGTCGAGCCCGGGCAGGTGGAGGCCGGCCCCGCCGGCCCCGGCCGTTTCCGCGACGCCTGCCTTCCCGCCGGGCTGCCAGGTACGAGAGGATGGCGAGGGCCGCAGAGGGAGGATTCGTGAACCACAGCGACTCCGGCGATAACGCCGGCGACGGGCACCCCGCTCCCGACACCGAGCAGGCTGCCGGCCCCGCGCAAGCCGACGACAACGAGCAAGCCAACGACACCGAGCAGGCGTCCGGGCAGGCGTCCGGCACCGAGCAGGAATCCGGCACCGAGCAGGTCGGCGCGAACGCTGGGGCGGCCGGGCCGCATTCGGTGAACCTGCTGATCGAGCAGATCGGCGAGGCCACCGGCCGCCTGCTCGCGACCGTGGCCGGGCTGACCGACGAGCAGGTCCGAGCCGACTCGCTGCTGCCGGGCTGGAGCCGCGGGCACGTCCTCACGCACATCGCCAGAAACGCCGACGGGCTGCGGAACCTGCTCGTCTGGGCGGAGACCGGCGAGGAGACGCCGCAGTACCCGAGTCTGGACGCACGCAACAGCCAGATCGAGGAAGGCTCGGGCCGGTCGGCCGCCGAGCTCGCCGCCGACCTGGCGGGATCGGCCGAGGCCTTCGTGACCCGGGCGCGCGGCCTTCCCGAGGCCGCCTGGCAGGCCGTGGTCCGGGGCAGCCGCGGACCGTCGCATCCGGCCTGGTTCACGCTGCACCGCAGGCTGTTCGAGGTCGAGGTGCACCACGCCGACCTGGCTCTCGGCTACCAGCCGGCCGACTGGCCTGAGTCGTTCGTCACCGAAGAGCTCTACCGGATCACCGGCGACCTCCTCGGCAATCCAAGGACGCCCGCCGCGCTGCTCACCGACGCCAGCACGGGCCGGCAGTACTTCCTGCGCGCGATCGTAGAATCCGGTCATGACGTCGACGCCGAGCACGCCGACGAGCCAGGCCCGGCGTCATCGGAGCTGGCGATCACCGGCCCTGGCTACCTGCTGCTCGCCTGGCTGCTCGGCCGCGACACCGGCGCCGCCCTGGAGGCGGACCCGGCCGGCCCGCTGCCTGAGATCCCGTCTTATGGTTGACGGACTCCTGACGCACGCGCAAAACGAGAGGAACCCGATGACCTACACCGGCAACGTCAGTGTCGGCGGACCGGCGCAGACCAGGGAGCTTCCCGGCCTGACCATCACGAAGGTCGCCGTCGGCCCGATGGACAACAACGCCTACCTGCTGCGCTGCACGAGCACCGGCGAGCTGCTGCTGATCGACGCCGCCAACGAGGCGCCGACGCTGCTGGCGCTGATCGACGGCACACCGCTGGCCACGATCGTGACCACGCACCAGCACGGTGACCACTGGGTCGCGCTCGAGGCCGTCGCCAAGGCGACCGGCGCCGCTACGATCGCCCATCCGCAGGACGCCGGGGCGATACCGGTGCCCGCCACCAGGATGGTCGTTCACGGCGACACGATCAGCGTCGGCGACGCGAACCTCTCCGTCATCCACCTGCGCGGCCACACGCCGGGCAGCATCGCGCTGTGCTACGACGCCGACGGGGCGCTGGCGGACCAGCCGCACCTGTTCACCGGCGACTCCCTGTTCCCCGGCGGGCCGGGGAACACCCAGAACGACCCGCAGCGCTTCAGCTCGCTGATCGCCGACCTGGAGAACCGGATCTTCGCCGAGCTGCCCGACGGCACCTGGGTCTATCCAGGTCACGGCGGCGACACCACGATCGGCGCCGAGCGCCCGCACGTCGCAGAATGGCGCGCCCGCGGCTGGTAGCCGCTGCCCGGACGGCGCCGCCGCTCCGGCCAGGCAGCGGCGGCCATGGACGATCGAGCTGAGCGACGGTGATGAGCGAGCGGCGCGATGTCGTGGTCGTCGGAGGCGGCCTGCTCGGGCTGGCGGCGGCACGGTCAGTGGCCCGCCGCGGCCGGGACGTCGTCGTGCTCGAGCGGGCCGAGGTCGGCCACCCGGGCGGCGGCTCCAAGGGCAGCTGCCGGATCTTCCGGCTCGGATACGACGATGCCAGGTACGTGGCCCCGGCCCGCAGGGCCAGGGAGCTGTGGAGCGAGCTGGAGAGCTCCGCGGGTGAGCGGCTGCTGCACCCGGTCCCGCAGCTGACCTTCGGCGAGCAGATGCCCGCCGTCCGCGACGCACTGCACCAGGCTGGGGCACCCTGCGAGCTGCTCTCCGCGGAGCAGGCTGCCGAGCGGTTCCCCGGCGTCGCCGCCGATGGCCCGGTGCTGCTCGAGCCGGACTCCTGCGTGATCGCGGCCGACCGGGCGCTGGCCGCCCTGGCGGGTGCGGCCCCGGAGATCCGGGCCGGCGCCCGGGTGACCGCGCTGGCCGACGACGGCCGGCGGGTCCGGGTGAGCACCGACGCCGGTGACATCAACGCCGGTGTCGCGATCGTCTGCGCCGGGCCGTGGACGGCCGGCCTACTGGCCGCTGCCGGGATAGCGGTGCCCGCCGAGGCGACCCAGGAGCAGGTTGCCTACCTGACGCCGATCGACCCAGGATCGGCGCTCCAGATGCCGATCTTCGTTCACTACGGCGGCGAGTTCCCCTACGGCCTGCCGGTACCTGGCTCCCGGCGCTACAAGATCGGCATCCATCACGGCGGCCCCGCGGTCGACCCGGACCGCCAGGATCAGGCCGCCGACGAGGCGCTGGCTCGCAGGATCGAGATGGCGGCCAGGCAGTATCTGGTCGGCTTCGACCCGCGTCCGGCCGTCGTCGAGCGGTGCGTCTACGACAACTCACCGGACACGGACTTCATCGTCGACCGAATCGGCAACGTGGTGATCGGCAGCGGCACATCCGGCCACGGTTTCAAGTTCGGCCCGCTGCTCGGCGAGTGGCTGGCGGCGCTCGCGATCGGCCCGCCGCGCGCCGCTCGGCCGGCCGGCCAGCCGGCCGACCTCCCGCCGACCTGGCTGGCCCTCGGCCGGTTCAGCTAGCCGCGAGCCGCCCGGCCGTGGCCGGGCGGCGCTGGCCGCGGATACAGTCCGGATATGACCGGTGAGGTTCGGGTGGTCTACCGAAAGTACGATGGCTCGCTGCACTGGCACATGACGATGCGGTGGCTGGCCGAGGACGAGCACGGAGTGTGGACCGGAGCATCGCCGCCGAGCACGATGCGCAAGGGAGACGGCCCCCAGGTCACGTTCCACCACGCGCAGATCATGCTCTTTCCGCGGGATGCCTGGTGGACGGCGGCATTCAACGACGCGCCCGAGCTGACCGAGATCTACTGCGACATCACGACGCCGGCCCGGTGGCCGAGCCCCGAGGAGGTCACGATGATCGATCTTGACCTCGACGTCCGCCGCACCCGCGGCGGGCCGGTCGAGCTGCTCGATGAGGACGAGTTCGCCGAGCACCAGGCCAGGTACGGCTACCCGGCCGAGGTGATCAGCGCTGCCGAGCGGTCCGCGGCGTGGCTTCAGGCCGCGCTCGCCGACCAGCGCGAGCCCTTCGCCGACGTCTACCGGTCCTACCTCGCGCTCATCGGCGGCATCGGCGCCGCCTGACCGCCGTCACCGCGCCGCGCCGGGCGGCTGGCATCGGACGCTGGATGCGATAACGACCGGGCGGGACCTCGGCCGCGGCCTGCCAGGCAGGTCAGGGCACGACGGTGACCGGCCACTTGCCGGCCCGCACCATCCGGACCGCCAGCGAGCCGACCAGCCGGTGGCCGGCCTGCGCGGACGCCCCGAGGACGACGGCATCCGCGCGGATCTCGTCGGCGATCCTGCGGAGCTCGGAGAACGGGTCACCGCGCGTGGCCATGAACGTGATGGATATGCCCAGCTCCTGAGCGGTCTCCTCGGCCTGACGGCGCAGAACCTCAGCTGCCTCGGCGAAGGCCACGCCTTGCACGGCCGACAGGGCGGCGCCGGCGCCGGGCACGGAGGTGGACATCGAAGCGACCGGACCGACGTAGACCGTGACGAGGCGCGCACGCTGCCGGCGGGCGAGCCCGGCCGCGTAGGCGCCGGCTCGCATCGAGGTGGGGGAGCCATCGACGCCGACGAGGATCGTGGTCGGGCCGTCGGTTCCCAGCTCGAAGGAGCCCGCCTCGCCGAACGTCACACAGGAAGTATGGACCAGCGATTGGCGCGTTGCCGCCACACGGTGCCGAGCGCACGCATCCGGGGACGATACGCATCAGAGCCGTTGCTCGGCGAACCGGTCCACCCGGCGATCTCGTAGCCGCAAGCGCTCGCGTGCATTCCGCACCTGTATTCAGGGGTCACCAAGCCCGCAGCCGTCGCCATGCGCCTGGCGCTGCATGCCGGTGCGCTCACCTGAGAGTCAGCGGTCTGCCGCATCGGCGGGGACCGGCCGTGGCGGCAAGCTTGTCGTACACGGCTCGGGCGGCTCGTACCGCGTCCGCCTCCGAGGGCAGCTGCCCGGCCCGGGTCAGGGCTGCCGCGGCCAGGCGGGCAGCCAGGTCCCGGTCGTCGAGCACTCGCAGCACGGCCCCTGCCAGGGCGGCGGGATCGCCGGCCGGGACGAGCAGCGCCCCGGACGGCCCGGTCAGATCCGGCACGCCGCCGACGTCGGTGGCCACGATCGGCCGGCCGGCTCGCAGCGCCTCCTGGAGGATCAGCGGCTGCCCCTCCCACCTGCTCGGCAGCACGAATACGTCGGCCGCGGCCAGCAGCGCTGGCACGTCATGACGTACGCCGAGAAATCTGACGCCCACGGCGAGGGCCCGCGCCCGGCTGGTCAGCTCGTGTTCCAGCGGCCCTTCTCCGGCGATCACCAGCACCGGCGCGGGCCGCCGATCCCGCCAGAGCACCGCCGCCGCCAGCAGGGTGTCGAAGCCCTTCTGGCTGGTCAGCCGCCCGACCGCCAGCACGACGGGCCGCCCGGCCGCGCCCAGGTCGGCCGCGCCCCGCGGCGCCGCGGCCAGGGGCGCCGGCCCGACGGCCAGCTCGACATCTCGCGCGCCAAGCCGGCGCATCCGGGCGGACAGATCGGCCGAGACGCACAGCACCGCGTCGGCGCGCCGGGCGACCAGCCGCTCAAGCAGCCGGTAGATCGCCGCCGACCGTGCCCCCGGAGGCGGCGCGTTGTGCACGGTCACCACGAGCGCTGGCGCCCGCCTGCCCGGCCATCTTCCGGCCGCCGCCGGATAGCACGCCAGCGCGGCCAGGGCTCCCGCCCGCAAGCCGTGAGCGTGAACGACGTCGAGGTCCGCCCGCCGCATCAGCCGCCCCAGCCGCCAGACCGCCTTGGCGTCACGGACCGGCCACGGCCGGTCGCCGATCTGCACCCGCTCGAAGGCAGCCGCACCAGGCTCGCAGGTCCCGGCCGAACCCGCACGTGCCCCGGACGGATCACCGCCGGACCCGGCAGGCTCACAGGTCCCGGCCGGACCCGCACGTGCCCCGGACGGCCTGCCGTCGGCCCCGGCCGGCTTCTGAGCCGTCCCGGCACGGTCCTCGCCCGCTCCGGCAGGCCCCTCGCCCGCCCTGGCCGGCTCCTGGGTCGCCCTGGCCGACGACCAGGCGCTAGTCGCAAGATCAGGCGCGAACAGCGACCTGCTCTGTTCCGGGCCGAAGACGACGACGCTGAGCCCGTCCCGCAAGCAGCCCGCGGCCAGCATGGCCGCATGGCGGCCGGTGCCGCCGGACGTGGTGCCGAGCACGTAGCCGACCCGCAGGCCGGTCATGACTGTGATGTCCGGCGCCGCACCCTGGCCACGACCTGCCGCAGGTCGCCGCGGTCCCCGGCGTAGGCAACCAGCCCGAAGACGACCAGCGCGCACGTGCAGGCGAGCACTCCGATCGCTGCGTTGGGCAAGAATCCCGACACCCGGAGCGAGCCGGCCAGCGCCCATCCCGTCACAGCACCGGCAGCCGCGCCGCTGAGCCCGACGAGGGCGGCCCGCAGCGCGCCGGCCAGCGCGCCGCCACCACGGGCGCCGCGCACCGCGGCGAGCAGCCCGATGCCCGCTGCCGTCAGGCCGGCGCTGTTGCCCAGGCCGAGGGCCGGCACTACCCATCCGGCCGGCACCAGCCTGACCACCACGACGTCGACTCCGATCGCCAGCAGCCAGCCGACCGACATCCAGACCCCGGCCGCCAGGTACCTGCCGTCTGCCAGCAGCACCCGGCTCAGGCTGGCGATCAGCCCGTAACCGATCAGGCCCGGCGCGAACGCGATCATGGCCCGCGCCATCTGATCCGCCTGCCCCGGGTTGTGCGTGATGAACATCGCCGCCAGCGGAACGGCGGCACCGGCCAGCAGCGCCGTGCCGAGACTGGATGCCAGCAGCACCGCACGAGTCGAGGCGGCGGCCGTGTCGTCGAACTCCCGGCCACGCCGGCTGGAGAGCTCGGGGAACGCGCTGATCGCTATGGGGATGGCGAGCACCGCGTAGGGCACGACGAAGGCCTGCCAGGCCGACCCGTAGAGGACGAGAGCGCCATGCCCGCCGAATCCGTTCGCCAGCCGGATGACCACGATCGCGGAGAGATCCTGGGTCACCAGGGCGGCTATCCCGACCGCGGCGAGGCTCCCGGCCCGCGCGGCCACCCCGGCGGGGAACCGCAGCGAGGGGCGCAGCCGCAGCCGGAGCCGCAGGACGGGCCAGGCCGCCGCGACCGCGAGCGCCGCCACGCCGGCCGTGGTGCCCACAGAAAGAGTCAGCTTGGCAGCCGTGGACAGCCTGGCCAGCTGATCGACATGCTCGTGGCCGAGCGGGACGAAGACCAGGTAGGCGGCGATCACCACCACGCTGGAGACCACCGGCGCGAGGGCCGGAGCGCCGAACCTGCGGTGCGCTTGCAGCACCCCGTACAGCACGACGGCCATTCCGTACAGCAAGATCTGCGGCGCGAAGACGACCAGCATGCCGGAGGCGACGGAGACCATGCTGGCATAGGAGCAGCCGTGCGGCGCTGACGGCACGAGCAGCCGGACCAGCGGGCCGGCCAGCAGCGCGGCGGCGATGCTGACCGGCGCGAGCACAAGCACCGTCCAGGTGAGCAGCGCCGAGGAGATCCGGTTTGTCGCGGCAGCCTCGTCAGGGTCGGCCAGCGACTTCAGCGCGGGGCCGGCCAGGACCGGGACCATGAGGCTGGTCAGCGCACCGCCGAGGACGACGTCGTAGATGATGTTGGGAACCTGGTTCGCTGTCGTGTACGCGGTACCCAGGCACGAGGCGCCGACCGTGTGCGTGAACACCAGCTGCCGCCCGAAGCCGATCAGCCTGGCCAGCACGGTCAGCGTGCCGATCAGGATCGCTGCCCGTCCGATGCCCGGCCCGAGGCCGCCGCGTTGTCCCTGGCCCGTGCGCTCGGCCGCGATGCCCGGCGGGCCGCCGCCCCCGCCATTCCGGCCGTCCGCGCCGACCGGCCCGGTCGCGTCGCCCAGGCTGTCCGGGCTGACCGGGCTGACCGGGCCGGTCACTGCGTCGGCAAGGTCTCGGCCGCCGCCGAGGGCGCCCTGCCGCCGAGGTCAAGCGGGATCGCGTCGCCTGGCTGGCCGGCGGGCGCCGCCGGCCCGCCAGCCGGGCGACGGCCGAGCATGTCCAGCCAGTTCAGCGCCGGCGTCCGCGCGATCACCTTGGTGAAGCTCACCTTCTCGCTGGCCGCCGTCAGCCCGGCCACCACGGTGAGGAGGGCGATCCGCGCTCCGCGCGGCAGGCCCGAAGCGGCGGACACCCCGAGCATCGCGCCGAGCGCGTTCGCGCCCGCGTCGCCCAGCATCGCCCGCTCGCCGAGATCCTCGGGCAGCAGCGCCAGCGCCGCGCCCGCCGGCGCCGCGGCCGCATTCCCTGCCTGCTGGCCGCAGGCGGCCAGGGCGAGGCTGCCGAGCATGATCACCTTGATCGCGCGACCCGGCCTGAGGTCGAACAGATTCACCAGGTTCGCCAGGCCGGCCACCAGCCCGGCGTTGATCGCCGTGTCTGCCAGCCGCCCGGCGGCCGATCCGGCGGTGCCCGGCCTGGCCCGCTGCCCGGTCAGCAGCAGGCTGGCCGCCAGACCCGTCGCGCCGATGCCGGCCAGCTTGACGGCGCCCGTGGTGACCTCGCCCCTGGCCAGGGCACCCAGGTGGCCGCGGAAGCCGCGGCGGTCACCGGTCGCCGCCAGGTCGTCGTAGCAGCCGACCGCTCCCGCGGCGATCCCGGCCAGCGCCAGCGCCGGGCGCACCGAGCCGTCGAGGCCCGGCGCGGCCAGCGCGGCCGCTGCCGCCGCGACGGCGACTGCCGGGCCCTCGAGCAGCGTGACCGGCTCGCCCCGGTGATTGGTCCTGGTCCAGGTCTTCTCGCCGCCCGGCGGCCGGCGGGTCAGCGCGGCATAGCCCAGCCTGGCGCCTGCCCCGGCCAGCACGAGCCGCAGGGCTCCGCGGCGGCTCACGACTTCACCAGGGACTTGCGGACCGACCGGGTGGCAGGCGAGCCGAGTGCCGGGGTCGGGGCCGTGCTCGGCGCGGGGCTTGGCACCGCGGCGGGCACGACCCCGTACGCGGCAGGCGAGGCATGGGGGTCAAGGAGCTTGCGGAGCGCCCAGACCACGATGATCTGCCCGCTCGCCGTGCTGGCGTTGTCCA
This sequence comes from Streptosporangiaceae bacterium, assembly GCA_035604275.1. Lineage (GTDB taxonomy): Bacteria > Actinomycetota > Actinomycetes > Streptosporangiales > Streptosporangiaceae > Chersky-822. Next base: position 26,837 of record DATNIU010000259.1, on the reverse strand, counting down.
CGGTGGTGACCGCCACCCCGGCGGCACCGCTGGTCACCGCGTCGATGGCGCTCCCTGGCCCCGACCCGGGCAGCGATCCGGCCATCAGCGCGCCAGCGCTGGCCCGCTGAAGCTCGCGGGCAGCGGCGACCAGCGCGAGGTTGGCCGGGCTGCTGGCGTTCGCCGCCGGGCTCGCCGGGATGACGACCACGGCAAGAGTCGCCTGCCCGGCCAGGACCGTGCCGCCACCAGGGCCGCTGACCTGAAGGTATCCCTGCTGGCCGAATCCGCTGAGTATCCCCTGGCTCTGCGTCTGCGACACCGTCGCCACGCCATCGGTGTTCACGATCGCGGCCGCGATCACCTGGGCGGCCGCCTGCTGGCCGTAGATCGGGCTCGCCGCCGCCGACGCTGGCAGGCTGATCCCGGCAGGCGCCAGCGACTGCGCCAGGGCCAGCAGGCTGCTCTCCGTGGTCTTGCTGATGTCGAAGTACTGCGTGGTCAGGCTGACCTGGCCGGTGACCGTTGCCCCGGCCAGCTGGAGCGCGCTGGTGACGCCGGAGACCGTCTGGCTGTCGGCACCGGGAGCGGTGACCAGGACGACCCGCTCGCCCTCCAGCAGGTGGCTGAGCAGGTATCCCGAGGCTGTCCTGGCGAACAGGTCGTCGGCAGCAAGCTGCTTGCTCTGCACCTTGTTCTGCGCGCGCAACACCCCGTTGTTCCTCACCTCGGCCTTCGAGGCCCGGTTGAGCGCGTTGAGTACCCGTCCCTGCAGCGCGGTGGAGCCCACCACGATGCCGATGGCAAGCGCGAGGAACACCGCGACGATGGAGACGAGGTGATATCGGAAATCAATCAATGGACGAGTCCTGTCAGCCAGTACCAGAAGTGGCTTAGCTGCAATCCGGCGAATCTGAAGATAATCGGGCCGGCCGGCAGGGCCGCCAGCGCCACCACGATCGTCACCGCCGCGGCCAGCACCAGCAGGACTAGCCACGATGTCGAGATCCGGCTGTGGTACAGCCGGCTGACGCCCTTCGGCTCGACTATCTTGTCGCCGACCCGCATCCGGGTCAGGATCGCGCTCGCCATTCCCGGCCTGCCTTTGTCCAGGAACTCTACCAGCGTGAAGCGCATGCCCACCGCGACAATCAGCCGCGCGCCGAGCTCGTCGGCGAGCAACAGGGCCAGGTCCTCGCTGGTGCCCGTGGCCGGGCAGAGCACCGGCTGAAGGTCAAGCTCGGACACCCGGGCCAGGCCCGGCGCCTGGCCGTCCGGGTAGGCGTGCACGACGATCTCGGCCCCGCAGGTGAGCGCCCGGTCCGAGACCGAGTCCATGTCACCGACGATGAGGTGCGGCCGGTAGCCGGCCTCGAGGAGCGAGTCGGCGCCGCCGTCCACGGCCACGAGCACGGGCTTGAACTCCCTGATGTAGGCGCGCAGCGCCTGGAGGTCCTCGCGGTGGCGGTAGCCGCGGGCGACCACCAGAGCGTGCTTGCCGTCCAGCTTGGTCCGCAGCTCGGGCACCCGGACGCCGTCGATCAGCTCCTCGAAGTCACGTTCGATGTACTCGACCGTGTTGGCCATGAAGGCCCTGATCTGGTCGGCCAGGCCGACCCTGGCCTTGATCATCGCGACCGCGACGGACTCGGCGGTCTGCACCGTGCCTTTCGCCGCGATGACGTCACCGGCGTAGAGCGTGTCCCCTTCCAGGCGGACCAGATGCCCGTCGGAGACCTTGTCGAAGACATCGGGGCCGACGTCGTCGATCAGCGGCACGCCAGCCTCGATCAGCAGCTGCGGTCCCAGGTTCGGGTACCGCCCGGTGATGCTGGCGGCGACGTTCACCACGGCGGCCACCTGGCACCGCAGCAGCGACTCGGCGCTCACCCGGTCCAGGTCAGCGTGGTCGATGATGGCGACATCGCCGGGCAGCAGCCTGCGGGTGAGGCTCTTGGTGCGCCGGTCCAGCCGGGCCGGCGCGATCAGGCCGGGCAGCTCGGCCTGCCCGTTCCGGTGCCGGGAAGCGAGCCTGATCAGGTTAGCCTTCATCGTGGTACCAATTGTGCCAGGTCAGCTGCGTCCTGGTGCACCACGGAACCTCAGCCGCGACCGGTGCTCGCGGCCTTGCCTGCCGCGTCCGCTGCGGCTGCCGCGTCCGCTCGTTCCGCCGCGGCGGCGGCGAGCAGTTCTCCCGCGTGCGCGCGACCGAACTCGGAGTCCTCGAGCCCGGCCAGCATCCGCGACAACTCCCTGACCCGTCCGCCGTCGTCCAGCCGCGTCACCCCGCTGGACGTCACCGAGCCGTCGTCCGCCTTCTCCACCACGAGATGGGTGTCCGCGAAGGCCGCGACCTGCGGCAGGTGCGTGACGACGATCACCTGGGCCAGGCGGGCCAGGCGGGCCAGGCGGCGTCCGATCTCCACCGCGGCCTTCCCGCCCACGCCTGCGTCCACCTCGTCGAACACGAAGGTCGGCACCGGATCAGCGCCGGCGAAGACGACCTCGATCGCGAGCATCACCCTGGACAGCTCGCCACCGGACGCGCCCTTATGCAGCGGAAGGGACGGCGCGCCCGGATGCGCGGCCAGCCGGATCTCCACGTCGTCGCCGCCGTGCGGGCCGTACTCGCGCAGCGGGCTGACCAGGGCGGTCAGCCTGGCATGCGGCATGGCCAGCGCCGCGAGCTCGGCGGTGACCTCGGCCTCGAACCTGGCCGCCGCTTCCTTCCTGGCCGCCGTCAGCCGGGCGCCGAGCTCGCTGACCGTCGCCGCGAGCTCGGACTCCTGCTGCTGCAGACCTGCGATCCGGTCGTCGTCGCCGTCGAGCTCGGCGAGCCTGGCCGCCGCTCCCTTGGCCCAGGCCAGCACTGCCGCCAGCTCGCCGACGGGCGCGGCCGACGGTCCGCCAGCGCCGACGGCTCCCGGATCACCAGCACCTCCGTCGGCGGGATGCGGTACCGGCACCGATCCGTAGGCCCGGATCAGGCGGGTCAGCTCGGCCCGGCGGTCCTGCACCACGGAGAGCCTGGCCGGATCGGCCTCGACCGACTCGGCGTACGAGGCAAGCTCCGCCGCCACGTCGGAGACCAGGTAGGCGGCCTCGCCCACCCTGGCGGCGAGCGCCGCGAGCGCCGGGTCGTGCTGCGCCGCCGCCTCAAGCGCCTGCCGGGCCGTACCGAGCAGGGTGAGCGCGTCGGACGTCTCGTACGAGCCGCTCGACGGGTCGGATATCAGCGCCTCGTGCGCTGCCGTCGCCGCGGTGTGCAGCGCATCGGCGTTCGACAGGCGCTCCGCCTCGGCGTGCAGGTCGATGTCCTCGCCCTCGGCCGGCTGGAGCCGCTCCACCTCGGCGAGCCCGTGCCGCAGGTCATCGGCTTCCCGTGCGCGCTCGCGGGCCAGTGAGCTCAGCTCGTCGAGTTCCTGGCGGACCTTGACGTGCTGGCTGTAGGCACGCTGATAGCTGCCGAGCAGCGGGCTGAGCTCCGGCCCGGCGAACCGGTCCAGCGCCTCGCGCTGACGGCCCGGCTTGAGCAGCTGCTGCTGATCCGCCTGGCCGTGCACGGCGACCAGGTCGTCGGCCAGGTAGGTCAGCAGCGAGACCGGCACGGACCGGCCGCCGGCGAAGGCGCGCGAGCGTCCCTCGGCCGAGACCGAGCGGTTCACGATCAGGGCGCTGCCCTCGTCGTCGAGGTCGCCGCCGGCGTTGTTCACCTGCCGTGCTACCTCGCCGTCCGGATCGACCCGCAGCCTGCCCTCAACGCTCGCCCGCTCGGCACCAGGCCGGACCCTCGCCGGGTCGGCCCGGCCGCCGAACAGCAGTCCGAGCCCGGAGACAACCATCGTCTTGCCCGCCCCGGTCTCCCCGGTCACCACGTTGAAGCCGGGCGAGAACTCCAGCACGGCTTCATCGATCACCCCGAGGCCGCTGATCCGGACTTCCTCAAGCATCGCCCGCTGGCTCCTCGCCTTGCGTCCGCGCGGCTTCCTGTCGCGCCTGCACCCGGCCGCGCCAGCCAGATACCGGCAGCCCGAACTTGGCCACCAGCCGGTCGGTGAAGGACGCACCTACCTCAGCGCCCTCTCCGGCACCGGCCGTGCCGCCGGGCGCGGTCCGGCCGCCGCGCAGCCTGGCCAGGAGCACCGGCTGCGCGCCACGCCTGACCTCGACCCGGGAGCCGGGCGGCAGATCGACCATACGCCGGCCATCGCACCACAGAACGGCGCCGGTTGTCTCGCCTCGACCGCCCGTGGCGCCGATCACCTCCGCGGCGAGCACTGATTCCGGTGATACCACCATAGGCCCTGCGAAAAGGGCGTGGGCGCAGATCGGCACCAGCAGCAGCGCCTCGACATCGGGCCACACCACGGGTCCCCCGGCCGAGAAGGCATAGGCTGTCGAGCCGGTCGGCGTGGCGAAGACGAGGCCGTCGCAGCCCCACCGGGACAGCGGCCGGCCGTCGATCTCGGTGACCAGATCCAGCATCCGCTCCCTGGCTGCCTTCTCGACCGTCGCCTCGTTCAGTGCCCAGGTCGCCGCGAGCACATGACTGTTCTGCCGTACCGTGACGTCGATCGTCATCCTGCGCTCGACGAGATAACGGCCGGCCACGACGTGATCGACCGCGTCGGACAGCACCTCGGGCTCGGCCTCGGCGAGAAACCCCACATGGCCGAGGTTCACCCCGAGCAGCGGCGTCCCGGCCGGGCGGGCCAGTTCCGCCGCCCGCAGCAGCGTCCCGTCACCGCCGATCACCAGCACCATCTCGGCGCCATCGGCGGCCTGGGCTGAGACGGGCACCTCACGAGCTCCCGGGCACCGGAGATCATCCGACTCCGGCGCCAGCACTCGGACCGTCACGCCCGCGGCGTCGAGCCGGTCCGCGACGATCCTGGCCGCCTGCACGCCTTCCGGCCGGCCGGTGTGCACTACCAGCAGCATCGTCCGCTTGCGTGTCACTGGGGTCCTTCCGCGATCGCCCGGTGCAGGTCCGCGTCATCCAGCGGAGGCGCGCCACGCCGAAGCCACAGGAAGTACTCCACGTTGCCCGAGGGACCAGGCAGCGGGCTGGCGGTCACGCCGCGCACGCCGAGGCCGAGCGCGAGCGCGGACCCGGCCACGGCCGCGACCGCCTCGGCCCGCAACGCGGAGTCCCTGACCACGCCGCCCGCCCCGACCCGGCCCTTGCCGACCTCGAACTGCGGCTTGACGAGCAGCACGAAGTCGGCGTCGGCCGCGGCGCAGCCGGCCAGCGCGGGCAGTACCTGGGTGAGCGAGATAAAGGAGAGGTCGGCCGTCACCAGGGTCGGCGCGGGTGCCACCTGCTCCGGCCGCAGGCTCCGCACGTTCACCCGGTCCAGGACCGTCACCCGCGGGTCAGCGCGGAGCGGCCAGGCCAGCTGACCGTAGCCGACATCGGCAGCTACCAGGCTCGCGGCGCCGGATCGCAGCAGCACATCGGTGAAGCCGCCGGTGGACGCGCCGGCGTCCAGGCACCGGCGTCCCTGCACGCGGAGCCCGGTGAACGCGGCCAGGGCGCCGGCGAGCTTGCGTCCGCCGCGCGAGGCATAGGCCGGGCCGTCGGCCGGCTGCTGGACGACGATCGCCGCGTCCTGCCCCACCTGGGTGGCCGCCTTAGCCGCGGCGCGGCCGGCCACGGCCACCTGACCTGCCGCGATCAAGTCCGCCGCCTGCTCCCGCGATCGCGCCAGCCCTCGGCGGACCAGCTCCGCGTCCAGCCGTGCCTTCCTGGCCATCGCCCAGCTTCCTCGCCGGTCAATCGGCCTGGCGTCCGTGCGCGCCCGCGGCCGGGCCCGAGCGCAGCTCGCCGAGCACCTCAACAAGCTGGCCGTGGATGCGCTCGAAGACCGGCGGGTGCTCGGCCACCGGGAGGTCGGCGAGCCCGTCAAGCCCGCGCAGAGCGTGGTCCACCCGCGCGTCCCCGGTAGCCGGCCTGGCCGGATGCTCATCTGCCGCCTCGGCCGCCAGCTGCTGACCGGCCGGATCGAACTCAGATTCTGTGATATCTCGCTCCATCTGTCATCGACGCTCCTCGGGGCGTGGCCGTGCCGCGCCGGTCGTACCCGCCGCGGTTGCCCGCGGCGGTGGTTCTGACCCTGCCAGAAACGCTACCGTTCGCGTGGGCCAGCGCGGCGCATCAGGAGCCTGCGGCGAGCCCCCGGTGGCTGGCCGGCAGCGCGAGGACAGAGAATGACCTTGAAAGTGGGGTGACGATGGCGACCGTGGAAGAGTGCCGGATGGCCCTGGAGCGACTCACCGCCCGCATCTCGGAGATGGATGCGAAGGACCGGGAGCATCATCTGCTCGACCGGACGCTCAGCTGCCGCGTTCCCGATCTTGGGGTTACCTACCTGACCCGGCTCGGCCCGCACGGCGCCGATCCGGTGCAGCAGGTCAACGACGGCCGCACGGCCGCTCAGGTGCGGTTCACCGCCAGGAGCGACGTCGTGGTGTCCGTCGCCGAAGATCCAGGCAGCTTCGTGCGTGCCTGGCTCTCCGGGCGCCTGAAGATCGAGGGAAACTTCTTCGATCTGCTTCATCTCAGGCGGCTGATCTGACGGCCCGGCGCCGCGTTCCAGGCCGCGCGTCCGGTCGGATAACGCCGCTCTTCCCATGCGCAGCACTGTGCCAGCTAGCTCGGACACTGTGCCAGCTAGCTCGGACACTGTGCCAGCCAGCTCGGACACTGTGCCAGCCAGCTCGGGCACTGTGTCAGCTAGCTCGGGCACCGGCTGGCCGGAGATCGGCGGCCAGGCCGGCCCGGGGTACCTTGGCGTCATGGCGGCGCTTATCCCGCGGCCGAGGGCGCAGATCGCGCCCGGAGCGGTGCACGTGCCCGGCTGGCTGACCGTCGAGCAGCGGATCGAGCTGGTGGCGGCGTGCCGTGACTGGGCCCGGCCGCCCGCCGGAATGCGGCACACCGCGATGCCGCAGGGCGGCGTCATGTCCGTCCAGACGGTCTGCCTGGGGTGGCACTGGCTCCCTTACCGGTACTCACGCACCGCCGAGGGCGCGGACGGCGCCCCGGTCAAGCCGTTCCCGCCGTGGCTGGCCGATCTTGGCCGCCGGGCACTGGCCGACGCCTGCGCCGATCCGGCCGCTGCCGCCGACTACCAGCCGGACGTGGCACTGATCAACTACTACGACGGTCGGGCGAGGATGGGAATGCACGCCGACCGGGACGAGCGGAGTCTCGCGCCCGTGGTATCGCTCAGCCTGGGCGCGACCTGCGTCTTCCGGTTCGGCAACGTCGAGAGCCGCGGCCGGCCCTGGCAGGACATCGAGCTCGGATCCGGGGACCTGTTCGTCTTCGGCGGCCCGTCCCGGCTTGCCTACCATGGCGTGCCCAGGACCATGCCGGGCACCGGCGATCCGGGGATCGGCCTGGAGACCGGCAGGCTGAACATCACGCTGCGGGAGTCCGGCCTGATCTGAGCTCCGCACCAAGCCGGGCAGCCGCTGGCACCGGCGGAATGCGATGCTGGGCAGATGCCGGAGGGAGACGTGGTCTGGCGGGCGGCACGCCAGCTTGATGCGGCGCTGGCCGGGCGGGTGCTGACCCGCAGCGACTTCCGCGTTCCGCGATTCGCCACCACCAACCTGGCCGGCCGGCCGGTCCAGGCGGTCATCTCCCGCGGCAAGCACCTGCTGGCGCGGGTCGGCGGCGGCGTGACCATCCACACCCATCTGCGGATGGACGGCTCCTGGCGGATCAGGCCGGCCGCTGGCTTCGTTCCGCGGGATCACCGCATTCGCCTGGTGCTGGCGAACGCTGACTGGCAGGCGCTCGGGTACCTGCTCGGCGTGGTCGAGGTACTGCCGACCGCCCAGGAGTCCCGCGCGGTCGGCCACCTGGGACCTGACCTGCTCGGCCCGGACTGGGACGCGGCCGAGGCGGTCCGCAGGCTCGGGGCGGACACTGACCGGCCGGTTGGCGAGGCGCTGCTTGACCAGCGGAACCTGGCCGGGATCGGCAATCTGTACAAGGCCGAGGTGCTCTTCCTGCGCGGAATCGGCCCGTGGCGGCCGGTGGGCTCGGTGCCGGACCTGCCGGCCCTGGTCGAGCTGGCCAGGCGGCTGCTCGACGCGAACAAGGAGCGGACCGGCCAGGTCACCACCGGCGTGGACCGCCCGGGCGAGCAGACCTGGGTCTACGGCCGGGCCGGCCGGCCCTGCCGGCGCTGCGGCGCGCGGATCCTGGCCGCCGGACCTGGCATCCGGCCGCGCGCGGGCAGCGAGCCATCACCGCGGATGACCGCGAGCACGGGCGGGCGGACCGGCCAGCCGGACGAGCGGATCACGTTCTGGTGCCCGCACTGCCAGCCGCCCGCGCCAGCCACGCCAGCCGCCGGCGATCCCGGCACCGGCTGAGCCCGCGACAGCGCCCAGCCCGGAGACGGCGCGCATTCTCCCGCCATCGATCCTCCGGGCGTCCTGGACCTGCGACCATGGACGGCATGGCCGATCAGCCGGATGCGCGGGCGGCTTTCATCAGGGCCCACTCCCGGCTCCGGCCGGTCCCGCACGTGCCCGAGGTCCGCGTGCACCTCGCGGATGACGCGATCACATTGTGGGAGGAGACCGAACGAGAGTTCGGCGGCACCGACCAGCCGCCGCCCTACTGGGCGTTTGCCTGGCCAGGGGGCCAGGCTCTGGCGCGCTACCTGATCGACCACGCCGGCCTGGTCGTCGGCCGCACAGTGCTCGATCTGGGCACCGGCTCAGGCCTGACGGCGATCGCGGCGGCCCTCGCCGGGGCAGCCGCCGTGCTGGCGAGCGACCCTGACCCGTTCGCGATCGCGGCGATCGGGCTCAACGCGGACGCGAACGGGGTGGCGATCGCGACCGCGGCAGACGTGCTCGACGGGACCGGGGAGGACGCCGACGTAGTGCTCGCCGCGGACATCTGGTACGAGCGGCGGCTGGCGGAGCGCGCCACCGGGCTGCTCAGGCGGGCCGCGGCCCGCGGCGCCTCCGTGCTCGTCGCCGACGTCGGCCGGGCGTTCCTGCCCCGTGAGCTGCTGCGCGAGCTCGATGCCTGCGAGGTGCCCGTCCTGGCTGATCTCGAAGATGCCCCGGTCAAGCGGGTCATGATCCTGACCATGGCCTGAGCCCTCCTCCGTCCATGGCTGACAGAAACGCATGGCGACCCGCACCGAAACGGGTCCTCGGCGGCCTCATCAACGCAGATCAGCGAGCCGCACAGGAACCCAGGCCAGGTCCCGTGGCCGAGTTCTGGCACCCCACAGGGAGAGCCGGAGGCGGCAGCGCCGGTAATGAACGCCTCGGCGACCGGGCGGACAAGGCTTTCGCCTGGGGTTAGGGACGGTCAGGGAACGAGTTGCTCGACGGCGGCACCGACGGCTTCGTATGTTGCGGTGGCTCGCCGGTCCAGGCTGAGCAGCGTGGCCTGATGCTCGGCGGCGGTGAAAGCGATCAGGGCGTCGTAGGCGGGTCCGCCGAGGATCTGCCCGGCGGCAACGGTGGCGAGAAGCTCCTGGTAACCGGCCTCCGACAGGGTGAGGAATGGCTCGGTGAACCGCTCGGTGATGAAGGCGTGCACGATCGATGGATGAGCACGGTGCGGTGGCGGCAGCCGGGTCAGGACGGAGTAGGACTCGACCGCCGCGTGCGCGACGAGGCGCGGCCGGCTGCTCATGGCCTTGCGGGCGAGGGCGTGATGCTCATGCCAGGTGGCGAAGGCCGCGATTACTACGCTGGAATCGACAGCCCTCATCGCCGGACGTGCTCCAGCGTGTCCCGCACCATGTCGGCGGTCAGCACTGGCATGTCGGCATCGGCGACGGCAGCCACGCCACCGCCGTCGTCCACCAGTCGCATCGGCGTGGTCGCAGGAACGATCTCCAGTCGCCCGTCGCGCTCGTCAATCTCAAGCGGCTGACCTGCCGTCAGCCCGAGAGCGTCCCGGAGCGCTTTGGGAATGACAATGCGCCCGGCAGAGTCGATGGCAGTCCTCATGCCATTAATCTACCATAGGCTGATGCCTGATTGGCCGGAGCCTGCACGGTGCCATAACCTCATCATGGTCGTTGACCTGCGACGTCGCGCCGGGCTGGTGGCGGTCATGCCGCCGCCCGCCTGACCAGAGTCGGATGCTCAGCACCGAGCCATGACGGCAATCTGGCCATGGCGCTCAGCATTGCGCTCCAAGCGCCGGGTCACCTGGTAACGAGAGAAACTGACGCGGGTCCGGCCAGGCACGGCTACCTGGTGCCGGACCCGCGGCAGCAACGGCGGTGAGCCGCCGCTACGCGTCGCGCCTGCGGAACAGGATCAGCCCAGCGATGATCGCGACCGCGGCATAGGCGCAGAACACGCCGAACCCGATCCATGGCGAGAACGGGTTCAGCCCGTTGGCCTGGTTCTCCCAGATCGTCGATCCGGCGTTGAACGGGATCCACTTGTCAATGTCCGCCTGGCCGAACCAGCCGCTCGGCGGGCCGGGCAGGAAGCCGCTCAGGATCCAGAGCACGAACATCAGGCCGATCCCGGTCGCGATGGCTCCCGCCGTATGCCGCAGCACCGCGCCGATACCGAACGAGAGCAGCCCGCAGACCGCGAGGAACAGCCCGCCGCCGATCACCGTTCGCAGCACATCCGGCTGCCCGATCGTGACGCTGACGTGCTGGCTGGACAGGATCGCCTGGCCGACGAAGAACGCGATGAAGCTGGTGACCAGCCCGGTGACCAGGGCGACGGTACCGAACACCACTCCCTTCGCCGCGAAGAGCGTGCCGCGCCGCGGCATCGTGCTCAGCGAGGTCCTGATCATCCCGGTCGAGTACTCCGAGGTGATCACCAGCGCGCCGAGCACGATGATGATCAGCTGGCCGATCAGCAGCCCGAACAGGCTCGTGCTGGCCGCAGCGGCCTTGATCTCCGCCGAGCGATGAGCCACCGCGCTGGCGATCGCCCCTGGCGGCAGCGGGTTCCCGCGCAGGGTCTCGCCGCTCTTGAGCCGGACTATCCGCTCGGTCTGGCCCCAGCTGAACAGCGCGCCGATCCCGACGCACGCGACGACCAGCGCGAGGAGCGTCCAGTACGTGGACCGGACCGAGCGGATCTTGGTGAACTCCGAGCGCAGCGCGCCGACGAACCCGGCCCGCCCGGGCGGATGGTGCACCACGGCGCCGCCGACCAGGACCTCGTGAGTTGCTACCGAAGCCATCTCAGGCCACCCCTCCCGCGTGCGCCGCGTGCCGGTCGGGGTCGCCGGGGACGCCGGCGTGGAACTCGACGCTGGACGCCGTCAGCTCCATGAACGCCTCCTCGAGCGACGCCTGCGCCGGAGCGAGCTCGTGCAGCCGGATCCTGTTCTCGAACGCCAGGTCACCGACCTGGGCCGGGGTCAGGCCGAGCACGACCATGCTGCCGTCCTCGTCATCTCGCACGGTCCCGCCTGCCGCGGCCGCGGCCCGGACCAGCTCGTCGGGCTGCGGCGTCCTGACCCGGACCGACTGCTGGGAGTTGGCCGCGATGAACTCGGCGACCGTGCTCTCAGCGATCAGCTTGCCGCGCCCGATCACGATCAGGTGGTCAGCGGTGTTCTCCATCTCCGACATCAGGTGACTGGAGACGAACACGGTCCTGCCCTCGGCCGCCAGCGCCTTCATCAGGTTCCTGATCCACAGGATGCCCTCCGGGTCGAGCCCGTTGACCGGCTCGTCGAACATCAGGATCGCCGGGTCGCCGAGCAGCGCGCCGGCGATGCCGAGCCGCTGTCCCATGCCGAGCGAGAAGCCCTTGGACCGCTTTTTCGCGACGTCGTGCAGCCCGACCAGGTCGAGCACTTCGTCGACCCGCCTTCTCGGCAGGTTGTTGGTCTGGGCCAGGCAGAGCAGGTGACTGTAGGCGCTCCGGCCGCCGTGCACCGCCTTGGCGTCAAGCAGCGCTCCGACCTCGTGCATCGGCCAGGCAAGTCGCGCGAACCGCTTGCCGTTGACGGTCACGGTCCCGCTGGTGGGCCGGTCAAGCCCGAGTATCAGGCGCATGGTGGTGGTCTTGCCGGCGCCGTTCGGGCCGAGGAAGCCGGTGATGCGGCCCGGCTTGACGGTGAACGACAGGTTATCGACGGCGAGCGTGTCGCCATATCGCTTGGTGAGGCCTCGTGCCTCGATCATTGTCAGGTCCTTCCTGCCGACGCCGTATGGCCGGCCGGCAACCATCAGTGTGGCCGGCCAGAGGTCATGCAGGCGTCGGCCGGCGGTCTGATCCTGGTCCGACCAGAGACTGATCTTTCGGTGCGCATCTTTCGGTGCGCAGCCGGATCCGCCGTTGCCCGAGGCGGCCGGCCACGCGATCGCGCCCAGCGGGCCGCTAGAGACCAAATCCCAGCTTCCGCAGCGCCGGCTCAGCCATGTCAGCGGTGATCTGGCCGGCCGACCAGGCGGCCGCGCAGAGCGCCCGCAGGCCGTCGATCGGATCGCCGGACCCGGTCAGATCCAGCGGTTCCCGCCCGGCCAGGCGCCGGGCCGTCCAGCCGCCGCAGCTGAACGCCTGATCCGGCCCGCCATGCTCCGCGCCGTCTCCCGTGGCCTGACCTGCGCGGTCCGCTGCCAGGCCGGCCGCCGCGCCGTCACCTGCCGCCCTGGCGGCGCCGGCGCCATCTGCGGCGATGCCCGCGGCAGCTCGCCGCTGGTCGCCGTCCGGGCCTGCACTGGCCGCGCCTGCTCTCCGGCCGATCACCGGCTGAGGCTCGACAAGTCCGCTCAGGTCAGCCGCCAGGTACGTCGGCCTCCGCTGGGCCTGCGCGAGCACGACGTCCGAGGGCCTGCTGACGCCGGTCAGGACGAGCAGGCTGTCGGCGCGGCAGCGGACCGCGCCCTCGATGTCAGTGTCGAGGCGGTCTCCGACCACCAGCGGGCGCTTCGCGCCGGTCCGGCTCATCGCCTCGGCGTGCAGCGGCGGCTCCGGCTTCCCGGCCACCACCGGCTGCGTCCCGGTCGCCGTGACGATGACCTGCACGAGCGAGCCGTTGCCCGGCTGCGGCCCGCGCGGCGTCGGCAGCGTCGGGTCGGTATTCGACGCCACGAACAGCGCTCCGCCGCGCACCGCCATCGCCGCCTCGGCCAGCAGCTCGTAGCCGATGCCCGGGGCGAAGCCCTGCACCACGGCGACCGGCCGCTCGGCGGCCGTGGATACCGGCCGCAGGCCGCGGGCGCGCAGCGCCAGCCTGAGCCCGATTCCGCCAGCGACAAGCACTGGCGAGCCGGGCGGCACCCGGTCGGCGATCAGGCTGGCGGCGGCCTGCGCGGAGGTGACCACGTCGGCCGCCGTGGCGGGCACGCCGAGCCCGGAGAGCTCCGCGGCGATCGCCGCCGGAGACCGCGATGCGTTGTTCGTGACGAACGCCAGCCGCAGGCCCGCTTCCCTGGCGGCGGCCAGCGCGGCCACCGCTCCCCGGACCGCGTCGGGGCCGCTGTAGACGGTGCCGTCCAGATCGACCATGGCGACGTCGTACTCCGCGGCCAGCGCACGCTGACCCGGTCTGATCAGGGCCGGGGCCGTGGCGTCAGCCACGGGCCCGGTCCCGGCGGGCACGCGGGGGCCGTTTCTTATCAGTCATTGTCCTTGCCCTGAACGAGGTCGCGGGCGCGCAGCGTCGCTCGCACGCTGCGCAGCGCCTCAGTGTAATGCCGCAGATCGGGGCGCATCGCGGCGGCCAGGGCCAGGTGCTCGGCGGCAGCGCCGTGATCGCCGGTCCTGGCCAGGGCCAGGCCGAGCCCGAACTGGGCGTAGTCATCGCTCGGGCTGGCATCCACGATCCGCCGGAAGCTGCCCGCCGCCGCCTCGTAGTGCCTGGTGTCGAACTGAGCCCGGGCCAGCGCCTCCAGGATGCTCCGCGACTCCGGCTCGGCGGCCGCGGCGCGCTCGAGCAGCTGGGCCGCGGCGGCCGCGCTGCCCCGGCCGAGCAGGTCAAGTCCGCGCCGGTACAGCGCATAGGTGTCGTCCTGCCGCTGCTGCTCGCTGTCGGCCACGCGCCGGCCGGCCGGATCTGAGCCGTCGTCCGGCCCGCCGCGGCCTGCCTGCGTTGCCTGGCGGCCTGCCTGCGGTGCCTGGCGAGCATCCGCGCCGCCAAGCTTTTCGCCGGAACGGGAATCCTTGCCACCGGTTGGTCCTTCTGACATATGTGCAGATCCTTCCGTCCTACCGAGCGTCAGCGCGCCATGGCCCTGCGAGCCTGGAGCTGGCGCCGTTTCGCGGCGTCCGATATGCGCGGGACCGGGTGAGCGGGCTCGCCGAGGTCTCCTCTCCACCGTACGACGTCATCTTCCGGGATAACGAGGACCAGTTGATGGCGGCCGATCCGCACAACGTGGTCCGGCTGATCCTGCCCAGGCCGGTCGCCGGCCAGCCCGGTGAGGAGTACCGGCACGCCGCGGACTCGCTCAGGCAGTGGCAGGACGAGGGAATCCTCATCGCTGACCCCGGGCCCGCGCTGTACGTATACGAGCAGGCCGCGGCGGCCGGCGCCAGCTCGAATGGCCAGGGCCGGGACCTTCGGGTGAGCGGCGGCGGGAACGGCGGCACGCGGGCGGGCATGATCCAGCGCGGGCTGATCGGCGCCTTGCGGCTTACCCCGCCGGATGCCGGGATCGTGCTGCCGCACGAGGACGTCTCGCCAGGACCGGTGGCCGGACGGCTCCAGCTGATGGAAGCCACCCAGGCCAACCTCGAGCCCATCTTCCTGCTGTACGACGGCGGTACGCCAGACGAGCCGGGCGCCACCGCGCGGCTCGTGACCGCGACCGTGGCAGGCCAGCCGCTGGTCGAGGCGATCACCGCGGATGGAGTCAGGCACCGGCTCTGGGCGCTGACCGACCCCGGCGACCTGGCCGCGATCGCCGCCGACCTGGCGCCGCGGCAGGCGCTGATCGCGGACGGCCATCACCGCTATGCCGCCTACCTTCAGCTCCAGGACCGGCGGCGCCGCGCCGGTGCCGGGCCGGGGCCATGGGATTACGGGCTGGCCATGCTGGTCGACTCGGCCGCCTATCCGCCTCGGATCGGCGCGATTCACCGGGTAGTCCCCGACCTCGACGTGCACGATGCCGCCAAGCTGGCCGGGGCGGCGTTCTCGGTGCGGTCGCTGCCCGCCGGGATCGCTGACGTGCCAGCTGCCGTCAGCGCGCTCGCCGACGCCAGCGCCGACGGCCCGGCGTTCGTCGTCGCCGACGGTGAGCACGCCTACCTGCTGACCGACCCAGATCCGGGCCAGGCCCGGGCGGCCATGCCGGCCGGCCAGTCGGCGCAGTGGCGCGCTCTGCCCGCGTCCGTGCTCCAGGAGCTGCTGATCATCCAGCTCTGGGGGCTCACCGACGACGAGAACACGGTCCGGACGGTGCACCACGACGCGCGGGCTGCCGTCCGGACGGCTCAGGAAGCGTGCGGGACGGCCGTCCTGTGCAGCCCGATGTCACCCGCCGACGTCTACGCGGTCGCCGCGCGGGGCGAGAAGGTTCCGCGTAAATCCACGTCCTTCGCGCCTAAGCCGCGAACCGGCCTGGTCCTGCGAACGTTCGCTCAGAGCTGAACTCTCCAGTCCCAGGCGTCGCACCGGGCGCCCGGCGACCGGTGGCATCCCGCAAAAAAGCGCGGGAAGCAAAACCCTTAATTCGCTATAACGGCTCGCAGGACCGCTGTTGCCGCCGAACTGAATGCGGCTGCGACTCCGTCGAGGGTTGCGTTCTTCCGGCGGGCTGGCCGGAAAGGCCATCAAGCGCACGCCAGACGGTTCCCATTGCTCGACCTCCGGCCTTCAGGATCGGCCGCGTCCGGGCCGCTGGCCAGGGCCGTTGCCGGAACCCTCAGGGCGCTAACTTGTGCGGTGTTTCCCCCGGACGTTGCCATAATCGGCCTGCTTCAGCCGCGTGGCCGGATCGGCGCTGTCCGGTCGGCGCGGATAGGGAGCAGCCGGATGTGATTGGCGCGATACTTACGGTATGGGCGGGGATCGGGCCGATTTCTTCGTGAGCCATGCCGGAAGTGACCGGGCATGGGCGGAATGGGTGGCCTGGCAATTGATCGATGCTGGGTTCAGCGTCGAGCTCGATGTCTGGGACTGGGCGGCCGGCCGGAATTTCGTCACCGCGATGAGCGACGCGCTTGAACGCTGCGACAAGGTGGTCGCCCTCTTCTCGGCCGCCTGTTTCGACCGGGCCAGGTATACCACGGCCGAATGGTCGGCCTCGGTGCTGCGCGTGCCCGGCCTGGCCGACGAGCGGCTGATCCCGCTCCGGGTCGAGGAGGTCAGGACCGCCGATATCCCGGCGGTGCTGCGACCGCTGGTGTTCAGGGACCTGTTCGGCTTGGACGCGCCGGGGGCGCGCGCGGCCTTGCTCGGGGCGATCAAGGGCCCGAGCCGTCCGGACCGGGAGCCTGAGTTTCCTGGTGACGACGTGCCACACAGGGACGTGCACGGGGTGCTGGGCAGGATGGGCGGCTCTGGTCCGCGCCTGCCGTGGAGCACACCCCGGATCTGGAACGTCCCGGCCCGCAATCCCGGCTTCACCGGCCGGGACAACCTCCTGGTCGCGGTGCGAGAACGGCTGGTGGCCGACCGCCGGGCCGTAGTCCAGGCGCTGCACGGCACGGGCGGCGTGGGCAAGACCCAGCTCGCGATGGAGTACGCGCACCGCTTCGCCGGCGCCTACGATCTGGCTTGGTGGATCAACGCGGAACAGGCCGGGTCGATCACCGATCAGGTCGCGGCTCTCGGCGCTTCGCTTACTTGCGTCCCCGCCGATGCCGGCCCCGACCTAGTGCGCCGCCTGGTTCTCGCCGAACTGCGCGGCCGGGGCAGCTGGCTGCTGGTCTTCGACAACGCCGTAGCCCCAGGAGACATCGCCGACTGGCTGCCCGGCGGTGATGGCCACGTGCTGATCACGTCGCGCGAGCACCAATGGACCGAGATCGCCGTCCCGGTCGAAGTCGACGTGCTCACCAGACCCGAATCGCAAGCCCTTCTGCGAGACCGGGTGGCTGGCCTGACCGACACCGACGCCGATCGCCTCGCCGCCGCTCTCGGCGATCTGCCGCTAGCCCTCGCCCAGGCGGCCAGCTACCTGACCGAGACCGGCGTCGGCGCGACCGAGTACCTGCGCTTGCTGACCTCCCGAGCGGCCAAGCTCATGGACCAGGGCCGCCCGATGTCCTACCCCCGGTCGCTCGCCGCAGCCACCATCCTCGCCTTCGACCAGCTCGCGAAGCGCGACCCGGCGGCGGCCGAGCTGGCCAACCTGTGCGCGTTCCTGGCCCCCGAGCCCATCCCCAGCGACCTGCTGACCGAGGCCGCCCCGGAGCTGCCGCCCCTGCTAGCCGAACGCGCCGCTGACCCGCTGACTTGGCACCAGACCTTCGGCCACCTGAGCAGCCAGTCACTAGCCCGAGTAGACCAGCGCGGCATCCAATTCCACCGCCTCACCCAGGCAATCTTGCGCGACTGCCTATCCCCCACCCAAGCCACCACCACCCGCGCCCGAGCCGAAGCAATCCTCGCCGCAAGCCACCCCGGAGATTTCCAGGACCCCACCATTTGGCCTCGCTGGGCAATGCTGATGCCACACCTGCTGGCCGTCCACCCCCAGACCACGACGAGCGCCAGACTACGGAACCTGGCCGAACACGCCTGCTGGTACTTGATAGCACGTGGCGATGCCAGCGGCGGTCACGACCTAGCCGCCAGCCTCCATCAACACCGACGCGAGGACGCTGGTGACGACGACCCGGACACGCTGCGCACCGTGCACACACTCAGCTGGGCACTGTGGAACCTGGGCCGCTACGCCGAAGCCCGCGACTTGAGCAAGGACACGCTAGAGCGCCTCCGCCGCACCCTTGGCCCTGACCACAACAACACCCTGGCCTCCGCCACTAGCCTCGCCGTCAGCCTGCGCGCGCTCGGCGACGCACAGGCCGCCCGCGACCTGGATCAGGACACTCTGAACCGCCGCCGCCGCGCCCTCGGACCCGACCACCCCGAAACCCTGATCTCCGCCAGCAACCTCGCCATCTGCCTGCGCGAACTCGGCAACCTCCAGGCCGCCCGCGACCTGCACCAGGACACCCTGGACCGCTACCGCCGCAGCCTCGGACCCGACCACCCCGACACCCTGGCATCCGCCAACAACCTCGCCAGCGACCTGCACGCAATCGGCGACTTCCAGGCCGCCCGCGACCTGGACCAGGACACCCTGGACCGCCGCCGCAGCAGCCTCGGACCCGACCACCCCGACACCCTCGACTCCACCCGCAACCTCGCGAGGGACGTGGCCATGCTGGAGCAGGCGGATGGCGGGACCTAGGCGCGGGCAGGTCCGTTCGCTAGCGTCCATGCGACGGCCGGGTGCGCGGTGGCGTGGCGACCTGGGACGATGGGCGGGTGGATGACGAGGCGCGCACTGAGGTGGAATCCGATCTGATCACGGCGCTCGGTCATGAGGTGTATCAGATCGATACCGAGATGGCCGGCTACCGGGAGATCACCGCCGGGTACCTGATCCGCTCCGAGCGGCCGTGCCTTGTGGAGACCGGGACCGCGCCGTCCGCGCCGGTCGTGCGGGATGCGCTGGCGGCGCTCGGCGTCGGCCCCGACGACCTGGCCACCGTCGTGGTCACGCACATTCATCTGGACCACGCGGGCGGGGTCGGCGACATCGCGCGGATGTTCCCGGGCGCGCAGGTCGTCGTGCACGAACTGGGGGCGCGGCACCTGGCCGACCCGACCCGGCTGATGGCCAGCGCCAGGCGGGTGTACGGCGACGAGCTCGACAAGCTCTTCGGCGAACTGACCGCGACCCCGGCCGAGCGGATCCGCGCCGTCGAAGGCACCGGCACCGTGGATCTCGGCGGCGGGCGGCGGCTGGACAGCCACTACTCGCCCGGTCACGCCCGGCATCACGTCGGGCTGATCGACTCGGCCAGCGGTGACCTGTACGTCGGTGACGCGGCCGGCGTCTACATCCCGGCGACCGGTGACCTGCGACCGGCGACGCCGCCGCCCGACTTCGATCTCGGCATCGCGCTTGAGTCGCTGCGCCTCTTCGCCGCGCTACAGCCGACCAGGCTGCTGTTCAGCCACTACGGGCCGGTCTCCGCCGTCGCTGAGACGCTGCGGCGCTCCGAGGAGGAGCTGCGGCTCTGGGTCGACCAGACCCGGCTGGCACGCGGCGCCGGGCTGGATCTCGACCACGCCGTGGCGATGGTCGCCCAGCGGACCAAGGACCGGTACGCCGTGCTGGCCGACGACGCCGACCCGGAAATGGCCGCCAAGTACGACCGGGTCTCCGGCACCCACGCCAACGTCGCCGGGATCATGCACTGGCTGGAGAAGACCGAGCCCACCGAAAGCTAACCGTCCTCCTCCAGCAGGCCATCGCCTCGTGCCGGCCGGCGGATCGCGTCAGTGCGCCGGAGCGAGATCCTTCAGCCGTGCTACCCAGGCGGGCAGCTTGCCGCACCCGACCTCACTGTTGTCAGGGACGCTGACCGAGAACATCTCACGGACCTGCTTCGGCCGGTAAGTGGATGGCACCGAGACCGATGCCGGCGGACAGGTCAAGGTGTGCCTCGGAGCCGTGCGGGTGACAGCGATCGTGGGCCAGATCAGCTCGTTCAGCGCGCAGTCCTGCCGGACACATCCGCCGTACAGGCCGGGGTCGGCGCGGCTGAGCGCCGCGACCGTCGTGAGCTTGAGCACATACGTGGTCGTCTCGCCGCGCGCGGAGCCGAGCGGCTGAGCTGTCCCGCCGCGTACTACGTAGGCCGCCTCGTTCCTGGTGAGGACGCCGAAAGGCAGCCGCGTGCTCGTGCCTCCGGGGCAGCCCCGCAGGCCCGGATTCCGGTCGCTGAGCACGCGGAACCAGGACGGATGATTGCCTGGCCCGATCCTCAGTCGCTGTCCCCCGGCGGCCACGATGACGACCAGGTCCGCTCGCTGCGTGAACAGGCCGTGCCCGGGCGGCGCGAGGAGCACCGCCCATACCGGCCGCCACGGCGACGCGTTCATCACCGGCGGGACCACGAAGATCCCGTGCCCGAAACCACTGGCCCGCATCATGGCGAGAATCTCGGTCCAGGAAGAAAGCTTGACCGCAGCCGGACCTGCTGGAACCGAGGCGGAACGGCGGGCGATCGCCAGTGCCGCGGCCTTGGTCATGACGTGCCCGGCGCCGACGGGCAGCTCGATGATGGCCGGCGGCCGGAAACTGAGGTTGCGGGCCACCTTGATGATGGTCGTCGCAGGCACATTGTGGCCGACGACACCGATCAGGAACCTGGCCGTCGGCTTGTAGTAGACGCCAACGGAAGCCGGGTACCGGCTGAGAAGTCCCGGCCGACCGCCGATAGTGATGCTTGTCGGCTTCCCGTAGCCGGTCCGCACCGTGCCGAGCCCGGCCGGGTAGTTGCTCAGGTTGATCTGAAGCTGTGCCGGTCCTCCCGGGCCGCCGGGGCGATCATAGGTGACCGTCCCGGCCTGGCCAAGATCGGAAGGGTCTCCGCTGCTGAGCGCGAACCGGGGCGGCCGGTAGCCGACGCCGATCGCGGCTGATCCGGTGGTGACACCACGGACCAGGCTGGTGCAGGCAGTCGGTGCCGTGCCACCGCGTCCGCGGCCGTGAATGACCTGAGGGACCACGATAGCCATCAGAACGGCCACGACGGCGACAACGGCGGCCGCGGCCAGCGGACTTGCCCAGCGGCGTGACACGAGCGCCAGCGGCCAGCGCCTGCGGGCCTGTGCCCGGACAGCCTCAAGCAGATCCTCGCGACGCCTGGCGGCGTCCGGCAGGCGCCGACGCCCCGGAGGCATCGGCAGCCCGTTGATCCGTCCGCTCTCGTCCATCACGCCTCCCTGGCTCCGCTGGCCCTGGGCTCGCCCGTGGCTCCGCTGCCCCTGGACCCGCCCGTCCCGGCGGCCTCTGTCGTGCTGGCCGCCGACGGCGCGGACACCTGGGCCGTGAGCCGGGCACGAGCCCGGTGCAACCTGGATTTGACCGTGCCTACGGCGACACCGAGCGCCACGGCCGCTGCCTGCTGATCCAGCTCAGCCCAGACACACAGCTCGATGACCTCGCGCTCGTGACTGGGCAGCCGGTCTACCGCGATGCGCAGCTCGGCCATCCGCCGTTCGTCATCCAGCCGCGCGGCCGTCTCGTCCGCATGGTCGGCGCAGGTCGGCACCACCTCACGGCCAAGCCGCTGCAGCGCGGCGTCGTAGCGCCGCCTGGCTCGCCTGGTATTGCTCAGCGTGTTGTTCGCGATTCCGAGCAGCCAGGGCAGCACCGACTCACGGTCGACGACAACTTCAGCCCGCCTGCGCCACGCCTGCAGGAAGACGGCCGATGTCAGATCCTCGGCTTCTGACCAATCGGCGAGCCGGCGGAACAGATGGTTGTACACGGAGTCCGAGTACCGGTCGAAGATCTGACCGAACGCGTCGCGGTCCCCTGCGGCGGCCCGCCGCCACAGTTCCCGGTCATCTGCGGCGCGGGCCGGGACCGCCATCGTCAGGCCTGTCTGCTTTGGGTCGGCACATCTAGTCTGTGTCCGGTCAGGTCACCGAGGTTCCCGGCCGCAGGCGCCCGAAGCCCACGGGACTATCGGCCGACGTTCCGCGGCGGTCACCGGCGGTCCTGAGCAGACTACCTGGACGCGAGCCAGGATGGCCGAGACGAAGGCGCTGCCACTTCCGGATAGCCGAGCTGGACCGCCGTGTCCTTGCGCGGCGTGCGGCAGCTTCGGCCGAGCCAGGCACTCGCGCCGGAAACGTCAGAGACATAGTCCGTCGGGCCGTTGAGCACCTTGGCGTCATCTTCACTGGCGGCTGCCCCGCTCTGGGCCGGCCGCTCCCAGCCAGTGCCCATCATGACGCAGCCTTTCGGCCCGTAACCGCCGTGTGCACGACCCGCCGGCGGGCGGTCCGCACAGTGCTTAACGCCGGGTGCGTCCTGAGACAAGACTGTCGGTGGCTGGCGCTAGGATGCGAATAGATGTTCTAGAGAGATCGCGTTGCCGGGGCTGTCGTAGATGACGGTGCAGGTGGCAGGTGGAACTCCTTCGGAGTCTGAGCCCCGGTGATAGGCACTCCGATCGCACGGGGTTCGCGTTGGTGTCCGCGAGGATGCCGTGGCGTTGTGCTGACAGCTTCTGGTCCGGTCGATCGCCACGGCCTCGTTGCAGATTGTCCCTGCTGTGAGGAGGTGCCCGATGTGCGTTGCCGGTCAGCCGCCCGGGTCTGCCGCACCGCCGGGCATGGCGCCGGGGTCCGCCGCGGCTGCCGCGGCGATGACGCGGGCCGGACTGGCGATGCTGGCCGGCGCCGATGCCGCCGGGCTGACGGCGGCGGAGCAGGCCGAGTGCCTGCGCGAGCTGGAGCGGGCCGAGTCCGCGCTGACCGCGGCCCGGTCGGTGGTGCTGGCCGGGTTCGACGCGGCGTGCGCATTTCAGGATGATGGGCACGGATCGGCCCGGACCTGGCTGAAATGGCAGACCCGGATCACCGGTGCCGCCGCCGGCGGCGCGGTCGGCTGGATGCGCCGCCTGGCCGCCCACCCCGCCGTGCGTGACGCCCTGGCCGCCGGGACCATCTCGGTGTCCTGGGCCCGGGCGGTCTGCGACTGGTCGGACCTGCTGCCCGCCCGCACCCGCGATGACGCCGACCTGATCATGCTCGCCGCCGCCGCAGCCGGCGCCGCCCTGGCCGACCTCGCCGGGCTGGCCGAGGAACTCCGCGCCCGCACCGCACACCCCGATGAGGACGGCGATGATGGTTTCGATGATCGCTCGGTCCGGCTGGCCACGCACTACCGGGGCGCAGGGAAACTGGCCGGCGACCTCACGCCCCGCTGCGCCGCCGCCGTTCAGGCCGTCCTGGATGCCTTAGCCAAGAAAGCCGGGCCCGAGGACACCCGCACCCAGGCCCAGCGGTACCACGACGCCCTCGAGGACGCGATGCGACGGCTGATCGCAGCCGGCGGCCTGCCCGACCGCGCCGGGCAGCCCACCCAGATCCAGCTGGTCATGACCCTGGACCAGCTCACCGGCCTGCCCGGCGGCGGCCGGGACGGCACCGGACCCACAGCACCGGACAGCGCGGACGGTCCGGGCAACGGCGGCTGGGCCGGGCCCGGGCCGCTCGCCGCGCCAGGAGATGACTGCGACGCCACGATCATCCCGATCGTGACCGGTCACGTCGACCACGACCTGCTCGACCGGCTCGCCGCCACGCTGGCCGGCCCCCGGCTCCCGTGCCCGGGCCCGCCCTTCTGCACCAGCCAGGCAGCCAGCACCAGCCCCGGCCACACCGGCCACGCCAGCTCTGGCCAGGACGGAACCGGCCAGGCCGGCTCTGGCCGCGCCGGCACCGGCAGCGCCAGCAGCGGCCGCGCCAGCAGCGGCCGCGCCGGAACCAGCACTGGCCACGCCGGAACCGGCACCGGAACCAGCGGCCGGCCGGCCTGCTATGACCGCGGTGACCACGCCGAGCGGATGGCGCTGCTGGGCGAGAACGCCCGGCGCGAGCTGATCCTGCGCCAGGCCATCGCCCTGCTCTCCGGACCCTCCGGGCTCGCCGCCCGGCTCCGCACCGGCACCCTGATCGGCCCGGCCGCCTCGATCAGCCTGCCCCTGGACATCGGGACCGCGACCGACACCATCCCGGCGCACCTGCGCCGGGCCGTGATCGCCCGCGACCGGCACTGCGCCTGGCCCGGCGGCTGCGGCCAGCGGCCCGCCGCCTGCCAGGTCCACCACCTGATCCCGCGCAGCCGCGGCGGCCGCACGATCCTGACCAACCTCGGCCTGTTCTGCGCCTTCCATCATCTGATCGTGGTCCACCAGTGGGGCTGGGACGTCGTCCTGAACGCCGACGGCACCATGACCGCCACCAGCCCCGACCGAACTCGCACCCTGCGCAGTCACAGCCCACCGGCCACCGCCGCCTGACGGCGCGGCGGGCGGCACTCAGCTGCGCCGCCGTGGCGCTCAGCCGAGCGGGCCGAGCAAGCCGCCCGACGAGATCTACCGCCCGGCCGCCTACTCGGAGACCTGGTCTGCGTCGTCATTGGCAGCCTCGACGCCGTCGTCAGCGAGTTCGAGGTCGTCAAATTCGACCTGGTCGAGATCGTCGGCGCGTTCGGCGGCGTCAGTCTCCCCCGTGGTGTCCGCGGCCGCCGCCCGGCCGAACCAATAGCGCGCCTCTTCTTCCCGCGCGGTGTCAAGCAGCGCATCCGCGTAGGCGTAGCAGAGCCGTGCCGAACCTGGCCGGTGGCGGCCGTCGGTGAGCTCGGGGATCTGCAGGACCACCACGGCGGCCTCGGGAAAACCCTGGTCGCGCCGGATACCCGATTCGACGATGCGCAGCTCGATCTGGGTCTGCCGGTCGGCCTTCCTGGCGTCAGGGCCGGTGACCAGATCGAGCGCCCGGTCCAGACGCCCCAGGGCCCGTTCGCAGTCGGCCATCAGCGGCAGATAGCCGTCCTCGCCCGTAAGCCGGCGGGCGGCTCGCAGCTCAGCTAGCGCCTCCGCCCACTTTCCTGCCCGGTAGGCCGCGATACCGCAGGTCTCCCGGACTATGCCAACCCTGGCGGCGAGCTTACGAGCGGCCAGAGCGTACCGATAGCCGACTTCGGCGTCCTCTTCCAGGCCAGCGGCGACCAGCAGCCGGGCGACCGCGTCGGCGAGGTCGCCTGGCAGGGTCCGCAGCTCGGCTCGGGCCGCAGGATCGAGCTGGTCGGCCGTGACGCTAGCCGGCGCGGATATGTGCGCGGCGTCGCTCTGAGGTCGGCCGCGGTAGCCCTCGCCTTGCGGACGGCCGCCACGCCCGCCTGACAGCTCGCCACGACGTCCCTGGTAACCGCCACGGGACGGGCGATCCTGGCCGCCGTCCCACGGGCGATCCTGGCCGCCACGGGGCGGGCGCGCCTGACCGCCGTCCGGCCATCGATCACGGGGCGTCCGCGTCTGCGCCGGCGAATCCGCGCTGGCCGAGCCTGGCACGGCTGAGCCGCCTGCTGCGGTGCTCCTGCCAGGCGAGCCCGAGCGTCCCCCGGGTCCCGGTGCCCGATCAGAGCGCCACGCTCGCTGTCCGCCTGGCCGGTCGGCCCGCTCGCCCGGCCGCCGGGCGGTGGGCGCGCCCGTCCATCGACCGGCCTGCCCGTCCGCTCGCCGGTCGGCTCCGCCTGGCTGCCGGTCGCCCGTCCATCGACTGGCCCGGCTATCTGCTCGCTGATCGGGGCGCCCGTCCGTCCCCGGGCCGGAGTCCGCGTCAAGGCGCTCCGGACGTGACCTGCCCGCGCCCAGCCCACGGCCCGCGCCCGGCCCACCGCCCGCGGCCACCCCACGGCCGACGCCCGGCCCACGGCCCGCGCCACCGGGAGCCCGGACGGCTCGCGACTGGCCCTCAGCCCACCCTGGTCCGTCGGCAGCGGCTGGCCTCTCCGACCCGAACCGGCCGCCGGCTTGCGGCCTGCCAGTCGACGAGCTGACACCGCCACGGCCCGCCGGGCCTGAACCGCGACCGCGTGGCGACGAGCCGCCGACCGCTGGCCGGCCGCCCGGAGAACGCCGATCACCACCGACCGACACACCGCCTTCCGCCGACCGCGCGCCCGCCGCCGGCCTACTGCCAGCCGACCCACGGGTGCCACGACCGGTCGCAGCCACGCCAGAACCAGGCCCGCCAGCCGACCCACGGACACTACGCCCGGCCGCACCCACGCCAGCCCGAACTCCGCCGCCAGAGCCGAGCCCGACGTTCGCCGATCCGCCCCGGCCACCACCCGCACCACGGGCGCCAGCAGGAGAGCCGCCGCCAGAGCCCGGCGCGCCACCAGAGCCAGGGCCGCCGCCAGCCGGTCTGCGAGTGCCGCCGCTCAGCGCACGGCCGCCAGCGCCAGAGCCGCCAGCCGACCGCGGCGACCCGGACCTGCCGCCCGGTGTCGCTCGCCCGGCTGGATCACGACGCCCCGCCGGATCACGACCGGGCGACGCGGCCGATCCGTCCCGCGTCCGCCGCCCGGTGCCGCCACCAGCGGTCCGCGGGCCAGGGCGACCCGAGCCACGTCCGCCCGACGAACCAGCCTGGCCCGAGCCGCCAGCTCTGCCGCCACCTCTGGCCGGACGTCCCGACGATTGCCCGGCCGCGCTACCACCCACTGCGATCTCCACCAATCACGCCTAGCCCCGCTGCGCCGTGTTCCGTCATTCCCGGCGTCGGCAGCGGCCACGGCGTCCGCTGCCCGCACCGCGGGCATCCATCGCAGCCTCGGCACCGCATCCGAACCAGGTGGTCAGGAGAGACAACGGGACAGCGCCAACGCAGAAACGCGCTGAGGGCCATCACCTTACGGTAACGGCCCTCAGCGGGAAGATGTCCGGCGGCGTCCTACTCTCCCACGCGGTCCCCCACGCAGTACCATCGGCGCTGAAGGGCTTAACTTCCGGGTTCGGAATGGGACCGGGTGTTTCCCCTTCGCTATAGCCACCGAAACTCTATGGAGATGTGTCCCTCAGCTACCCCGAGCCAACGCTCGGAGGCCGCCGAGGCCGACCGCACCTCGGGAGCCGCACAGTGGACGCGAGCAAGATCTTGAAGTAGAAGCCAAGCCACTCGGCCTATTAGTACCGGTCAGCTCCACACGTTGCCGTGCTTCCACCTCCGGCCTATCAACCTAGTCGTCTAGCTAGGGGCCTTACCAGGTTAACCCTGAGGGAGACCTAATCTTGAGGCGAGCTTCCCGCTTAGATGCTTTCAGCGGTTATCCCTTCCAAACGTAGCCAACCAGCCGTGCTCTTGGCAGAACAACTGGCACACCAGA
>DATNIU010000258.1:0-9080 GCA_035604275.1 Streptosporangiaceae bacterium | reverse complement strand
CCGAACCGCTTCCGCACCGCCGCGAACACCTCGGCCTGCTTACCGTGTCCACGCCCAGATCGGCCTCCAGGTCAAGATCGATATCGAGCAGCTCGGCCGGATAGCCCGTCATCTCGCTGACGATCTCCACGATCTGGCCAGTCACCGCGTCCGCCGGGGAACCGGCGGCGGCCGACGGCCCGGCCTGCGCGGTCGTGGCGGGCTCGCCCGATCGCGGCGGGGCGGGGGACTCTTCGGCCGCCCCTGTCGCAGAGTCCGCCGCGGGCTGGCCCGATCGCGGCGGGGCGGGGGGCTCTTCGGCCGCCGCGGCCGCCGAGTCCGTCGCGGTTGCCCGCTCCCTGGCGAATCCGATCACGTGCGCGAGGGTGGGGAAATCACGCAGCCTCAGGTTCTCCTCGCGCGGGATCCCGAACCGCTCCCGCACCGCCGCGAACACCTCGGCCTGCTTCACCGTGTCCACGCCCAGATCGGCCTCCAGGTCAAGATCGGTATCGAGCAGCTCGGCCGGATAGCCCGTCATCTCGCTGACGATCTCCACGATCTGGCCAGTCACCGCGTCCGCCGGGGAACCGGCGTCCGCCGGGGAACCGGCGGCGGCCGGGGAACCGGCGGCGGCCGGGGCCGACCCGGATGGCTCGGTGCCGGCTGACACTGTGCCCGACACCGGGCCGGCTGACACTGTGCCCGACACTGGGCCGGCTGACGCTGTGCCCGACACCGGGCCGACTGACACTGTGCCCGACACCGGGCCGGCTGACACTGTGCCCGACATCGGGCCGCGTGGCTCTGGGCCGGCCGACGCTGTCGCGGTCGGCTGTCCCTGGGACTCGGCGGCGGCTAGCCGGGCCGGATCCGGCGTTCGCGGCACCGCCGGGCGCTCGGCCGCGGGTTCGCCGGGCTGGCCGGTCACCAGTGCCCGGTCCCGGACGAAGTCGATCACGTGGGCGAGGGTGGGGAAGTCGCGCAGCCTGAGGCCCTCGTCGCGCGAGATCCCGAACCGCTCCCGCACCGCCGCGAACACCTCGGCCTGCTTCACCGTGTCCACGCCCAGGTCGGCCTCGAGGTCGAGGTCCAGCTCCAGCAGGTCCCGTGAGTAACCCGTGACCCCCTCCACGATGTCGAGCACGGACTGCCCGACCGGATCCGCAGGAGCCGCGGGAGCCGCGGGAGCCGGCGCCGGCCTGTCGGTGGCGAGCACTGGCCCTGCCGATACCGGAGGCGCTGCCGGCGCAAGGGCCGGCTGCTGGGCCGTCGCAGGGGCAGCCGACCGCGCCGCGATGGCCGGACCTGGCTGAACCGTGCCTGCCTGGGCTCCGGACGCCAGCTCAGCCGCCGTCGGCGCCTGCCCGTTCGGCGCCGAAGCAGGCGGCATCAGGGACGGCGCCGCGGGCCGCGTCGCGGGCTCTGGAGGAGCCGAAGGCGCGTGCGCCGGGCCGTCGTCGGTGACCCGGAGGCGGTGCTGCACGACCTCCAGCCGTGCATCGCCGCGACCGCTGACCCGTGCCAGCCAGGAACGCCAGGTCCGGTCGTCCGCCACGCGATAGCCGAAGCCGAGGTCGGTGGGGGCACGGTGCCGACCGTCGGCCGGCGCGGTCCAGCGCAGCAGCAGCATCGCGATCTGGGAGCCGAAGCCGGCCGCCAGCCGCAGGGCATAGCTGACCGGATACGCGCCGCCGCGGGACAGGTTCAGCTGACCGAGCTCCGGATCTACCTCGCGGAAGTTGGCGACCGGCGGGACGACTCCGGTCTCAAGTGCCTTGACGGCCACGACCTCCTCGATGCCCGCGCCCATGGCGTGCCCGGTGAAGCCCTTCGTGTTCGTGATCACGATCGAGTCCGCGGCCGGGCCGAAGACCTGGCGCAGGGCGCTGATCTCAGCAGACGCGCTGCCGCCGCGCGCGGGTGTGTACGTCTCGTGCGAGACGAAGACGGTCTGGCCGGCGATCGCGCCGCGGTCGATTCCCCGCCGTTCGGCCTGCCTGATGAGGGTCTCCATGACCTGACCGATGTGCTCGATGTCGAGGCGGGTGCCGTGGAACGCGCTGTTGGCGCCGACCGCGGCGAGCACCTCGCAGATCGGGCGGATGCCGCGTTCCCGTGCTGCTTCCGCCGACTCGATGACCAGCGCCGCGGCGCCGGAACCGATGATCATCCCGTGCCGTCGCCGGTCGAACGGCAGGGCCGCGTCCTCCACGACACCGTCGGTCGCTGCCGCGCCGCTGGCCAGGAATCCCGACCCGGTCCAGGGCAGCAGCGTGTCCGATGCCACGTCGTCCGCGGAAACGACTATCACCCGCCGGCAGCGGCCGGCCCGGATCCAGTCCTCGGCGATGCAGATCGCGACCGCCGTGCTGGCGCAGGCAGAGTTCACCTGCGTGTTCGGGCCGCGGGCGCCGATCAGCTCGGCGAACTGCGAGTGCCCCATCGACAGCGCCCTGAACAGGAAGCGCCGGTCGAACATGAACGGATGGGTCTCCAGGGCGTGCCGGAGCTCGGCGATCCGCCGGTCCACTTCGGCGGCTGCCTGGTCCGCTGCGTTCATCCGGCCGCGCACGTCCACCAGCGTGGCGAGCTCCGTCCGGCGCGAACGGTCCTCCTGATAGCTGTTGATGTCGTGCGCGAACGACTCGTAGCCGGGGAACGCCGACGCGAACACGATGCCGGTGTCGTCGCGCAAGTCGTCGGGCAGGCCCCAGGGGCCGGGTAGCTGCGTCCCGAGCGTCGTCGTGCGGTAGTGCCTGACCAGCGGAATGCCGGCGTCGCGCAGCGCGTCGAGGCCGGCGCCGATCGCCAGCCTGGTGCACGAGTCGAGCGCGGCGTCGCGGTCGGGGTCGAGCCCGAGCTCCTGCACCGCGTCCAGCGGGCGGTACCGGCCCGCCAGCTTGATGACGTCGTCCTCGCCCTTGATCTCGTCGAAGACCGGATCGCCATCGTCGCTCTTCACCAGCCGGGTGATGTGCTTGTCGACCATCTCGCGGCGGACCTGCCGCGGTATCACGTCGATGAGCTGCTGGCCGGACAGGATGCGGGCGACATTCTCGTCGTCGAATACCCGGTCCACGCCAGGCAGCCCGAGCGCGGCGCCGGTGATGACGACCGGCTCCGCCGGGTCAGGCGGGTAGCGGGACGGCGCGGCTGCCGCAGCGCCGGCCGGCCCGGTTCCGTCGGCCTCGCCAAGGATGACCCGGCTCCGGTCGAGCAGGTCGGCAAGCAGGCGGCCGAGTTCGTAATAGCGATCAGCAGACATGGCTGCCCCCGTGGCGGTGGGTGCGGTGACGCGCGGGACCGGACTGGCCGCCGAGGCCAGCGCAGGCGCCGGCGCACCGGGAGCGGGCACGGCGGGCGCTGGAGTGGCGGGCGCTGGAACGGCAGCCGCTGGCGCAGGAGCGGCAGCCGCTGGAATGGCGGCAAGCGCGGGAACGGGAGCCGCTGGCGCGGCCGGCGAGGCGGCGGGCGCGGCGTATCCAAGGCCGGCCGCGTAGAGGCCGCACAGCGCGGCGTTGAAGGAGGGCAGGTCGCCGTTCTTCGGGTGGTTGGTGAACAGCGTGAGGACATCGTCGTGCACGGAGCCGAGCACGTCCTCGGCGAAGCCGTGCAGCGCGCGCTTCGGTCCGACCTCGACGAACACCCGCGCTCCAGCCTGGTACAGCGTGTCCAGGCCCTTGACGAACTGGACCGGCGATGCGACCTGGCGGCCGAGGACGTCAAGCATCCGCCCTTCCGCGTCCGGGCCCGCTGCCAGATAGAACTCGCCGTCGACGTTGGCCACGATCGGCAGCGTCGGCGCATGCAGCTTCAGCCGCGACAGCGTCCGCCGGAGCGGCTCGCTGACCGGCGCCACGATCGAGGTATGGAACGCGTGGCTGACCGGAATGCGCACCGCGTTCCTGCCCGCCTGCTGGAACGCGTGTATCGCCTGCTCGACCGCCTCGGTCGCGCCGCCGATCACGGCCTGATGCGAGCTGTTCACGTTCGCGGTGACCACGTAGCCGTCGACCGAGTCGACGGTCCGCTCGATCTCGTCCAGCGGCGCCATGACGGCGGCCATCGCGCCGCGGTCGGGGATCTCCAGGCTGGCCATCTCCTTGCCGCGGGCGCTGACCGCTTCGAGCGCGGCCTCGAACGACATGGCGCCCGCGGCGACCAGCGCTCCGTACTCGCCGAGGCTGTGGCCCATCACCATGTCGGGCTGAATGCCGTAGGCACGCAGCAGCCTGGTCAGGGCGATATCGGCGGTCAGCACGGCGGGCTGGGTGATCTCGGTCTGAAGCAGCTGCTGCTCAAGTCGCGCGACGGCGGCCGGATCCGCGGCGTCGACGAAGATGAACTCGGTCAGCGGCTTGCCGAGCAACGGCGCCATCACCTGGTCGGCCTCGGCGAACGTCTGCGCCACGATCGGCTCGGTCGCCCGCAGCTGGCCGAGCATGTTGACGTACTGCGAGCCCTGGCCCGGGTAGAGGAAGGCAACCTTCGGCGCGGGGCCGCTGCCGAGGAAGATGCCTCGTGCGCGCAGCATCTTCCGCATCGCCGCGGTTCCGCCGTTCAGTGCCTGCACCGCCATGGCCGCCTTGTCCGCCAGATCGGCAGCGCCGCCGTAGTCGATGGCGGCGCGGACGCTGGCACCGGCCAGGGCCGGATCCGGCGAGCGCGGCGGGGGCGCCTCCCCGCGGGCAGCCAGGTCACGTATCCGTGCCAGCTGCGCGGCTACCTCGGCCTCGGTCTCACCGCCCACCACGAGCGCGCCGCGCAGCGGAACCTTGACCCCGGCGGTCGCTGCTCCGCCGCCCGCGGCCGCCCGCAGGACAGCCTCGCTCGGCAGCAGGATGCCGCCGCCCACCGTCGGCCGCCGGCTGGCGCCCGCCGATAGCCGCCCTGCGTCGCCGAACCTGCCGGGCACGTACTCCTCGAGCACGGCGTGGAAGTTGGTCCCGCCGAAGCCGAACGAGCTGACGCCGCCCCGCCGCACGCCGGACGGCGGCGTCCGCCACTCGCGAAGCTCCGTGTTCACCCTGAACGGCGAGGTCGCCCAGTCGACGTTCGGGTTCGGGTCGCGGAAGTTCAGGCTCGGCGGCAGCACCTTCTCGTGCAGCGCCATCATCATCTTGAACAGCCCGGCAGCGCCGGCCGCGCTCTTCAGATGGCCGACGTTCGATTTCACCGAGCCGAGCGCGATCGAGCCGGGGGCGATCCCGGCGCCGCCGAAGACGGCGTTCAGGCTCTCAAGCTCCGAGGCGTCGCCGACTCGGGTGGACGTGCCGTGTGCCTCGAGCGCGGACGCGGTCGACGGCTCGACGCCCGCGTTCCGCCAGGCCCGCTCGATCGCCAGGCGCTGCCCGACCGGGTTCGGGGCGGTTATCCCCTTGCCCTTGCCGTCGCTCGACCCGGCGACGCCGAGCAGCACCGCGTAGATCCGGTCGGCGTCGCGCTCGGCGTCGGCCAGCCGCTTCAGCACGAAGAGCGCGGCGCCTTCGGCCATCACGAAGCCGTCCGCGCCGGCGTCGAACGGACGAGTCCCGGTCGCCGAGAGCGCCCCGATCTTGCAGAACTTCACGAACGCCGCCACGTTCATGTTGCGGTCCACGCCACCCGCGATAGCAGCGTCGAACTGATGGTCGACCAGACCTTCGGCGGCGGCGCTGATCGCCGCCAGCGCGGAAGCACAGGCCGCGTCCGTGATGAAGCTCGGCCCGCGGAAGTTGAACAGGTTCGCGATCCGGCCCGCCAGGATGTTGGCGAGCTCGCCCGGCATCGTGTCCTCGTTGATCTCGGGGAACTGGCTCAGGAACGACCGTGTCGTCTCGGCGACGATAAGCCTGCGGCTGTCGGCGGGCAGCCGGGCGAAGGCGGGTGACCTCACCAGCTCCCTGGTGAACTCGGGAAGCTGGATGCGCAGGTTGGTCGCGTAGTGCTTCTCACCGCCGATCGCGTTGCCGACGATGACCGCCACCCGCTCGGGATCCACCTTCCACGCGGGCCAGCCGGCGTCGATCAGAGCCGCGTGCGCCGCCGAGACGGCCCACTTCTGGGTGTCGTCCAGCTGCTCGCCGACCTTCGGCGGAATCGGCAGCCGCCAGCCGATCGGATCCCACGGGAAATCGCTGACCCAGCCGCCGATTCGCGAGTAGGTCTTGTCCGGCGCCCGCGGGTCAGGGTCGTAGTACAGATCCGGGTCCCACCGGTCCTTCGGCACATCGGTGATGCTGTACCGGCCGCTGGTCACGTTGCTCCAGAACGCCGCGGCATCGGGGGCGCCCGGCATGATGACGCCCACGCCGACGATGGCGACTGGCTGCGGCTGAGGCGAGGCTGGCTGGTTCGGGTTCATGACGATCGATCCTGTGTCGGGGACGACGGCGCCGACCGTCCGTAGAGCGCGTCGGCGACGCTGTCCATGTCTGCCAGCAGCCCGGCCTGGGCGTCGCGTACGGCGTCCAGTCGCAGGCCGGATTCGAACGGGGTCAGATCGGCGCCCTGGCTGGCCCCGAGAACCAGGCGCAGCCCGTCGTGGGCTACCTTGTGCGCGGCGTCGCGGGCGAACACCCGGCTCATGGCCGCGAGCGCGGCGGCGCCGAACCTGTGGTCGACCTTGGCCGGGGTGACGCCATCGATGGCCGCGGCAGCGCGGCCGGCGAACGTGGCCGCGCACTCCGCGTACGCGATCAGCTCGCCCAGCCTGAGCAGCACGTGCTGGCTGCGGGTAAGACGGCCGGCCCGGCAGGCTTCGAGCACGCTGGCGAGGGCGTCGCTGGCCAGCGCCGCCGTCTCGGCGCCGACATCGCCGTGCCGCGCGTGCAGCGCGCGAAGCTCGGACGCGATCTCGGTGTAGTAGCGCCCGCCGGACTTCAGGTGCTGCTGCCAGCGATCGCGCGCGATCGTCATCTCCATGATCTCCGACGTTCCCTCGTAGATCGTGGTGATCCGGACGTCGCGCCGCATCTTCTCGACCAGGTAGTCGCGGGTGTAGCCATAGCCGCCGTGCGCCTGGATAGCCGCGTCGGCGGCCAGGTTGCCCGCCTCGGTCGCGAGGTACTTGGCGATGGCGCCCTCGGTGTTGAGCGCTCCGTTCTCGCCCTCGCCCGCGTCGATCCGCGCCGCCACGTAGTCGATGTAAGACCGGGCAGCCTCCAGCCTGACGGCGTGCGGGACGATCAGCTTGTGCGTGTACCCCTGCTTGCGCGACAGGGGAGCGCCGGCCTGGACCCGCGTCGTCGAGTACTCGATGGCACGGTCGAGCGCGGACCAGCCGCCCCCGAGACCGAAGGCCGCAACGGTCACGCGCGTGAGACCGAACACCTCCTGCGCCTGCCTGAGCCCCTGCCCCTCGACGCCGCCGATCAGGTTCTCGGCCGGCACCAGCGCGCCGTCCAGGAACAGTGCCGCCGTGTTGGACAGCCGGATGCCGTGCTTGTCCTCGGGCCGGTTCTGGGTGAACCCCTCGGTCCCGCGCGGCAGAACGAACCAGGACGGCCCGCCGGGCGCCATCGCGAGGATGGTGTACATGTCGGCGATGCCGCCGTTGCTGATCCACTGCTTGCGGCCGGTCAGCCGGTATCCGGTGACCCGCCCGTCCTGCACCACCGGGGTCGCTGTGGTCTTCAGCGCGCCGAGGTCGCTGCCGGCCTCCGGTTCGGTGGCGCCGTACGCGTAGAGGATTCCGCGCTCGGCGATCTCCGTCAGCCAGGTGCGCTTCTGCTCGGCCGTGGCGCCGACGAAGATCGGGTCGCTGCCCAGCGAGGTAGCGAAGACGCTGGTGGCCAGGCCCAGGTCGAGGCGGGCCATCTGCTCGCAGATCCGGCAGACATCGACGGTGTCACCGCCCATCCCGCCGTACTCCTCCGGGATGAACAGCAGGTGCACTCCGAGCGCGTCACTGCACATCGCCCGGACCAGATCCTCCGGGCAGACATCGTCGTGATCGAGCTGAAGCTGCCGCTCCGTCGTCAGTTCCTTGGCCACGAACTCGTCGATCGCTTCAAGGGTCATCTTCAGCGTCTCGGCGTCGAGGCCAGTGGGCCGGCCCGCGCGCAGCGCCGCAGTTGTTGTCAGCACGGCACAACCACCTCTCTCGACATTGACCGTATTTCCGCCCAACCGGGACCGGCGAGTGCCAATGGTCCCGGGCATTTAGGCCAGCGGCCTGTTACTGGCCAGTAATGAACCTTCGTCACGTGCGCGGCCGCCGGCACCGCAGGCGGGCGGCTTGGATAGGCCTACCCAGGGCACAGTCCCCCAGACCCGCGTACCGGCCGGACATGTAGTTCTGGCTCGCGGCGGCGCGCCTGCGCGGACGGTGAGCGGCGTCACGCATTTGTGGCACGACAGTTGATTACTCGCCGAATTCGGAAAATGCGCCTGCCCGGAAGGGGCCATGCCTCCATCCGAGGCTGTCAGCAAATTATCATACAGGATAATTTGAGCCTCCAATTAATTCCACTGCGGAGCCACCGGATATATACCGGCATATATACCCGCCAAAATCAGCGGTCAGAGGCGTATACCGGGCAGGAGAAGAACCTAATTCATGGAAACTGGCGTGATCAC
The DNA here is from genome assembly GCA_035604275.1 of Streptosporangiaceae bacterium. Taxonomy (GTDB): domain Bacteria; phylum Actinomycetota; class Actinomycetes; order Streptosporangiales; family Streptosporangiaceae; genus Chersky-822. The sequence goes on along the minus strand of DATNIU010000258.1, from coordinate 539 downwards.
CCGCTGCCCGCGATCACCCGCCGCCGGTGATCCACCTGCCGCCGCCCGAGCTGGCGGCGATTCAGGACGGCGCTCACGCCCGGCCGAGGCCGAGCACTGCGGCCAGCCCGAGCGCGCTGCGCGGCGCGTACGCGATGCGCCACAGCCCGCCGTGCGCGGCCGCGTGCGCCTCGTCCTGCCAGGGATGGTCATGGGCCGGGCCGCCGCCGGTCTGCAGGTCGTGCACGAGCAGCGCGGCCATCAGCGCCCGGCTGGTCGCTGGCTCGAAGATCTCCACGCCGAACCGGTGGGCGCCCGCGTACGCCGCCGCCAGCGCCCGGTTCTTCACGACAGACCGGGTGCGCGTCGGCGGGGCCACGTTCATCGAGACGGTAGCGCCGCCCGCGCGGGCGACCATGGCGCGCCAGCGCTGCAGACGCTTCGCGAGCGCGTAGTTGGGACCCTGCTGCGGCACCAGGCTGTCATTGATGCCAGGCCCGGGACCTGCGCCGGATCCGGGGCCTGCGCCCGGCCCGGGGCCCGCGCCCGGACCGGGGCCC
>DATNIU010000257.1:0-31811 GCA_035604275.1 Streptosporangiaceae bacterium | reverse complement strand
TCGACCAGGCCCGAGCCGCACAGTCCGGTTGGCTCGGCATCGCCGATCACCTTCAGCTCGACCCCGCCGGGCGCCTCGACCCCGCCCGGCGCCTGGACCCGGCCGGGCGCCTGGACCCGGCCGGGCGCCTCGACCCGGCCGGGCAGCTCGACGCCGCCGGTTCCCGCCGGTCCCGCCTGTCCGGCCTGCCCCGCTGGTCCCGGCAGCCCTGCTCGCAGCGTGACCGACTCGATCGCGCCGTCGGCGGCCCGCATACCGCACCGGATCGCGGCCCCCTCGAACGCGGGCCCGGCCGGGGCCGCGGTCGCCAGCAGCCAGTCCCTGCTGCCGAGCACGATCTCGCAGTTGGTGCCGATGTCGATGAACAGCCTGACCCGGAAGTCCCGGTTCATCCCCGAGGCCAGCAGCCCGGCGGTGATGTCACCGCCCACGTACGCGCCGAAGGCGGGGAACACGACGGCACGCGCCCGCGGGTGCACGGCCAGGCCGATGTCGGTGGCGAGCACCTCGGGCAGCAGCCTGGCCGACAAGATGAACGGTGCGACACCGAGCGGCTCGGGATCGATGCCGAGGGCCAGGTGGGTCATCGTCGCGTTCCCGGCAAGCGCCACCTCGTACACGTCGAGCGGGTCGACTCCGGCCTGCTCGCAGACCTCGCCGACGAGCTCGCTGAGCGATTCGTGCGCCAGCGTTGTCAGCCGGCCCAGGTTCTCGGGCTCGAGCATGACCGAGCTGATCCGGCTGATCACATCCGCGCCGAACGGCTGCTGCTTGCTGAGCATCGACCCGACCGCCATCGGCGTTCCCGTGGACAGGTCGAGCAGCGTTGCCACCACCGTCGTCGTGCCGAGGTCGAACGCGATGCCGTACCGGCGCTCCGTGGTGTCCCCTGGCTGGACGTCGATCAGCACATCGTCGACGACCACCGCCGTCACCTTGTAGTCGGCCGCGCGAAGCACCCGGCCGACCGACCGCAGCACCGTCAGGTCAACCCGCAGCTCAAGATCATCGAGCCCGGCGAGCACCCGCTCGATGTCGCTGTGCTGGTCGGACAGCGACGGCTCGGCCAGCTCCAGATATCGCTTCTGCACGGCCGGCCGCAGGATCACCCGCCGGCCGATCCCGACCGTGGCAGCCTTCGGCCGGGTGGTGAGCGGCGGTACCTCGATCGTCAGATCGGCGCTGGCCAGTGCCCGGCAGGCCAGCCGCCAGCCGTCCCGAAGCTCGTCGGGGGAGAACGCCCTGGCATCGACCTTCGAGGTCGGCACGTCGCCGTCGATGACCCGGACCTTGCATTTCTTGCAGGTTCCGTGGCCGCCGCAGGTCGAGTCGATCGCTATGCCGTTCCAGCTGGCCGCGTCGAAGATCGTGACTCCAGACGGCACCCTGACCTTGTTTTCATTCGGAACGAAAAGCAGATCGACTCGCCCTGGCAGACCCGGTCCGGTCTCGGCAGACTCTGGGGGAGCCTGGCCAGACCGGGCCGCCTGCGGTGCGGCCTGGTCGCCCTGAGGCGCGCCGGGGAGAGTTGCCTGCACCCCTGTCGCCGGCGTCGCAGCCCGATCGAGCGCTGTCTCCTGCGGCACGGTCACGTCGGAGCCAGTCAGGTCGAGGCTGGTGCGGGCTCAGCCGCCTGCGCGGCCTGAGCTGCCTGTGCGGCTTGCGCGGCTTGTGCCCGGTGCGCGGCGATCCAGTTCGCGCCCCAGTCGTCGCGATTCAGCAGCAGGTCGGCGGCCCGTGCGGCCCGCACCAGATCCGGCGACCTAGCGTCCATGATGGCGCTGGTCAGCCCCGCGGCACTGGCCATCGGCAGGAACGCGGCTACGATCGCGCCCCGGTCCGGCATACCGAACGACACGTTCGACGCCCCGAGCGTGGTGTTGACGCCGAACTCGGCGCGCAGCAGCTCCAGGGTCTCCAGGGTGCGGACGACGACGGACGTGTCGGCGCCGATCGGCATCGCGAGCGGGTCGATGACGATGTCCTCGATCGGGATCTGATACTTGCCCGTGGCCACGTCGATGATCTTGCGGGCCAGCTCCAGCCGCCGCATCGGCTCCTCGGGGATCTCCTTCTCGTCGTTGGGCAGCCCGATCACGGCGGCGCCGTGACGCGCGACCAGCGGCAGGATCGCCTCGAGCCGCTCGTCCTCGGCAGTGACCGAGTTGACCAGCGCCTTGCCCTGGTAGGTCACCAGGCCGGCCTCGAGTACCTCGATGATCGAGGAGTCCAGGCAGAGCGGCAGATCGGTCAGCGACTGGATCAGCTGCACCGCGGCGACCATCAGCTCGGCCTCGTCGGCCAGCGGCGCGCCCATGTTCACGTCGAGGACCATGGCGCCGCCGGCGACCTGCTGGGCGACATCGGTCTCGACTCTGGACAGGTCACCGCGCCGCAGCTGGTCCTGGAATATCCGCCGGCCGGTCGGATTGATCCGCTCGCCGATGATGCAGAACGGCTGGCCGGCGCCGATGACCACCTCTTTGGTGGCGGAGCGCAGCACGGTGTCCATCGAGATCCCCGATCAGGCAGGCTGGACGGCAGGCCGGCTCGCGGCACGGCGGGTGGCGATCAGCTGCTTGGCCTTGACCACGGCGGCTGATGCGTCGGCGGCGTACCCGTCCGCGCCGACCACGTCGGCGTACTCCTGGGTGACCGGGGCGCCGCCCACCATCACCATGACCTTGTCCCGAAGCCCGGCCTTGGTCAGCGCGTTGATGTTCGCCTTGAACATCGGCATCGTCGTGGTCAGGAACGCCGAGAAGCCGACAATGTCCGGCCGATGTTCCTCGATCGCCGCGATGAACTTCTCCGGCGCGACCTGCACGCCAAGGTCGATGACCTGGAACCCGGCTCCTTCGAACATGATGTTGACCAGGTTCTTGCCGATGTCGTGCACGTCGCCCTTGACGGTTCCTATCACCACGGTGCCGATCGGCTCGGCGCCGGTCTCGGCCAGCAGCGGCCGGAGCACCTCGAGCGCCCCGGCCATCGCCTTGCCGGCGATCAGCATCTCGGGAACGAAGAAGTCGCCGCGCTCGAACCTGGCGCCGACTTCCTCAAGCGAGGGGATCAGGGCCTCGTAGAGCAGGGTCTCCGGGCCGAGCCCGGCCTTCAGGCCGGCGTTGGTCAGCTCGAGCACGGCGGGGCCGTTGCCGACCAGGGTGAGGTCGTACAGCTGACGGAGCAGCTCATCGTTGGTCATGCGGCACCTTCTGTCTGGGAACTGGCAATTGTCAGGGGAGTGCCGAGCACGTCGGACAGCTCGCCGGCGGCGGCCCTGCACCAGCGGGCGACCGCGGGAATCTGCCGGGGGGTCAGCCGGGCGGCCGGCCCGGAGACCGAGATCGCGGCGACGGCGACGGGACCGCCTGCGAAGACCGGGGCGGCTACGGCGACTAGTCCTGGCTCGAGTTCGGCGTCGGTCACCGCGAAGCCACGGCTCCGGATCACCGCAAGCTCGGCGTTCAGCGCTGCCCTGGTGGTAATCGTCCTGGCGGTGCGCGGCCGCAGGCGTCCCGGCGGCAGATCGGCGGCGCCGAAGGCGAGCAGCACCTTGCCGAGCGCCGAGCAGTGCAGCGGCACCTTGAGGCCAACCCAGTTGGTCCCGCCGATCATGAAGCGACTGTCGACCTGGGCGATCTGCTCGACAACGGTCCCCGCGGCGAGCCCAGCGCCGCCTTGGCCGGCGACCCTGCCCTGGCCGGCACTGCTGTGGCTGGCACTGCTGTGGCCAGAGCCGTTGTGGCCGGTGCCGCGCGCGGACCGGCGGTTTTGCCCGTCACCGGCTCCCGCGCTCCCCGCGACGCCGAGGTTCACGGTCTCGCCGGTCTGCTCACCGAGCCGGTCAAGGAACGGCTGAGCTACGGCGACCAGATCGGTGCCGGCCGTGCCGCGCCAGGCATACCTGATGAACAGTTCGCCCGGCCGGAACCGCCCGCTGGCATCGCGCCGGACCAGCTGATGCCGTTCGAGCGCCATCAGCAGGCGGGACGCTGTCGACTTTGCGAGACCGCTCGCGGCCGTTAGCTCGCCGAAGGTCACCGGCCCAGGGCACTGCACGACCTGGGTCAGCAACTGAGCTGCCCGGTCGATTGCCTGGGTTCCGTTTGGCCTGGTCACGGCCACCCTTCTGGATCGAGTTCCATATTACGGAACCAAGTTCTACTATGTGATCCTAGATTCCAGATGTCATAACGGTCAAGGTCGTCGCTGAACGGCGGTGGTCCCGCCGGGCAGTTCCGTCCCGCTCAGCGACCGGCGTCCAGGCAAGTCCATTTAGGCCCACGCACTGCAGCTAGCGCACTCGTCTCGTTGATTTCATACCGCCCCGCTCGTAACAAGCCGAACCGCAGTCCGCCGACCCGCGCGGTCAACGCCCGACAGACGCCGAGGTAGCCATGTTCCGCAATCGCATGCCCCGCTACGAGATCCTCTCCCCGGACGCCGTTGCCGTCCTCGACCAGGGCTGGCGGCGGATCGTCTCGGAGATCGGCGTTCAGTTCGCCAAGCCGGAGGCGCTCGAGCTGATGCGCATGGCTGGCCAGTCGGTGCAGGACGAGGTGGTCAGGCTCGATCCTGACTTCGTGCTCGAGCAGGTGGCCAAGGCGCCGGCCGAGTTCGACGTCCAGGCCAGGAATCCGGCCAACAGCGTGCACATCGGCGGCGACCAGATGGCGTTCGGCGCGGTCTACGGATCCCCGTTCGTCAGGGAAGGCGACGTTCGCAGGGACGCGTCGATGGACGACTTCCGCAAGCTGGCCATGCTGGCCCAGTCGTTCGAGCAGCTGGACTCGGCAGGCGGCGTGATCTGTGAGCCGAACGACGCGCCGCTGGACTCCAGGCACCTGGACATGATCTACGCGCTGCAGACCCTGACCGACAAGATCTACATGGGCAACGTGGTGTCCGGGCCGAACGCCGCCGACACCATCAAGATGACCGAGATCCTGTTCGGCGGCCGGCCCGCGATCGAGGAAACCCCGGCGACCATATCGCTGATCAACTGCAATTCACCGCTGCGCTGGGACGACCGGATGCTCGATGCGCAGTTCGAGTACTGCGCGGCGAACCAGCCGGTAGTGCTGACCCCGTTCCTGCTGATGGGTGCCATGTCACCGGTGTCGATCCCGGCGGCACTCGTGCAGCAGCTCGCCGAGGCGCTGTCCGGGATCGCGCTGGCCCAGCTGATCAGGCCCGGGTGCCCGGTCATCTTCGGCTCGTTTCTGTCGAACATCGACATGCAGTCGGGCTCGCCCAGCTTCGGCACGCCCGAATCGGCGATCGGCCTGCTCTGCACCGGGCAGCTGGCCCGCCACTACGGGCTGCCGTTCCGCACCGGAGGCGGTCTGACGTCCAGCCAGACCTGCGACGCGCAGGCCGCGTACGAGTCGCTGATGACGCTGCTGCCGACGTTCCTGGCCGGCACGAACTTCGTCATGCACGCGGCCGGCTGGCTGGAGGGCGGCCTGGTGTCCTGCTACGAGAAGTTCATCGTGGACATCGAGATCCTGCGGATGCTGCAGGTTCAGTTCACCCCACTGGAGATCGACGAGGCGTCGCTGGCGTTCGGCGCGCATGAGGAGGTCGGGCACGGTGGGCACTTCCTCGGCGCGCAGCACACGATGGAGCGGTTCAGGGAGTGCTTCTACCGGCCGCTGCTGTCGTCCACCTCGAACTACGAGCGGTGGCTGCGGACCGGCGGACACGACGCCACCGCGCGGGCCAGCGAGATCGTGGCGAAGAAACTGGACGAGTACGAAGCGCCGGCGCTGGACGACGCGATCAGGGCCGAGCTTGACGAGTTCGTGACCCGGCGGCGAGCCGAGCTCGGGGACTGAGCAGCGGTCCGGGAGCGGTCCGTGCGGCGGGTCGGGCTGGGGGACTGGGCAGCGGCCGGGAGCGGCCCGGCATGCCGGGCTCGCCCGGCCGCCTGAACGGCTTGCCGGGCGACTCCGGGTACCGAGCCGCTGGCCATAGGGCAGGTCATCGCGCCGCTGGCAACATATTGCGCGACCTGGCCGCCCGGAACGCCAGTCAAACGACTCCGGCCGCGCTCGCCACGACTCCGGCCGCGCTCGCCACGTCCGGCCGCGCTCGCCACGACTCCGGCCCACCTCGACTCCCGCCCGGCTCCTCGCGACTCCCCTCTGGCTCCTCGCGACTCCGGCAAATCATACTTATCGGCCATAATAACCATGCCAAATCGAGCTTGTGGCCGAGTGAATACGCGGTTTGATAGCGAATAATCGTGATGGATTGTGGAATCCACTAGGCCGGGGACGTTCGGGGGGACGGGACGCGGTCGGCAGCGCGCGTTGTCTGGTGGCTAGTGTCCGATTTGCGCGCCGGTTCTCGACCAGCGGTCGAGAACCGGGGCTGGTGACGGGCGGTGTGAGTTCAGGTGATGTGATTGGCGGTCCAGGTGCGGCCGCCGGTGCGGGTGGTCCAGACGGTGTCGCCCTGGGCGACGCGGGCGGTGAGGGGGTCTTCGTAGCCGACCAGGACCGGGGCGGCGCCTGCTGGCAGGGTCAGGGTCGTGGTCCAGGTGCGGCCGGCGTTCTCGGTGAGCACGACCCGGCTGCGGCCGGCGCTGTCGGTGGATAGGACGAGCACTCGGGCGGAGCTGGCGGCGGCGAGTTCGTAGTGGATGATCGTTCCGCGCGGCGCCGGGACGAACGGCACGAGATGGTCGGGGCCGAAGGTCGCGCCGCCGTTGGCCGAGATCCGGATCCAGGCTGGGCCGAAGACGCCGGACGGTCTGGGCATCTGGTGCTGGCAGAGCAGCACGAGCACGTCTGGCGGTGCGAGGGCGACGGCGGAGGCGTAGCCGTCCTTGCCGCCGCACTTGTCCGGGCCGGTGGCCCAGGTCTGGCCGCCATTGGCCGAGCGGTCGATTTCCGCGGTGGCGCGCACGCCTCCGGCCGGGTTGCCATAACCAGCCAGGACCAGGCGCTGGCCCTGGCGGTAGAGCACAGGCGGGCAGATCATCTCGATCGGCGGCGCGGGCAGGGCCTGCCAGCTGGTGGTGCCAAGCGGGGCCGATTCAACCCTGGCCGGTGCGCCGGCGCAGCCGGTCGTCCCTGATACGACCCGGACGACGGTGCCGTTGGCGGTCTCAAGCGAGTCGACACCCACTCCGCCCAGGAGCCGCCAGTGCAGGCCGCCGTCCGAGGTGACCAGCAGCGAGGGGTCGTACGCGTACCCGATCAGCGGCGTGGCGAACCGCACCTGCTGCACGCAGGGCCGACGGGACGGGCAGGTGCCGTAGACGGCCCCGGCGCCCTTGGTGGGTGCGGTCAGCCGACGCCAGCTGATGCCGCCGTCCGGCGTGCTGAACAGCGCGACGCACCGGCCGGTGCCGCAGTGCACCGTGCCGAGCGCGAATCCCTGCTGGTCGGAGACGAAGCTCATCGACAGCACCCGGAATCCCGCTGGACCAGCCTGCCCCGTCGAAGGCGAAGGCGAAGGCGTCGGCGTCGGCGACGTCGATGGCGTCGGCGTGCCCGTACCGGCTCCCGCTGAGCTGGTCGTCGACCCAGGTCCCTGCGCTGTGCTCGTACTGACCGTTCCGCACGCCGCGAGCACCAGCGCACCGGCCGCCAGCACAGCCGGCCCCAGCACAGCACCCGCCGGCGCCAGGACACTCGCCCGTGCCCGACAGGTCCTCACGGCCCGCCCCAGCGCGGTACCAGCCGGCGGGGCGCCGACTGCCCGTGCGACAGCTGGCCGTGCGGTGGCTGTCCGTGCGCAGACGGCCGTCATGGCCCTGCCCAGTGACCGAGCGTGCAGCGTGCGCATCAGATCCTCCACCTGCCATCGGCGTTACATCTAGGACGCCGCCGCCCGTTCATGCGTTGTGGCGTGCGGATCATCGCCCGGTCAGACATCTCGCAGCTGGGGTCAGGTGCCTGCCTGGCTAGCCGCTCAGGCGGCCGGGCGGGCACTGACCCCGGCAGCGACCAGCCAGTGCCAGGTCTTCCTGTGCCTGGCGTTAAGGATCACCCGGCGACTTCCGCGCGCAGTGCCGACGCGGCCTGGGTCATCGCGGTCAGCTTGCCGAATGCTGACTCGCGGGGCAGGTACTTCATGCCGCAGTCCGGGGCGAGCACGATCTGCTCGGCCGGGACGTAGGGCAGCGCCCGGCGGACCCGGTCGGCGACCAGGTCTGGCTTCTCCACAGCCGGATCGCCGAGATTCAGCACGCCGAGGATGATCGTCTTCCCTGCGTCGGCCAGGCTGGCGAGCACCGAGCAGTCCAGGCCGGACTGCGCGGTCTCGATCGAGATCTGATCGGCCCGGCAGCCGACCAGTTCCGGCAGGAACGAGTAGCCGCTCGGCCGCTCGTGAATGATCGCCGCGTAGCCGAAGCACAGGTGCACCGCGGTCGTGCCGGTGATCCCGTCCAGCGCCCGGTTGAGCACGGTGACCCCGTACTCGCGCGCGGCGTCCGGGCGGGCCTGCAGGTAGGGCTCATCGAGCTGAACGATGTCGGCGCCGGCCGCGAACAGGTCGGCGACCTCGCCGTTCACCGCCTCGGCGTAGGCGTAGGCGGCGTCGAACGCGGACGGGTAGTAGTCGTTCTGCGCCTGCTGCGCCATCGTGAACGGGCCGGGAACGGTGACCTTCACGGTACTTCCCGCATCGGCGCACGCGCGCAGGAAGGCCAGGGCCGCCGCGCCGACCGGGTGTCGGCGCCGGATCGGGCCGACGATCCGCGGCACCGGATTCGGATGTCCGCTGCGGTCGAGCGCGGTGCCCGGATTGTCGATGTCGACTCCGTCAAGCGCCGTCGCGAACGCGTTGGAATAGCTCTCCCGGCTGATCTCGCCGTCCGTGATGATGTCCAGGCCGGCCTGCTCCTGGTCGGCGATGGCCAGCCGGGTCGCGTCCTGCTGGGCCTGCTGGAGGAACGCGGGATCGACCCGCCACAGCTCGCGGGCCCGCACCCGGGGCGGGAACCTGCCCGCCAGCCGCTCGCGGTCGATCAGCCAGTCCGGCTGCGGGTAACTGCCGACGAGCGAGGTCGGAAAGAGCATGGCTGGCCCCAGTATCGGTTCGGTTTCGGCAGCGGCCTGACCCGGCCGTTCGTGCACAGTATCCCGCTGACGGCACCCGTTATGCCGCGGGTTCTGCCGGTCTACGGCCGCGAATCGCGATCAAGGTAGCCAGGCACGTGCAGGCCAGCAGCGAGTACGGCACAAGATCGACGGTCGCCTGCGCGATCACCCCGCTGGCCGATGCCGCGACCACCTGGCCACCGGCCCAGGCCAGATTGGCCATCCCGAAGGCCAGGCCCTGGTTCAGCTCAAGCCGGTGCGCGGCGCCGCTGAGCATGGCGGTGGCCGGAGCGAACAGCGCGCCGAAGGCCGGCATCCCGGTGATCAGCAGCATGATCAGCACCGGCGCCGGCGCGAGCAGCGGCGCGAGCAGGCTCACCAGCACGCCTGCCGCCAGCGAGATGCGGACGGGCAGGTACGGGCCGCTCCGGTCGGACAGCCGACCGGTCAGCGGCGACAGCCCGGTCTCCAGCGCGGCAGCCGCGAGGAACGTCCCGCCGATGACGATCGGCGTGGCGCCAAGCTGGCTGAGCCGCAGTGGCGCGAGCACGTCGAGCACGCCGAACGCCATGCCCGCCAGCGCGGTCAGCCACAGCGCGGTGACGACAGACCGGTCTCGGGTCGCGCCGAACGCCGCAGACAGCCCTTGCGGCTCGTCCCGCTCGGGCGGCGCGATGGCGAAGTTGACCACCATCAGCACGGCCCCGCCCACGGCGGCCGCCGAGAAGGCCGGCCCGGTGCCGATCTGATTCGCGATCGCCCCGACCACCGGGCCGAAGAGCGCGCCGCCGACGGCCGCGCCCAGCGCGGTGCCGAGCAGTTCGCCGCGCCGCTCCGGCGGGGCAGCGCCAGCCAGCCAGGCCATGCCGGCCGCCCACGTGCAGGCGCCGCCCAGGCCCTGAACCAGCCGAGCGGAATCGAGCGCGACCGCGGTCGCGGACCAGCCGAATACCAGCGTCGATGCGCTCATCAGGATCAGCCCGACCAGGACGCCGCGTCTCGCGCCGAGGTGCGCGACTAGCAGGCCGGCCGGCAGGGCGCCGGCCAGGGTGCCGAACGGATAGGCGGCGACCAGAACCCCGGCCCCGGCCTTGGACAGCCCGACGGTGTGGACGTAGTGCGGCAGCAGCGGTGTCAGTGCGGTGAAGAACACGGTATCGACCAGCACGAGCGCGCAGATGAAGACGAGCAGCGCGCGCAGCCGTGCCGTCAGCCTCGGCCGCCTCTGCTGGCGCGCCATCGTCCCCCCTTGCTTTCAGCCGCTCGCCTGCCCGGCCAGGTCACGACGCCGTCGGTCAGGCGGGCCCGACGCCGGCCGGGACGGCCTCGCCGCGGTGCCTGCCCGGCGGGTCAGCCGCGTCTGACGGCCTGCAGCGTGTAGCTATGCGGCAGCCGCCAGGGCTGGTCGGCGAGCCGCCACTCGCCGCCGCCGATCTGCTCCATCCGGCCGGGCAGCGCCTCCCAGGGCACGCTGTCGTGCTCGGCCAGCGCCGTCAGCGTCATCCCGGCGTCGAGCAGCGCGGATACGACCTCGGCGAGGCCGTGGTTCCATTCGTGCGAGACGTTGTGCTCGAATGTCGCTTCGGTCTCGACGTAGGTGCCGCCGCCCGAGAAGACCGTCGGCTCCTCGCGCTCGAAATACGGGTACCTGACCACCAGCAGGTCATCCTCGCGCTCGTCGTCGATCGCCCACAGCATCGGATGCCCCTCCCGGATGAACAGCCGTCCGCCCGGCCGGAGCAGGCTGACGACGACGTCGGCCCACCGGCGCACGCTCGGCAGCCAGCAGAGCGCGCCGATCCCGGTGAAGACTAGGTCGAACGCCTCCCGGCCGAGCACGTCGGCGGCCGCGTAGACGTCGGACTCGACGAAGGTGGCGTCGGCGACGGTTCGCTGCGCGAGGGCGCGGGCCTGCTCGATCGCGGGCGGTGAGAAGTCCAGCCCGGTCATCGACGCGCCGAGCCTGGCCAGCGAGATCGTGTCGGTGCCGATGTGGCACTGCAGGTGCACGCCGCGCAGACCGCTGATGTCACCGAGCCTGGGCAGGTCGAAGCGCACGACGCCGCTGATGAACGCCGGATCGGTGATGAACGCCTCGACGTCGTAGTCGGGCGACGCGGCGTGCGCCGGCGCGCGCTCGTCCCAGCAGGACCTGTTGATGATCCGGTAGTCGTTCATGCCAGTACGGTGCCATACCCGCGGCTCTCGACCCGGTGCAGGGCCGGCGGAACTGTGCCTGGTCAGCATGTGTCCGGCGGTCGGCGCGGACGGGACATAAGCCGCACCGCAAACTTTTCTGATCGGCCTTTCGGCTGGCCGCCGTGGCCAGTACCTTGTCTCTCAGTACCGTCGTTGCGGCATGTTCCGCGATATGGAGGGCAAGTCCCTATGCAAGCCGAGATCAAGGGCACGACCATGCCCATCCTGGAAGTCTCCCTAGCCCAGGGCGAGTACGTCGTGACCCCGCACGGCGAGCTTGCCTGGATGACGACGAGCATTCAGATGTCGCAGACGATGAACACCGGCGGTGGCGGCGGTGGCGGCCTGATGGGCGGCCTCAAGCGGATGGTGGGCGGCGGCGGAATATTCCTGACCAAGTACGACGGTCCGGGCTCGATCACGTTCGCCGCGAAGGTGCCAGGCCACATCGTGCCGGTCGACATCTCGGGCGGTCACTCATACCTGGTGCACCGGCATGGCTGGCTGTGCGGCACGCCGGGCATCACGCCGAGCGTCGGTCTCCAGCAGGGCTTCCGGGCAGGACTGTACGGCGGCGACGGCTTCATACTCCAGAAACTGGAAGGCCAGGGCCGTGCCTGGATCGAGCTGGGCGGCGAGGTGACCTCCTATGACCTGCCGCCGGGCCAGACGGTCCTGGTGCACCCGGGCCACATCGGGATGTTCCAGGCCACGGTGCAGTTCACGATCCAGCGGATGCGCGGCATCGCCAACATGATGTTCGGCGGCGACGGCCTGCACCTGGTGGCGCTGACCGGCCCAGGCCGGGTCTGGCTCCAGTCGATGCCGCTGCCGATGCTGGCCCACGCGCTGTCGCCGTACATCGGCGGCGGCGGAGCCAAGGACGCGGCCGTCGGCGGCGCGGCCGGCGGCATCATCGGGGACCTGCTCCGGGGCTGAGCCCGGAGCTGGGAAACAGGGCGGCGGCACACGTCGCCGCGACAAGATCCGCCGGACAGCGCCGTCGCGCGACGCGCGGACCGATTCATCGCCGCCCTGTTTCCCCTGGCCACATGACCCCCGTGCATGTGGCGTGGCCCGCAGTGCACCCCGCAGGAGATGTGCCGCCGGGCCGACGGGAGTAGTTATGCCCGGCCAGGGTGATGCAGCGCCCTGGCGATGGCCAAATTCCGGCCAAGGTTTGCCGCCGGCCGCCGGCCGCCGGTGGTCGCCAGCGGAGGGTCAGGCTTCGGGTGACTCGCCGCCGAACTGCTGCTCGGCGAGGAACCGCTCGAACTGGGCCCCGAGTTCCTCTGCGGTCGGCATGTTGTCCGGCTGTCCGCCCAGCAGGTCATCGTGCTCGGCGGTAAAGGCGTCGTACTGCTGCTCCAGCGATCTGACGACCTCGGTCACGTCTTCCGACCCGGCCACCTGCCTGGCGATCTCGGCGTCGGTAAGCTCGGCGGCCTCGCGCAGCTCACCGCTGGGCAGGTTCAGGCCGGTAGCCCGCTCGAGCGCGGAGAGCAGGGTCACAGCGGCGGCCGGGTAGGAGGCATGGGCGAGATAGTGCGGCACGTGCACGGCGAACCCGACCGCCGCCCGGTCGGCCTCGCTCATCCGCAGCTCGATCAGGGCGGTGGCGCTGCCGGGTACCTGGAGCCGGTCGACCAGCGGCTGGTAGCCCTCGATCAGGTCCGGCTTGGTCGCGTGCCCGGTCACGCCGAGCGGCCTGGTGTGCGGGACTCCCATCGGGATGCCGTGGAAGTTCGCTAGCAGCCGGACGTTCAGCTGGGCCGACAGCCGCAGCACGGCCGCGGCGAAGCGCTCCCACTCCCGGTCCGGCTCCAGCCCGTTGAGCAGCAGGAACGGGGTTCCGCCCGGATCCCGCAGCAGGTGCACGGCGAGTTCCGGCGCCTCGAAGCTCTCCCAGTGGTCCTTCGTGAAGATCATCGCTGGCCGCCGTGACCGGTAGTCGATCAGCGAGTCCACGTCGAACCTGGCGACCTCGCTGTGCTCGAGCGTGGCAAGCAGGTGCGCGGCAACCTGCCGTCCCGCGCCGCCAGCGTCGATGAATCCATCCAGGTAATAGAGCATGACCAGCTCGGAGTCGAATTCCGGCGCTGCATGGCTCACCTCGTAGAGGTCTCCAGGATCGCCCGCCACGTGTGCAGCCTCCTCAGCCGTCGTTCATTACAAGTCTTACCAACGTTTGGCGGTCGATCGTCCTTCCGCAGCGCAAATCTTGCTCGGTCCGGCTTGAAAATCCGGGCCGCCGGACCCGCACGGCAGGGCCTGCTCGGGCCGCGGCGCCGCGGTCAGGACCGGGCGGCCGTCTCGCGGTCGAGCCTGGCCTTGTGCTCGCGCCACCGGGAGGTGACGAGCGGCAGCTCGGCCGTGACGAACTCGAAATACCGCACCGAATCGGTCAGCCGCTCTCCGGCCGGTGTGCCCGCGCCGACGAGTTCGATGCCGTCCCGAAGCACCGTCGTCCATCGGATCATCAGCCGGTCGCGACTCGAGACGACCTCGTCCCAGACATTATCGGGCACACGGTAATGATGGCGGCGAGATCCTGGCTCTCCTTCCCGGCTCACCATTCCCACGCCGATCAGGTACCGCACTCCGCCGGACACCGCGGCCGGGCTCGCCTGCAGCTGCCCGGCCAGCTCGGCGGCGGTGAGCCGGCCGGTGTCGGAGACCAGCAGCGCGGCGAACACTCGCGCGGGCATCCGCGGGATGCCCGCCTCGATCAGCACCGAGGCGAACCGCTCGATGAAACGGCCCACCGCGTCCTGGTCGCGCTCCGCAGCTGTCACGTTGCCCTCGCTGTCCTGGATCCAGGATCCCCTGGATCAGGTTCCCCGGATCAGAGTTTCTCGAACGTTCGTCAGTACTTCAACGTTCGGAACTTTCACAACTTTATGAACGTAGTGTAGTCTCCGGGACATGACTGCGGCAATCGACATCGCCGGGCTGCGCAAGTCCTACGGCAAGACCGTGGCACTCGACGGGCTCGACCTGACCGTGACCCAGGGCGAGGTGCACGGCTTCCTCGGGCCGAACGGGGCCGGCAAGACGACCACGATCAGGATCCTGCTCGGCCTGCTGCGGGCCGACGGCGGGACCGCCCGGCTGCTCGGCGGCGACCCGTGGACGGAGGCGACGGGCCTGCACCGTAGGCTCGCCTACGTCCCCGGAGACGTCAGCCTCTGGCCGAACTTCACCGGCGGCGAGGTGATCGACCTGCTCGGCAGGCTCCGCGGCGGCCTGGATGCCGGGCGCCGGTCCAGCCTCCTTGAGCGCTTCGAGCTGGACCCGACGATCAAGGCGCGGGCGTACTCGAAGGGGAACCGGCAGAAGGTCGCGCTGATCGCCGCGCTCGCCTCCGACGTGGAACTGCTGCTGCTCGACGAGCCGACGGCCGGCCTCGACCCTCTGATGGAGGCATCGTTCCGCACCTGCATCGAGGACGAGCGGCAGCGCGGGCGCACCGTCCTGCTCTCCAGCCATATCCTGTCCGAGGTCGAGGCGCTCTGCGACCGGGTGACCATCATCAGGCTAGGCCGGGCGGTGGAGAGCGGCAGCCTGGCCGACCTGCGCCATCTCACCAGGACCTCGATATCCGCCGAGCTGGCTGGCCCGCCCGACGGGCTCGACCAGCTCCCTGGCGTGCACGCTCTGGATGTCGAGGGCAACCGGGTGACGTGCGAGGTGGACACCGACAAGCTGGACGGGCTGCTGCGGCGGCTCAGCGCGGCCGGGGTCAGCAGCCTGACCAGCCAGCCGCCGACGCTCGAGGAGCTGTTCCTGCGGCACTACGCGGGCGACGGGCCAGCGGCCGGCAGCCCGGCCAGGGACTCGGGCGGAGTCCCGGCGTGAACACGGTGACCGGCACCGGCGCGCTGGCCAGGCTGGCGCTCCGCCGCGACCGCACCATGATCGCCATCTGGGTCTACGCGCTCACCGCGTTCGTCGCCTTCACCGTGTACGGCTTCAAGAAGCTCTACCCGACGACTGCCGGGCTGAACGAGTTCATCGCGGCCGCGGCCCACAACCCTGCGCTGCTCTCGCTGTACGGCCCGCTGTACGGCAATTCCCTGGGCTCGCTGACCGCCTGGCGCGACGCCGCGCTCGGCGGCATCGGCACCGGGCTGATGAGCATCTTCATCGTCATCAGGCACACCAGGGCCGACGAGGAGACCGGTCGGCTCGAGCTGGTGGGATCCGCCGTGGTCGGGCGGCACGCCGCGCTGGTCTCCGCGCTGCTGGTGGCCTGCGGCGCGAACATCGGAATCGGCGTGCTGATGGCCGCCGCCGCCATCGCGCTCGGGCTGCCAGCCGCCGGCTCGATCGCGATGGCGGCCGGCTTCGCCGGCTGCGGCCTGGCGTTCACCGGCGTCGCGGCGGTCACCGCGCAGCTCGCGCAGACCGCCCGCTCGGCCAGAGGTCTGGCCATCGGTCTGCTCGGCGTGGCCTTCCTGCTCCGAGCGGTGGGTGACTCGGCCGGACCGGGCGGCCCGCGATGGCTCAGCTGGCTGTCTCCGATGGGCTGGGCCGAGCTCGACCGGGCGTTCGGCCCGATCCGCTGGTGGGTGCTCGCGCTGCCGGTCGTGACGGTCGCGGCGCTGGCGACCGGGGCTGCCCTGCTGGCCGTGCGCCGAGATTACGACGCGGGCCTGCTGCCGCAGCGACCAGGACCGGCGCGGGGAGCGGCGTCGCTGGGGACTCCGCTGGCGCTCGCTTGGCGTCTCCAGCGCGCCTCGCTGCTCGCCTGGACGTCAGGGGCGCTTGTGTGGGGCATCGTGATCGGGTCCGCCGCGAAGGGGATCGGCGGCCTGCTCGGCAGCGAGCAGGTCAAGCGCATCATGATCAAGCTCGGCGGGCAGACCGGGCTCACCGATGCCTACATCGCGGCGATCCTGAGCTTCAGCGGCCTGATCGCCGCCGGATACGCGATCTCCGTCGTGCTCCGCCTTCGGTCCGAGGAGACGTCCGAGCGGGCCGATCCGGTGCTCGCCACCAGCGTCAGCCGGACCGCCTGGGGACTGAGTCACCTGTCGGTCGCGGCGGCAGGGACGATCCTGATCCTGTGCGTAGCCGGCCTTGGCACCGGTCTCGGTCTCACCCTGCGGTCCGTCGGCGGCGGCAGCGTGATCGCCAGCAACGTGCTCGCCGGGCTCGCCCAGGCACCGGCCGCTCTGGTAATAGCCGGGCTCGCGGCACTGCTCTACGGACTCGCTCCCCGGGCCAGCGCGGCCGGCAGCTGGACCGTGCTCGGCGTCGTGGTGCTGATGCTCTTCCTCGGAGCGACGATCCAGCTCTCGCACTGGGTCCTTGACGTCTCGCCGTTCACCCATCTGCCGAAGCTGCCTGGCGGCGCGGTCAGCGCTGTCCCGTTCGTCTGGCTCAGCCTGATCGCGGTGGCGCTGGCCGCCGCCGGCCTGGCCGGCCTGCGCCGCCGTGACATCGGCTGAGCCTACGTGCGATAGCGGTAACGAACTCGCCGTGCTGACTCGTGCTCACCGGCCGACTCACGCCCGGCGGACACTGACCGGGGTCCGGGTGTGACCGCCGTCGCGGGTGAACGCGGCACCGGCGCGGGCGCCCGGCTTGCCCCGGTGTGTCACCGCGCGCGCCGCGGCATGCATGCTAGAGGCGATGGAGCCTAACGAGCTGAGCCGTCGGCGCCGGATGCTGATCCTGGCGATCTGCTGCATGAGCCTGCTGATCGTCGGGCTGGACAACACGATCGTGAACGTCGCGCTGCCGTCGATCCAGCGGGAGCTGCACGCGTCGGTCTCCGGCCTCCAGTGGATCGTCGCGTCCTACACGCTGGTGCTCGCCAGCCTGCTCATGCTGTCGGGCTCCACGGCGGACCGGATCGGCCGGCGCAAGACCTTCCAGGCGGGCCTGGCGCTCTTCACCGCCGGGTCGCTGCTGTGCAGTCTCGCGCCCAGCCTCGGCGCGCTGATCGCGTTCCGCATGATCCAGGGCGTCGGCGGGTCGATGCTCAACCCGGTGGCGATGTCGATCATCACCAACACGTTCACCGAGCGGGCCGAGCGGGCCCGCGCGATCGGGATCTGGGGCGGGGTCGTGGGCCTGAGCATGGCGCTCGGCCCGGTGGTCGGCGGGGCGCTGGTCAGCTCGGTCGGCTGGCGCAGCATCTTCTGGGTGAACATCCCGGTGGGCCTCGCCGCGATCGTGCTGACCGCCGTCTTCGTGCCCGAGTCCAAGGCGCCGCGGGCGCGTCCGCCGGATCCCGGCGGCCAGGCGCTCGTGATGGTCACGCTGGCCGCGCTGGTCTTCGCGATCATCGAGGGCCCGGATCGCGGCTGGACCTCGCCGGTCATCCTCGGCTGCTTCGGGCTGGCCGCTGCCGCGGCCGCGGGATTCACCGGTTACGAGGCCCGCCGCCGCGACCCGCTGCTCGACCTGCGGTTCTTCCGCAGCGCGCCGTTTTCGGGCGCGACCATGATCGCTGTGTCGGCGTTCGCGGCGCTCGGCGGGTTCCTCCTGCTGAACACCATCTACCTCCAGGACGTTCGCGGCTACTCCGCGCTGCACGCCGGCCTGTACATGCTCCCGATGGCCGCCATGACCGCGATCTGCAGCCCGATCTCGGGCCGGATCGTCGGCGCGCGCGGGCCCAGGCTGCCGCTGATCGTGGCAGGCCTGACGATCACGGCGAGCGCCCTGACCCTGACCCGGCTGACCGCCGGCACGCCGGCCGGCAGCCTGGTCGTCAGCTACCTGCTGTTCGGCCTCGGCTTCGGCGTTGTCAACGCGCCGATTACGAACACCGCGATGTCGGGCATGCCCCAGGCGCAGGCGGGAGTGGCCGCGGCCGTCGCGTCCACGAGCAGGCAGGTCGGCCAGTCCGTGGGCGTGGCGGTGATCGGCTCGGCGGTCGTGTCGGTCCTGGCCGGGCCGCTGCGTGCCGGGTTCGCCCAGGCCAGCCATGTGGGCTGGTGGCTCGTGGCCGGGTGCGGCCTGGCGGTTCTCGTGGTCGGGCTGATCACCACCGGGCAGTGGGCCCGGCGGACCGCCGACCGGGTCGCGGCCGAGTTCCAGCCGGGACCGGCCGGCAGCGAGGTCGAGCCTGCCACGCGCTGAGCGCCCGCACCGACCTCGCCGCCGTCACCCGGACCGCTACTGGCCGCTCTGGTCGCTCAGGCTCATCAGCGCGAACACCGCGCCCTGGTCGTCGCCGACGATGGCCATCCGGCCGTACGGGGTGTCCCAGGCCGGGCGCATGACGCTGCCGCCGAGCTTGGTCACGATCTCGAGCGCCTCGTCGGTGTCGCTGACCCCGAAGTACGTCATCCAGTGCGGCGGCGTCTCCGCCGGGGCCATGGTGCCGAGGTCGCCGATGCCGCCGAGCGGGTTCCCGGTCGTCTTGAACGTGGCGTAGCTGAAGTCCTCGCTGCTCATGTCGTCGTACTCGTAGCCGAAGACGGCCTGGTAGAAGGCCTTGTTCGGCTCGAAGCTCCGGCTCATGTTCTCGTTCCAGCAGACCGATCCCGGCTCGTTGGCCAGGCGGAAGCCGCTGTGCGTCCCGGCCTGCCAGATTCCGAACACCGCTCCGCCAGGATCGGCGGCGACGCCCATCCGGCCGACGTCGAGCACGTCGAACGGCTCGGCGATCAGCTGGCCGCCCGCCGCGGTGATCCTGGCCGCCGTGGCGTTCGCGTCCTGCGTCGCCAGGTAGGTCGTCCACATGCTGGGCACCTCGGGCGGTCCCATCTTCGGGCCGATACCGGCGACCGGCTGACCCCGGAACTCGCACATCACGTAGCCGCCGGTCTCTGGCGGCCCGTCGATGGTCTCCCAGCCGAAGAGCGTCCCGTAGAACGTCTTCGCCCTGACCAGGTCATCGCTGCCGAGGTCCACCCAGCAGGGCGTGCCGGCTGGCCACGGCGTGTCGCGCAGGACCATCTGTTATTCCTCCAGGCGATTGGCTTATTTCACGGCGCCGTGCCGCGCGGAATCGGCCGGCGGCATGCGCGAGATTGGCTTACACAGCGTACTCATCAGGGGATGACCGGTCTGGCGGTCGGAGAATTGGCCTGATCAGGGGATGTCTGGCCGCGTGCGGAGCGGGCTGGGGGAATCGTTAACCGTGCACGAAACGTTATCTGTTCGTAGCATGGCAGTCATGGGAAGCCATCGGGCTCAGCGGTCGCCGCGCGCGGGCTGGCGCGGTACCGTGGCTGGTCGGGTAGCCCCAGGCGCCGGAACCCCCCCGAGCGCCGACGACATGCAGGACTGGCCCGGCAGGGCTGGCTCGCGGAGAGGCCCGTCCCCCGTGCGTGGTGCCAAGCTGTACATCCCCCTGGTCGCCGTCGCCGTGATCGTCGCCACCATCGTGACCTACGCCGCCCGCGCCGACGCCCGCCATGTCGCCAGCGCGGGGCACCGGACGTCGGCGATGACGACCTCGCACGCGGCGCGGGCAGCCGGGCCCCGCAACGGACCGGTCGCCCCTGCGGCACTGGCCCCGGCCGCCATCGGTCTGCGGCCTGGCGTCACATCACCAAGCGCGGCCGGCCTTCCGGCGGCCGTGGCACTGCTGCCCAGGCTGAACTCGCTCCAGCTGGCCGGCCAGCGGGTGATCTACAGCTACAAGGGCCTGACCCCGCCGTCCAGCCTGCTGTGGCTGATCTCGCACGGCGAAGCGGCCGGGGTGATCTTCTTCACCGACAACGTGGGCACGCCGGCTCATCTGGCCGCCGTGGCCCGCCAGCTTCAGCAGGCCGCGGCGGCCAGCACGAACCCGGTGCACCTGCCGCTGCTGCTGATGACCGACCAGGAGGGGGGCCTGGTGCGCCGGCTGCCAGGGCCGCCGGTCCTGTCGGAGAAGCAGGTCGGGCAGGC
This sequence comes from Streptosporangiaceae bacterium, assembly GCA_035604275.1. Lineage (GTDB taxonomy): Bacteria > Actinomycetota > Actinomycetes > Streptosporangiales > Streptosporangiaceae > Chersky-822. The sequence goes on along the minus strand of DATNIU010000257.1, from coordinate 11,697 downwards.
CGCGCACCCATGGCAGGCGGCTACCGCCGCGGGCGCGGGCGCCGGGTCCAACCTGCGCGGCCACGGCCTGAACGTCAACCTGGCGCCGGTGCTCGACGTGTACCGGCAGGCGGGCAACTTCATCGACGAGTTCGGCCGCTCGTTCAGCAGCAACCCGGTCCGGGTCGCCAAGCTCGGCGCCCTCTACGCGACCGCGGAGCAGCAGGCGAAGGTGGCCGCGACGGTCAAGCACTTCCCCGGCCTGGGCGCCGCTACCAGGTCGCAGAACACCGACGAGCGGCCGGTGACGCTGAGGCTGACGCTCCCGGCCATCAGGTCCGTGGACGAGCTGCCGTACCGGTCGGCGATCGCCGACCGGGTCAAGCTCGTGATGGTGTCGTGGGCGATCTACCCGGCGCTCGACCCGAAGTACCCGGCGGGCCTGTCGAGCACGATCGTGCAGGGCGAGCTGCGTAACCGGCTCGGATTCGGCGGAGTCACCATTACCGACGCGCTGGAGGCCGGCGCGCTCGGCCCGTTCGGCTCGATCGCGAGCCGGGCCACGCTAGCGGCCAGGGCCGGAATGGACCTGCTGCTCTGCGCGGCCTGGAAGGTCTCGGAGGGCCAGACCGCCCTGCACACGCTGAACAGCGACTACGCCCACGGCACGGCCGCCTACCAGGCCGCGTTCAAGGCCGCGGTGGCGCGGGTCCTGGCGCTGCGCAAGACGCTGAGCTAGCTTCCGCTAGCCTCCGCCCGGCTAGGCCACGGGCGTGCCCGTAGCCGCCGTCAGCTCGTCGAGCAGGCCGGCCAGCCGGCCGGTGACCGGTCCGGGCTGGCCGGTCCCGATCACCCGGCCGTCGATCCCGATCACCGGTGCGATCCCGCCCATCGTGCCGGTCACGAAGACCTCGTCGGCGCAGTAGAGCTGGGTCAGCGAGTAGTCGCCCGCGATGCACTCGATCCCGGCGCCGGCGGCCAGCTCGAGCACGGCGGCGCGGGTGATCCCCTCCGGGCAGGCGGCCGGCGCCGGCGTGCCGAGTACCCCGGCGGTGACGCAGAACACGTTGGTCGCGTTGGTCTCGGCTACGAACCCGCGCTGGTCGAGCATCAGCGCGTCGTCGGCCCCGGCCAGGTTGGCCTCGACCTTGGCCAGGATCGACGGCAGCAGGTTGGCGTGGTGGATCTTAGGGTCCAGGCAGTCCGGCGGCGGCCGCCGGATGCTGGCCGTGATCAGCGTGATCCCGGTCGCGGCATAGACCGGGAGCTTGTGCTCCGGCAGGACGATCAGCGTCGGGCCCGACCGGTTCAGCCTCGGGTCCATCCCGCTGGTGATCTTCACGCCGCGGGTCAGGGTCAGCCGGATGTGCACGCCGTCGGTCATCTGGTTGGCCGCCAGGGTGCGCCGGATCTCGGCGATGATCTGCTCGTCAGACGGCACCGACTCGAAAGCCAGCGCCTGAGCCGACCGCCGCAGCCTGGCCAGGTGCTCGGTCAGCCGGAAGATCCGCCCGCTGTGCAGGCGCAGCCCCTCCCAGACCGCGTCGCCGCCCTGGACCGCCGAGTCGAACGGGCTGACCGACGCCTGATCCCGATGGCTCAGCCGCCCGGCGACGCTGACGATGATGTCGGAGTTCCGCTCGTCGAACACCTGAAGCACGGCCCCTCCCGCTGGTTCTGGTGCCTGATCGGCACCGGCACTGGACGCTAGCAAATGCCGCTGCCCGGCACGGATCGCCCGGCCCGGTATCGGCCGGCTGGCCAGAACGGCGGCCCGGCGCCCGCATGTTGCGCGAGATTGAAGTTTCATTGCATATGGCAGCAAAGCGCCATACCCTGCTGAACGTGTCATTCCCGGCGGAACTCGTCCGCAGGCGCGCGCCGGATCTCGCGGCCGACCGGAAGGAACTGCGATCATGGTGATCACGACTGGCCGGCCGGCGATCGCCGCGGGTGCGCTGGCAGTGATCGCGCTGGCCGGCGCGTCAGGGACCGCTCTCGCCTCAGGAGCCGGTGTCGCCTCCGGTCTCGCCTCCGGAGCCGGTGCCGGTGCCGCGGGCTCGGCTGCCGGATCAGGGACGGCCGTTCCTGGCTGGCGGATCGTCTCTACCGACCACCGGCCTGGCCTTGTTCTGGAGCTAGCCGCGACGTCCCTCGGCCCGCGGAATGTGTGGGTGGGCGGCAACGTGGCGACGGCGCATACGGATGTCGGGAGGCCGGTCGCCGAGCACTGGAACGGACGCCGGTGGAGCACGTCCAACCTGCCGGCCGGCCTGTCAGGTGCGATCGAGGTGCTGCGGGCCAGCGCGTGGAACAACGTCTGGGCGTTCGGCGAGACCGACCACGGCGACAACGGCTTCGCGCTGCGCTGGAACGGCCACAGATGGCTGGTCATGAAGCGCTGGCGCGGGTTCACGTCGATCGCCGGCGCCGCCGTGCTGAGCCCCGCGGACGTCTGGGTCTTCAGCGCGATCATCGGCGGCAATCCGGTGCAGCACTATGACGGGCATAGCTGGCAGCACGTCGACACTCACACCTCTATTCAGAGTCTCGACTCGGTCGCCACCGCGCCCAATGGCGACATCTGGGCGATCGGAACCGCAGGCGGAACCGCGGTGCTGCACGGGACCAGGACCGGGTCTGGTTACACCTGGCAGCTGACGCCGCTTTCGATGTTCGACAGCGGGAACGGCGGCGAGGACATTTACGCGCCGTCGTCGACCGATGTGTGGGCCTTCGGCGGCGGCGTCAGGACCGTCGGCGGACATGATCACTGGTTCCCGCTGGCCGCGCACCTGAGCGGACAGGCATGGCACAAGGTCAGCGTCGGCGGCCGCTTCACACTGGCCGGGGGCGTGTCGGCCAGCGACGGACACGGCGGTGTCTGGGTGACGACCGGCTGGGACAGCACCGGCGTGCCGCCGCACCTGCTGCACTTCAACGGCGCTACGTTCGCGGCCGTGCACCTGCCCCCGCGCGGCGGCAGGTACGTCGGCGTGTTCGGGCTGGCGACCGTCCCTGGCTCGGCAACGGTCTGGAGCGCTGGGGCGCTGACTGGCCTGGGTGCCACGGGAGCGAACACCGGCGTCATCCTGAAGTACGGCCGCTGACGAGCCAGGCGGGTCCGGGCCGTCAGCTCCTGAGCCGGTGAGCCGACAATTCATCGTAAAATGGCTGACATCGCGCGGCCAGCGGCTCAAGGCCGGCCGGCAGGCCAGCCTCGGCACCCGGACCGGGACTGCCGCGCTCGGTGTTCGTGCCGAAACCGGTCGAGGCCCACACGCCGGCGTACCAGTACCTGGCCCACACGCCGTCGGTCGGCCTCGGCCCGGCCGGCCAGGCCAGCATCGCCGGGTCGAACGGGATGCGCAGCGCGTCGCAGAGCGCCTCGAGCGTGACCCGCGGCCGGGCTGCCAGATCGGCGGCATCGATCACCGGCCCGCCGAACAGCCGGAAGATCTCAGCCTGCTGCGCCAGGCCAAGGTCGGCCAGCGTCGGCGCAGCCCGGACCTTCGCGTAGGAGGCGAGCAGCCGCCGCGGGTCCCGGATCAGGAACGCGTGCCGCAGGCCGGCCAGCGCGCCGCGGTCGATCTCCGGGAGCAGATGGTGGGTCATGTGCTTGGCATAGAAGACGGTCTTGCCCGCCGGCAGCGACCCGGCGGTGAGCCGGCCGATCACCTCGGGCCAGCTGGTCGGCATCGATCGCAGAACCGCCTCCCGGCCCGGATGGGAGATCCCGGTGCGGGCCAGGTAGAACCCGTACAGCGGCTCGTCGACGACCACCGTGTCCGCCCGGTTCTCGAAGGACCGCATCAGCGCCGTGGACAGGGTCCTGGGCCCCGACCACATCGCGATCCTGGCGACCTCGGTCAATCGGCCTCCCTCCGGCCCGCCGGCCGGCGGCCAGGCCAGTCCGGGCCGGGCCGGGCCGGGCCGCCGTCGCTCAGAACGTGACAACGCTGCGCAGCACCTCACCGCGCCCCATCTTGGCGAAGGCAACCTCGACGGCGTCGAGCGCGATCGTCTCTGACACGAACTTCTCCAGCGGCAGCCGGCCGCCCAGGTGCAGGTCGGTCAGCATCGGGAAGTCACGGTCCGGCAGGCAGTCGCCGTACCAGGAGGACTTGAGCTGGCCGCCCCGGCCGAACACGTCGAGCAGCGGGAGCTCCAGCCGCATCTGCGGAGTCGGCACGCCGACCAGGACGACGGTCCCGGCCAGGTCACGGGCGTAGAACGCCTGGGTGTAGGTCTCCGGCCGCCCGACCGCCTCGATCACGACGTCCGCGCCGTTGCCCTCGGTCAGCGCGCGGACCTGCTCGACCGGGTCGGTCTGGGTCGAGTTGATCACATCGGTGGCCCCGAGCTCGGACGCCCACCGCAGCTTCCGGTCGTCGATGTCGACGGCGATGATCTTCCGCGCCCCGGCCAGCCTCGCGCCGAGAACCGCGCCGCAGCCGACTCCGCCGCAGCCGATCACGGCGACCGAGTCGCCCCTGCCGACCTGCCCGGTGTTGAGCGCGGCGCCGAGCCCGGCCATCACGCCGCAGCCGAGCAGCCCGGCCACCTCGGGCCGCACGGCGGGATTGACCTTGGTGCACTGGCCGGCCGCGACCAGCGTCTTGTCGGCGAACGCGCCGATGCCCAGGGCGGGGGAGAGCACCGTGCCGTCCTTGAGCGTCATCTTCTGCGCCGCGTTGTGGGTCGCGAAGCAGTACCAGGGGCGGCCGCGGCGGCAGGCCCGGCACTGCCCGCAGACCGCGCGCCAGTTGAGTATCACGAAGTCGCCCGGGGCCAGCCCGGTCACGTCCTCGCCGACGGCCTCGACCACGCCCGCCGCCTCATGACCGAGCAGATAGGGGAAGTCCTCGCCGATGCCGCCCTCGCGATAGTGCAGGTCGGTGTGGCACACTCCGCAGGCCTGGACCCGGACCAGGGCCTCGCCAGGTCCTGGATCGGGTACCACGACCGTGGTGAGCTCGACCGGAGCGCCCTTGCTGCGGGCGATCACGCCCGTTACCTCATGTGCCATCGGGTCTACGCCTCTCATTTTGATTCATGACAATGCGCCACCGCTGGTCAGCGTCGCGCAGCCGGTCTGCCGGTGCGTCTGCGGTCGAGCTTGTCCCGTGCTGATGTGGCTGATGATACGGATCAGCGCTTGCGGACCAGTACCGCGACCGCCACATCGGGAGGCGCCAGGGCGCGGAGCGCATGCCCCAGGTCGTCGGTGGTCATGTCGTGCAGCGCGACCCGGTACCTCGGGGGACGGTCAAGCGGGCTGGCCAGGCCGGTGGGCCGCCGCAGGTACCAGATCGGGACCAGGAGCAGAAGCAGCCAGGTGCCGGCCTTCCTGAGCAGGCGGGTCCGGCCGGGGCGGGCCGCGGCGGTGGCGTCCTGGCTGAGCATGAGCTCAAGCCGGGCGCCGTATGGCCGCCGCGCGATGCGCACTCGCTCGATCTGCGCCCAGGTCAGGTGCCTGGCCTGCCTGCGGTGCCGCCCCCGGCGGTACGTGGTCTCCGGCAGGCCGAGCCTGACGCCGGCGCTGTCGGCAGCGAAGGCCCTGACCCGCACCGTGCTGAGTACCAGCACGAAGGTAAGGAGCACTCCGGCCAGGCCGGCCGCGGCGCTCAGCCGGAACCACATCGGCGGCCACCGGCTGGCGGCGAGCGCGAGCGCGGCAGCGGTGTACCAGACGGGCGCCAGCCAGAGGAAGCCCCGCGGAAGGATCGTCGACGGGCCGATCACCGGAGCTGATAGACCTTCCTGCATGGTTTGCCCCTAAATTGTCGTCGCTACGCAGATCGTCTATCTGCCGAGGCGTCGCCCGCAAGGGGTCAGGGCTGGTTGCCTGAGAAGGCTCCGCGACGAGTTCCGGCGAGTGCGCGGACGGTAACCGGGACCGGCGATCGTGTAGCGGCCGGTGCGATCTTGGCGCATGATGTTAGGAATCTCGCCAGGGCTGAGAATTGTCGCCAGCGTCAGGGGAATCGCGTCGCATGAGCACCGGTCGGCCGCAGGACGACTACGAGCCGCGATCCTCCGGTGGACGCCGACCTGAGTCGCGGCCAGCCGATGCTCGCCTGCGCGGTCAAGGTGGCCGGCCGGGCACCGCCGACAGCGGCCGTGAGCCGCGCTGGCCCTATGCCGGGCCCGACTTTGACTATCCGAGCGGCGGGGCTGGCGGTGCGGACGCTCGCGGGGCTGGCGGTTATCCGCCGGGCGGACCCGGTGACTACCCGGCCGGGGACTACCCGCCCGACCGGTTCCGTGGCCCGGGCGGCGCGGGGCGCGACCCGGGCGGATCACAGCCGCGCGCTTCGCGGTCGGCAGCGCAGCGGACTGCCGACCCATGGGCCGCTGGGCAGGAGTACGTAGGCCCGTGGGGCGCGGACGACGACACGGGCGGGCCGCGTGCGCCCGGTTACGGTCACTGGGACCGGCCGGGACCGCCCGCCGCCGGACGCCCGGCCTACCTGACCCAGGGGCCCGACCAGCCGGGCATGGCCGGGCCCGACGATCACGGCTGGCCAGGCGAGGCCGGTCGCCGCGGGCCTGAGTCGTCAGGTAGCCGCAGGCCCGCCCGCCCCGCCGCCAGCGACCGCGTGCCGAAGAAGGGCAAGGACCGCAGGTCAGCGGAGCGCAGTCAGGGTCGGGCGGCCGGTCAGGCCGGCGGCCAGGGCGCGCACGATGACGAGGACTACGACTGGATTCGTTACCTCGGAGAAGGCCGGTCGGCGTCGGCCGCGACGCCCGCTGCCGCGGCGCCTAAGTCCGCTGGCCGACTCGGCAGGAAGACGGCCGAGTCCACGTCGGCCGCCGCGCCTGCGGACGGGCTGGCTCAGCCCAAGCCGGCGAGTCAGGAGAGCCGCGGCCGCCGCCGTGGCAGGCCCGCGGCCGACCCCGATGACTACGGGCGCCCGCTGTACCAGGACGGCGACCTGCCGCTGCCCGATCCGCCAGGCAGCCGGGTCGCCGGGCCGGATCCAGAGGACTACGGGGCGCCGCTCCATCCGCCCGGCGATCTGCCCAGGCCCGATCAGCGCGGCGGCGGTTTCGCTGGACCGGGTCCTGACGACTACGGGGCGCCGCTGTACCCGGCCGAGGACACGGGTCCGCGGCCCGGCCAGCCTGGCCGCGGAATACGCGCCGATCAGGACTCGCCGGGCTATGCCGGCGGCGGCTACCTGCCGCCGGGCCCGGCTGGTCGGCCGGACATCGCAGGTCGGCTGCCGCGCGAACCGAGGTCAGGCTTGCCGCCGGCCGCGCGGTATCCAGAACCCGATCGTCCCGGCCTGCTGCGAGAGCCGCCTGAACGACCGGCCAGCCGGGCCAGCGCCGAGCCCGCCATTTCGCCGTCGGCGCCTGACCGCGCCGGTCCCGCTGCCCCGATAGGCCGGCCGGATCGCCCTGGTCGGCCCGGTCCGGTGAGCTGGCCGGATCGTGATGACCCGACTGGGCCGACGGCCAGGCCCGATCGTCCTGGCCCGTCTGGTCCCGCGAGCTGGCCGGATCGTGATGATCAAGCCGCCCCGATCGGCGGGCTGGATCGTGACGGCCCGGCTGGCCCGGCGGCTAGGCCTGCCCGCACCGGCCCGTCTGGCCGAGCGAGCTGGCCGGATCACGATCTTCCGGTTGGCCGGGCCGACCGTGGGCGGACTGCCTCGATAGATCGGCCGGATCGTGATGGCCCGACCGGCGTGGCGGCTAGGCCTGCCCGCACCGGCCCGTCTGGTCCCGCGAGCTGGCCGGATCGCGGTGGCCTGTCCGGTCCCGCGAGCTGGCCGGTTCGTGATGACCCGACGGGGCCGACGGCCAGGCCCGATCGCCCTGGCCGGCCCGGTCCGGTGAGCTGGCCGGTTCGTGATGACCGGACCGGGCCGACGGCTGGGCCTGACCGCGCCGGCCCGTCTGGTCCCGCGAGCTGGCCGGATCGTGATGGTCCGACCGCCTCGGTCGGCGGGCTGGATCGTGATGGCCCGACCGGCCTGGCGGCGAGGCCTGACCGCACTGGCCCGTCTGGTCGAGCAAGCTGGCCGGATCGTGATGGCCCAGCTGATCCCGTCGGTCGGCCGGATCGGGCCGGTCCAGCCGATCCGGCGCGTCTGCCAGCGGACGTGACCCGGCGTGATTCGGGGGAGTGGCCTGGTCTGGCGGAACGATCCGGTCCTGGCATGCCATCGGGCACCGAACGCGGGTCTTCGGCTGATCTGGGCGCCTGGCCGGACGAGGACGCCAGGCTGCCAGAAACGGGCGCGGGATCTCCTCTGTCTGCGCCGGCCGGTCTGCCGCCAGGCCTGGAGCGTCAGCAGCGACTCCGCAAAGGGGTCAAGGGCGGGTCAGGGGCCACGCTGGCACCGCCGGGCAAGGGCAAGAAGATCCGCGGCAAGGGCAGGACGCCTCAGCTGCCGGGCCGGAGCCGCGAGCCGGAGCCTGAGGCACGTTCCGCGCCGAAGAGATCCGCACGCCGACCTGGGTCGGTCGTCGGGCGGCCGGGGTCACGGCAGAGATCGTTCGCGCTATCCGGTGACCAGGGCGAGCGGGCCCGTGGGCTAGTCCGTTCGGTCGCCAGGCTGCCACGGTGGGCATTGGCCGTGACCGGCTCGGCGGTTGTCGCGGTGCTGGCGATCGTCGGCTACCTGCTGCTGGCCTCGCCGTCGGTGCACGTCGTCTCCGTTCCGGACAAGCTCGGCGGGTACGTCAAGGACCCGGCGCTGGCCAATGCCACCCATGCGCAGCAGCTGCGGAACGGGATCGTGGCCGGGGCGGCCGGTGAGGTAAGGAATGTCGTCGGCGCGGTCTACGAGAAGTCGACCGGCCCAGGGACCAGTACCGGCCCGCAGATCATCGTCTTCATCGGCGGGAACCTAACCGGCGGTGGCTCGGCCGGCGGCTTCATCTCCGGCTTCACGGCGCAGTTGCACCGTTCGTTCACCACGGGCGTCGGCGTGCTCGGCGGCCAGGCAGCGTGCGCGCCTGGCTCGAACGGCGGCCCGGCCGAGTGTGCCTGGGCCGACGGTGACACATTCGGAGTGATTATCTCGCCGACGCTAAGCGCTGCCGGGCTGGCCAGCGAGATGCGGCAGATGCGCCCGCTGGTCGAGCACGCCGCCAAGTAGCTGCCAAGCAAGCCCTCAAATATCGGCCCAGGCAAGCCGCACCCCGCCAGATGGCGCCGGCCGCCCGGTCGTCGTGGCTAGGTAGCTTGCTTGTCCTCCGTCGCGGGCCCGGCCGGTGGTGTCGCGGCTGCCCCCGCGGTCGGATGCGGAGTCCGCAGCGATAGCCGTGCCACCACCATGGTTACCGCCGCGGCCAGCACGGCAAGTCCGGCGAGCTGGCCGCCGACCAGGCGCGGGTCGAGCGGCAGGGTGGAAGCCGTCGGCGTGATGGTGGCCGCGCGGTTCCTGGTCCGTCGGCTAGCGCTCGGGCTCGGAGTCGAGCTTGGCGTCACCACAGGGAACAGCCCAGACAGGTTGGCCGGCGTCACGGTGGAGCCGGGTGGCAGCGTTACGCCGGGGAACGTCGGCAGCGGTGATGTGGGTGACGGCGAAGGAGTGGCCTGATCAACGACCGCGGTAACCGCGGCCTCGGCCGGGGACAGCGATGTGCCCTGCACGGCCATCGTGAGGGTGACCTGCTCGCCGACCGTTGCTTTCACGCCGACATGGGCTTTGACGATCAACTCGATGGCCTGATTGGCAGGCAATGCGCCGATCGAGCAGACCGACTTGTGCGGGGCGGGGCACAAGTCGAACCTTGGCGATCGCATGGCGTGGCCGCTGATGCTCGCGGTGGCGGTCACGCGCCTGGCGGGAACGGTGCTCCACACCCAGACCGTGTATCTGACGGTGCCTCCGGGGACGGTCTGGGACTCGTGCGGCATGAGCCGCGCCGAAACGCAGATCGCACCGGTGGTCGGGGAGGGGCTCGGCGATCCGGAGGGCGATGTGCTCGGGCTATGGGACGGGCTCGGGCTCGTCGAGTGGCTGGGACTCGGGCTGTGTGAGGGACTCGGGCTAGCCGAGTGGCTGGGACTCGGGCTGTGTGACGGACTCGGGCTAGCCGAGTGGCTCGGACTCGCACTCTGCGACGGACTCGCGCTCTGCGACGGGCTTGAGCTCTGTGACGGGCTTGAGCCGGTCAGCCTGATAGCCCGGACGACCGCGGCTCCGGCGCCGCATGGCGAGTGCGGCGAGCTGGCGTGCGCCCCGATGGCCGGTGCGATCGTGAAGCTTGAGATGACGAAGAACCCGGCAGCTACCTGGGCGGTGGCCCGTCCAGCCTGCATGATCCTTACCGGCACGTCATCACTCCGATGCTGGTCCGGACGGAACCGGTTTCGCCGTCACGACATTCACATTATCCATGACGACAGCGAGATTCCCATCGGTCAGCACCCGGAACCCGCGCAGGCGCGCGATCCGAAGACCGATCCATATAATTCTGGTGCACCTAATTGCCCTCAGGGTGGCGGTCAGATGGACAGTCGGAGTCGGCCAGGTGGCGCTGGCGGGGATCCGCTCGACGTGCTCACCAGGCCTGCCAGGCCGCCGGACCTGGTGCTCCGCTACGGCGCGGACACCAGCCAGGTAGCCGACGTGCATCTCCCGCGGCCGACCGCGGCGAAGCGGACGGTGACCGGCGCTGGGCCAATTTTCGTGATGTTCCTGCATGGCGGATTCTGGCGGGCGGCATATGGCCGGGAGCACACGGCACCGCTGGCCGAGGCTCTTTCGGCCGCCGGGTTCGTGGTCTGCGCGCCGGAGTACCGCAGGACGGGTCAGCCAGGCGGCGGCTGGCCGGGCACGTTCGACGACGTCGCCGCCGCGGTCGATCTGCTGCCCGGTCTGGTCGCGCAGGCGACTGGCGAACACGCTGAGCTCGACCGGATCGTGCTCGCCGGGCACTCCGCTGGAGGGCATCTCGCGATCTGGGCGGCCAGCAGGCACCGGTTGCCGGCCGGGTCGCGCTGGCGGACCATGCGACCGATCGCATGCGGTGTCGTCGCGCTCGCGGCGGTCAGCGACCTGACGGCGTGCTTCGAGCAGGGACTCGGCCAGCAAGCCGCCGGCGAGCTGATCGGTGGCGGTCCCGGCCGGTTTCCCGGCCGATATGCGGCGGCCGACCCGTCCCGGCTGCTTCCGGTCGGCGTCCCGGTCCGACTGGTGCACGGGACGAGCGATGACCGGGTGCCATGCGAGATGAGCCTGGGCTACGCCAGGCAGGCGCAGGCCACGGGCGACGATACGGAATGCACGGTGCTGCCGGGCGGCGGTCATTTCGACGTGATCGATCCGGCCTCACCTGCGTGGCCGCAGGTACTGAGTGCGTTCCAGCTGGCGGCGCGGTCCGCCGGCCGCGACATCGGGTCGGCAGGCGAGCCTTGAGCCACCGGTGCCCACCCGTCCTCCAGCGTGGGCTCCGATCGTGTATGCTCGCGTAGCGCATCGCGAGCGTTCCGAATCCTCGTTCGGTGCGCGGATCGACGGGACATCTCCGTCGTGCCCCCTTAGCTCAGTCGGCAGAGCGTCTCCATGGTAAGGAGAAGGTCTACGGTTCGATTCCGTAAGGGGGCTCCGCGAGGTCTTCACACCTCACCAGGATTCATCGTCACATTTGGGTCTGACATTCTGGTAACGGGCCCGGCGGGCGTTCCCGGGTGGGGGTTGCGGCGTTGCGTTGAGGCTGCCGGGCGATTTCAGGGCGCGGTTGGGCGGCGCT
>DATNIU010000256.1:0-17819 GCA_035604275.1 Streptosporangiaceae bacterium | reverse complement strand
GGACGGCGATCCGGTGAGCCCGGGTCAGCCGCTCGTCCGGCTCCAGCCAGGCGGCCACGATTAGCCCGCCGGCGGCGCGCGACGCCAGAGCGCGCGGCATGAGAGCAGCAGCCGGCCAGGCAGGAGGCACTACTCAGACGGCACCGAAGAAAGGGCAGTTATCGCGATGCGACTCTACGAGGGCTCCGCCGCGGGCGCCAAGGTCCTGGCGTTCGGCGGTTACCAGCCGGCCCGCGTCGTCACCAACGACGAACTCGCCGCCCTGGTCGACACCAATGACGAGTGGATCCGCAGCCGGGTGGGCATCGAGAGCAGGCGGCTGGCCGCCGAGGACGAGACCGTCGCCGACATGGCTGTCGCTGCCGGGGGCAAGGCGCTGGCCGCCAGCGGGCTCTCCCCTGCCGACATCGACCTCGTCATCGTGGCGACCTGCACGCCGGAGGTCATGATCCCGAACACGTCGGCCGTCGTGGCCCGGCGCCTGGGCATCACCGCTCCCGGCGCCTTCGACCTGAACGCCGCCTGCGCCGGATTCTGCTATGCGCTGGCCGGGGCGGGGGACGCGGTGCGGGCTGGGTCAGCGCGGAACGTGCTGGTGATCGGCGCCGAGAAGCTGTCCCACTGGGTCGACTGGACCGACCGGGCAACCTGCATCATCTTCGCCGACGGCGCGGGCGCCGCGGTGGTCGGGCGGGCCACCGGACCGGACGGCAGCCCGGACGCCGTGCCGGGGATAGGCCCGGTGGTCTGGGGCAGTGACGGTGACATGGCGGACAAGATCTGCATCAGGGACCGCAATTCGTTCATCTTCCAGGAAGGCCAGTCGGTGTTCCGGTGGGCCACCACCGCCCTGCACCCGATCGCGCAGCAGGCGTGCGAGGCGGCTGGCGTCCATCCCACCGAGCTCGCCGTGTTCGTGCCGCACCAAGCCAACCTGAGGATCGTCGAGGCCCTCGCGAAGAGGCTCGGCGCGCCGCAGGCGAAGGTGGCCACCGACATCGTCACGGCCGGCAATACCTCGTCGGCGTCGATCCCGCTGGCGCTGTCCAGGATGACCGAGCAAGGCGAGCTAGCCTCGGGCGACAAGGCGCTGCTGATCGGCTTCGGCGCAGGCGTCTGCTACGCGGCGCAGGTGATCACGATACCCTGACCGGCGCCCGGATCCGGGCCGCAGGTGAGCACATATTGAGCACATATCCAGCACGACTGAGCACCATCCAACACAAAGAGGGAGAGTACGGGACATGGCTATGACACAGCAGGAGATCCTCGCCGGGCTCTGCGAGATCATCGACGAGATCGCCGGGGTCCCCGCTGACCAGGTCACCCCAGCTAAGACGTTCGTCGACGACCTGGACATCGACAGCCTGTCGATGGTCGAGATCGCCGTGGCGGCGCAGGACAAGTTCGGTGTCGAGATCCCCGATGACCAGCTGAAGGATCTCAAGACGGTGCAGGACGTCATCGACTACGTCGGGCGCGCGTCTGTATCCGCCTGACCGGGACGTCGCGAATCGCGGCGTCGCGGCCGCGCGTCGGGCGCCGCGTGAACGACTGACCAGGTCAGTGACGACCAGAGGAGATCATGCACGTGGCCAATGACTCGACCCGAGTCGTCGTCACCGGGCTCGGCGCCATCACGCCGGTCGGGACAGATGTCACCGCGACCTGGCAGTCGATGCTCGCCGGGCGCAGTGGCGTGCGCGGGCTCGCCGATGACTGGGCCCAGCGGCTGCCGTGCCAGATCGCCGCGCCGGCCGCCGCCGATCCGGCCACCCTGATCGACCGGGTCCAGGCCAGGAAGCTGGACCGGTGCGAGATGCTGGCGCTGATCGCCGCCCGCGAGGCGTGGACGGACGCGGGAAAGCCCGACGTCGACCCGCTGCGGCTCGGAGTCGTGGTGGCCAGCGGCATCGGCGGCATCAGCTCCATCCTGGCCGCGTACGACACGCTCAAGGCGAAGGGCTGGCAGCGGCTCTCCCCGTACACGGTGCCGATGCTGATGCCGAACGGATCCGCCGGCTGGATCAGCCTCGAGCTCGGCGCGAAGGCCGGCGTGCATACGACGGTCAGCGCCTGCGCCTCCGGCGCCGAGGCGATCGGCTACGGGATCGACATGATCAGGCACGGCCGGGCCGACGTGGTCGTGGCCGGCGGCACCGAGGCGGCGATCCTGGAGCTGAACGTTGCCGCGTTCGCCGCCATGCGCGCCCTGTCCACGAGGAACGACGAGCCAGAGCGCGCGTCCCGCCCGTTCGACAAGGGCCGGGACGGCTTCGTGCTCGGCGAGGGGGCCGGCATCGTGGTGCTCGAGTCGGCCGAGCACGCGGCGCGGCGCGGCGCCCGGGTGTACGCGGTGGCGGCAGGCGCCGGTTATTCCGGTGACGCTCATCACATCGCCCAGCCAGATCCGGCCGGCGCCGGCGCGGTGCTCGCTATCCAGCGGGCGCTCGTCAATGCCGGCGTCCAGGCCGGGCAGGTGACGCACGTCAACGCGCATGCCACGTCAACGCCGGCCGGCGACGCGGTCGAGGCGCGGGCGATCGCCACCGCTCTCGGTGACGCGGCCGGCGGAATCGTGGTCTCGGCCACCAAGTCGATGACCGGGCACCTGCTCGGCGGCGCGGGCGCGGTCGAGTCGGTAGTGGTGATCCTCGCCCTGCACGACCGCGTCGCGCCGCCCACCATCAATCTCGACGACCCGGACGACGATCTGGGCGTCGAGATCGCGGTCAAGCCCACGGAGCTGCATCCTCACGGTGCCGCGCCAATGGCCGTGATCAACAACTCATTCGGATTCGGCGGACACAATGTCACGCTCGTCTTCACCGCCGCCTGACAAGGCCAGTGTTAACGGAAGCAAGGAGCCCGACGTGACCATCCTCGACAGCCGGCCCGCCGCTCTGGCCGCCTCAGACGTCCTGGCCGCCTCAGGCATGCCCAGGCCGCAACCGGGTCGTGACCCGAATGCCCGGCTCGAGGCGCTGTTCGACCCGGGCACCACCCGGCTGCTGCTGCCTGCCGATACCAGCGGCGTGCTGACCGGCGAGGGCCTGATCGGCGGGATGCCCGCCGTCGCGTTCGCGAGCGACCCGCGGGTGCAGGGCGGCGCGATGGGCAGCACGGGCTGCGCCGCGATCGTGACCGCCTATGACCGGGCGCTCGAGATCGGCGCGCCGGTGATCGGCCTGTGGCATTCCGGCGGCGCCAGGCTCCGCGAGGGCGTCGAGAGCCTGCACGCCGTCGGCCTGGTCTTCGCGGCCATGACCCGCGCCTCCGGCAAGGTGCCCCAGATCTCGGTGGTGCTCGGCGCCGCCGCGGGCGGTGCCGCATACGGCCCGGCGCTGACCGACCTGGTGATCCTCTCTGACCAAGGCCGGATCTTCGTCACCGGACCCGACGTGGTGCGCAGCGTGACCGGCGAGGACGTGGACATGGAGCGGCTCGGCGGCCCCGAGCCGCACAGCCGGCGATCGGGCGTGGTGCACGTCGTCTCGCCGACCGACGCCGAGGCCGTCCAGAGGGCGCGCGAGCTCGCCCTGCTGCTCGGCAGGCAGCAGCCCGATGGTCACGGCATGGAGCGGGACCTGGCCGACGCCGACCTGGCGGCGATGCTGCCCGAGTCGCCGAAGCGCGCGTACGACGTGCACCCGCTGATCAGCGGTGTCCTCGACGAGCCCGGCGTGGAGCTGCACCCGCGCTGGGCGCCGAACGTGGTCACCACGCTCGGCCGGCTCGGCGGCCGGACCGTGGGCGTCATCGCCAACAACCCGCTCAGGCTCGGCGGCTGCCTGGATGCGACGTCGGCCGAGAAGGCTGCCAGGTTCGTCCGGATGTGCGACGCGTTCGCCGTCCCGCTCGTGGTGCTTGTCGATGTTCCCGGCTACCTGCCCGGAGTCGGCCAGGAGTGGGATGGCGTGGTGCGCCGCGGTGCCAAGCTGCTGCACGCCTTCGCCGAGGCGACGGTGCCCCGGGTCACCCTGGTGACCAGGAAGGCCTACGGCGGCGCCTACATCGCGATGAACTCCCGCTCGCTCGGCGCTACCCGGGTGTTCGCCTGGCCAGGCGCCGAGATCGCCGTGATGGGCGCGGTCGCGGCCGTCCGGATCCTGCACCGCAGGACGCTCGCGGCGGCCCCCGCCGAGCAGCGGCACGAGGTCGAGGCGGAACTCGCCGCCGAGCACGAGCGCGAGGCCGGCGGCCTGGCCAGGGCGCAGGCGCTCGGCGTGATCGACGAGGTGATCGAGCCGGCCAAGACCAGGCAGGCGCTTGCCCGGGCGATCGCCGATGCGCCCCAGACGCGAGGGCGGCACGGGAACATTCCGCTCTAGGTCTTAGAAACCCAGGCCGAGCTGGACCGGATCCGAGGCGACTCCGGGCGCGGCTGCAACGCCGCTGCCCGGATCGCCTCGGCCCGGTCCTGAGTGTGGGTGGCCGCAGGTCGCTGAATGCTCCCGTCGGGGATTACGAAGCTCGGTGCTAGTCGGTGTCGTCTACGAGCAGTGATGCGTAGGCGGCCAGGGAGCGCTGGTAGCGCGGGAGGTGGCTGGACAGGGCGGTCAGGGCGATGGAGAGGGCTTCGCGTTCCTTGCCGGTGTCGGCCAGGGCGAGGGCGAGGAACGCGGCGACGGCGTCGTCCAGGTGGTCGGATTCCCCGGTCAGCTCCGCGGTGAGCAGGGCGACACTCTCCTGGGCGTGGCCGGTGTTGCGCAGCGAGCTGGCGAGCTGGATGACAGCCCGGCGGCGGCGCTCTCCGTGCAGGCCGAGCGCGAGTGCCTGCCGGTAGAGCGGCACGGCGAGGTCGGCGTGGCCGGTCGAGTCCTGGGCTGCGGCGCGCTCGAAGATGGCGGCCGGGTTGTCCGCCGCCCGCTCGGCGGCGAGCGCCTCCATCCGGGCCAGGAACGTCTCCGCGTCAAGGTCTTCGAAGGAAGCCCACAGATCGGCGACCCGCTGCTCCCATCCGGCGCTGGTTTCGGTCATCGGCACAGCTTACGGGCGCTGGCGCCGTTAGGTTGCGGCGCGGCCCGGTGCCGTGCCAAGTTGGCAGGCATGCCTACTCGCCTGGTGCATCTGCTGATCGACGCCGCCGACCCGTCCGGCCTGGCCGCTTTCTGGGCGGCGGCCCTGGGCTGGGAGGTGGACTCCGACGAACCGGAGGAGGTCAGCGTATGCCCGCCTGGCTTCAGCTATCCGGATCCGGCGGTGCTGCCGCTGACCTTCGTGCCGGTTCCCGATCCGAAGACCGTGAAGAACCGGGTGCACCTGGACCTGGCCTCGGCGTCGGTCGCTGACCAGGAGGCCACGGTGCGGCGCGTTCGCGGCATCGGCGCGGTCCCGGCCGACGTCGGCCAGGGCCAGGTGCCATGGGTGGTGCTCGCCGATCCCGAGGGCAACGAGTTCTGCGTGCTCGAGCCGCGGCCGGAGTACAGTGACACCGGGCCGATCGCGGCGGTGGTGATCGACTCAGCGGATCCCGTCGCGATGGCCAGGTTCTGGGCCGCCGCCGCAGGCTGGCCGCAGCGGAGCGCCGACCAGGAGTTTGCCTCGCTGCGCCCGGCCGTCGCTGGCGGACCCTATCTGGAGATGCTGCGCTCCCGCGACGCCAAGACCGTGAAGAACCGGATGCATCTCGACATCGCTCCCTATCGGTCGGACGACCAGCGAGCCGAGGTCTCGCGGCTGCGGGAATCGGGCGCCACGGCGGTCGACATCGGCCAGGGCGACGTGACCTGGGTCGTGCTCGCCGACATCGAGGGCAACGAGTTCTGCGTGCTCAGTCCCCGCTGAACGCACGGGTGCCGGCCAGGGCCGCCAGGTGCGCGGTCGTCGCGGTCCGTCGTCGTCGGCGTCCGGCTGGTCGATTCGGTCATGACTCCGGTCCGCTGCGACGAAATACGTTGCCATCAGCCTAGTAGCCGACTGATTCGGTCGGCCAGCCAGGAGCGGCGACGCCCGGCTCCGACCGCATGGCGGCCTGCCACCAGCAGCCAGGGCCAGCGCCCTAGGCGCGATCGTCGCGCCATGCCAGCCAGTCCCTGACCGGCGCCAGGTCGTAGTCGGGTCCGTTGACCCCGAGCGTGATCTGGGTGAACCCGAGCGCCAGGTAGCCGTCGGCATGGTGCTCGAGGTCGTGGCCCAGCATGTCAGGCTCGATGCCGACAGCCCGCTCGATCGCCGCCGGATCCCGCCGCTCGACCGCGCACCACTGAAGCAGCGCGGCCAGCGCGGGCTCGAGCTCAGCCGGGCTGGCCGGGAACATCGCGTGCCAGACGTCCGCGTGCCGCGCCACCAGCCGCAGCGTGCGCTGGCGGCCCGTTCCCCCGATCAGGATCGGAATCTTCCGCACCGGCGGCGGGTTCAGCCGCGACCAGCGTGCCGTGATCCGCGGCAGGTCGCGTTCCAGGGAGCTGGCCCGGCTCGCGGCGGTGCCGAACGGGTAGCCGTACTCGCGGTAGTCGCGCTCGAACCAGCCCGAGCCGATGCCGAGGACGAGCCTGCCGCCGCTGACGTGGTCGACGGTGCGCGCCATGTCGGCGAGCAGATCCGGATTGCGGTAGGAGCCGCAGGTGACCAGGGGGCCAAGCTCGACCCGGCTGGTCACGCCGGCGAAGGCGGTGAGCGTCGTCCAGCACTCGAAATGCGCACCGTCCGGGTCGCCGTAGAGCGGGTGGAAATGGTCCCAGTTGTAGAGCAGATCGGCGCCGATCTCCTCGGCGCCGCGGGCCGCGGCAAGCAGGCCGGACATCTCACCGTGCTGCGGGTGGAGCTGGACTCCGATTCTTACGGTAGACATGGCTGGAGTGTCGGGTCTCCCGCAGTGGGAGGGTCAATGTTCTCCATCGGTGAGTTCGCCCGCCTCGGCCAGGTCAGCGTGAAGATGCTGCGCTACTACGACAGCATCGGGCTGCTCAGGCCGGCCAGAGTCGAGCCGGCCACCGGCTACCGCTACTACACCGCGGCCCAGCTGCCGGCGATCGGCCGGATCGTGGCGCTGCGCGACCTGGGCTTCGGGCTGCGCGAGATCGTCGCGCTGGCGGACAGCGAGGCCGGGCTCGCCGAACCGGACGTCGCCACGGCGTACGACGCGCGCGAACGCCAGCTGCGCGCCTGCATCGCCGCCGACCAGGCGCGGCTGCGCCGGCTGACGGCAAGCCGCGCCGCGCTGGTCAGCGGCGCCCAGGCCGAGGTGCTGGTGCGCGCCGTGCCGCGGCAGGTCGTCGCGGTCTCGTCGGGACGGGACTTCGCCGCGCTCGAGCGGCACGTCGCCGCGCACCGCGCCCGTGCCGACGGAGCGCCGATGACGCTGATCGGCGAGCGCGTGGTCGTGGCGGTGCCGGTGCGGCGCGGGCTGGCCGGCCAGGGCGGGCCGGCTGACGGGCGCCGGCTGGCCGGCCAGGGCGGGCCGGCTGACGGGCGCGGCATCACCGTCCGCACGCTACCGGCCGTGCCCGAGATGGCCTGCCTGCTGCACCGCGGCGGGTACACCGGCCTGTCCGCGTCCTGGCAGGCGCTGCTGGCCTGGGTGCATGACACCGGCGCGGAACCCGGGCGCGACCTGCGCGAGGTGTACCTGAGCTTCTCCGCCGAGGAAGACCTGGCCCTGCGGCCGGACTACCTCGCCGACCACCCTGGCGATTTCATCACCGAGCTCCAGGTGCCGATCGCCCGGTGACTCGCGCGCGGCGGCCGGTCCGGCGCCTGGCCGCCTTACCGGACCACGATGCTCACGATCCGGCCGGGGACGATCACCATGCGCTGGACGGTCATGCCGTCGGTGTGCCGCGCGTATTCCGGCTGCGCCGTCAGCAGCCGCTCGATCTCCGCCTCGCCGGCGTCGCCTGGCACCTCGACGGTGAACCTGGTCTTGCCGTTGACCTGGACCGGCAGGCAGGCGGTCGGCTCGGCAGCGAGGGCCGGATCGGCGACCGGGAACGGCTCGTAGGCCAGGGACGTGCCGTGCCCGACCCGGTGCCACAGCTCCTCGGCCACGTGCGGCGCCAGCGGCGCGACCATCAGCACCAGCGGCTCGGCGAGCTCACGGGGCAGCCCGCCGCCGCGGGCGGCGATCCTGGTGGCGATCGCGGTGAGTTCGATCAGCCGGGCGATCGCGGTGTTGAACCTGAGCTCGGAGTAATCCAGCCGGACGGTCCTGATCGTCTGGTGCAGGCGGCGCAGGGCGGCCTCGTCGAGCTGCTGGTCGCCCACGGCGGCCTGGCCGGTCCGCTCGTCGATGACCGCGCGCCACAGCCGTTGGAGGAACCGGTGCACCCCGGCGATGTCGCCGGCCTGCCAGGGCCGGCTGGAGTCCAGCGGCCCCATCGCCATCTCATACAGCCGCAGCGTGTCGGCGCCGTACTGGCGGTAGATGTCGTCCGGGCTGACGCCGTTCTTCAGGGACTTGCCCATCTTCCCGGCCCGCCTGGTGACCGGCTGCCCCTGGTAGACCGGCGTCCCTTCGCCGTTCTCGGTGACCTCGGCGGCCGGGACGTACCTGCCGCGCTCGTCGGTGAACGCGTCGGCCAGGATGTAGCCCTGGTTGAACAGCCGCCTGAACGGCTCCGCGGTAGACACGTGCCCCAGGTCGTAGAGCACCTTGTGCCAGAACCGCGCATACAGCAGATGCAGCACCGCATGCTCGACGCCGCCCACGTAGAGATCGACGCCGCCGTCGCCCGACTGCGCGGCATCGGGCGGCCTCATCCAGTAACTCTCGATCGCGGGGTTAACGAATTCCTCGTCGTTCGCGGGGTCCAGGTACCGCAGGTAGTACCAGCAGGAACCGGCCCACTGCGGCATCGTGTTCAGCTCGCGCCGGTAGGTCCGCAGGCCATCGCCGAGATCCAGCTCGACGGCGGCCCAGCCGGCGGCCCGGCCGAGCGGCGGCACCGGCTCGTCGGAGTCCCCGTTCCCGGCCGGCGCCGCAGGCCGGAAGTCGGTCATCTCGGGGAGCAGGACGGGCAGCATGTCCTCGGGCAGGGCGACCGGCAGGCCGGCCTCGTCGTACACGATCGGGAACGGCTCGCCCCAGTACCGCTGCCGGGAGAACAGCCAGTCGCGCAGCCGGTGCGACCTGGCCAGGCGGCCGGTTCCGGTTCGTTCCAGCCATCCGATCGCGGCGGCGATCCCGTCCCTGACCGGCAGGCCTGCCAGATCAGGGCCCGGTGCGGCCAGATAGGCGCCGTCGCCCGTGAAAGCCGTATGCCATTGCGCGGCGGGGGTCGCCCCGTCGATGCCGTGCTCCGCCAGCCACGCGGCGCCTGGTTCAAGCACCTTCCTGACGTCCAGCCCGAAGTGCCTGGCGAACTCGAGGTCACGCTGATCATGAGCCGGGACTGCCATGATCGCGCCGGTGCCGTAGCCGATCAGCACGTAGTCGGCCAGGAACACGGGCATCGGCGCGCCGGTGACCGGGTTGCCGACGTACGCGCCGGTGAACACTCCGGTCCGGCCGCCGTCCTCGCCGGTCCGCTGCCGGTCGGTGAGCTGCCCGGCCATCTGGCGGTAAGCGCTGACCGCCCGTTCCGGCGTCCAGCTCCCGGCCGCTTCCGCGGCCGTTCGGGTGGCCGCGTCCTGGCCGCGCGGGTAGGTCCACGCCGCTGGCGTGCCTGGCGGCCAGGCCGGCGCGGTCAGCTGGTCGGCGGCCGGGTGCTCGGGAGCGAGCACCACGAACGTCGCGCCAGACAGCGTGTCCGGCCGGGTGGTGAACACCTCGATCTCGGTCGCCGCCGCCTGCGGGTCGGCGTCGGTCCGACCGTCACCGCCCTGGGTCGGCCCGGCCTGGCGGGCCGCGTTCTCGTCCTTGCCGTGCCCGGCGATCTGGCGGAACGTGATCCGCGCGCCGTCGCTCGCGCCGATCCAGTTGCGCTGCATCTGCTTGAGTGACTCCGGCCAGTCCACCAGGTCCAGGTCCTGGGCCAGCCGGTCGGCGAACGCGGTGATCCGCAGCATCCACTGCCGCAGCGGCCTGCGGATCACCGGGTAATTGCCGACGTCGCTCCGTCCGTCGGCGGTGACCTCCTCGTTCGCCAGCACGGTGTGCAGGCCCGGGCACCAGTTCACCAGTTCCTGCGAGATGTAGGCGAGGCGCCGGCCGTCGATCACCGCCCGGCGCTCAGTCTCGGTCAGCCCGGACCACGGCCGGCCGTCCGCCGTCTCACGCTGCCCCGACTCGAACTCGGCGACCAGCTCGCCGATCGGCCTGGTCCGTCCGGTCCGCTCATCGCACCAGCTCCCGAAGATCTGCAGGAAGATCCACTGGGTCCACCGGTAGTAGCCGGGATCTGTGGTCGAGATCTCCCTGCGCTGGTCATGGCCGAGTCCCAGGCGCCTGAGCTGGCGCCGCATGATGTCGATGTTCGCCTGGGTAGTCACGCTCGGGTGCTGGCCGGTGTCGATCGCGAACTGCTCGGCGGGCAGCCCGAACGCGTCGTACCCGAATGTGTGCAGGACGTGGTGACCGGTCATCCGGAGGAACCTGGCGTAGACATCGGTCCCGATGTAGCCAAGCGGATGCCCGACGTGCAGCCCGGTGCCGCTCGGGTACGGGAACATGTCGAGCATGTAGAACTTCGGCCGGCCTGCCGTCCGCGCGAACCCGGCCGACAGCGGCCCGGTCGGATTCGGCGATTCGAACGTCCGGTCGTCGGCCCACCGCCGCTGCCACCGCGCCTCGATCTCGTTAGCCGCGGCAGCGCCATACCGGAATGGCGGTGCTTCGGCCGGCCGCGCGGCCTGGCTCGCGGTGGTCCCGGCCATCGCGCCTGAGCCGGTCACGCCGGGCGTCTCGGCCGGATCGATCGCCGCCTCGGCCTTCGTCTTGCTCATAACTGCCCCTTCTGAAAGCCGGATTGCTTCTCGCCGGAAATGAAAAAGCCCCTCAGACATGAGGGGCGAGCCGCGTTGACTACTTCGCGTCAGCGCGGCTCCGAAAGAAGCAGGCAATGCGGCCAAGGCATGGCAGCAATGGTACACCAGCGGATACGACCCGTGTCCGCGCCGCAGCGGCCGGCCGCACCGCCGTGCTGTGGTACCGCGTAATCGACCGCGGCCTGCTGCCCGGCCGGTGGTCGGCCGACCAGGCCAGCCCGGTGCTCAGGGTCGGCAGCGCTGGCACGGTCGGCAGCGCTGGCACGGTCGGCAGCGCTGGCACGGTCGGCAGCGCTGGCCGGTCAGCCGACGGCGTGCAGCCAGCGAACCGGCGCGCCTGCCGATGCGTGCCTGAAGGGCTCGAGCTCGGCGTCCCAGGGCTCGCCGAGCAGCAGCGACAGCTCAGCCTCCAGCGAGCCGCCGAGCGCCGGGTGCCGCGGTCCGTGCACTTCGCGCAGAGTGCCGAGCCCGTCACCCGGGCTCTGCTGGCGACCGGTGCCATGGCTGCGCGCCGAAGCGGCGAGCGTCATGGCGGCCCGGAGCCTGTTCTCGCTGATCATGATGTCGCCGTTGGCGCCGACCGTCGCGTGGAAAATGCCAAGCGACGGCGTGTAGCTGTACCGCATGGCGTCACATCCGGCGCTGGCCTCCTCGGTCACCTCGAACCTGAGCAGGTTCCAGCCCGCGAGCGCCGACGCCAGCGCGCCGGACATTCCCGGTCGTCCCTGCCAGGTGAGCTCGGTGCGCATGGTCCCCGGCGCGGCCGGCTGCTCGATCCACTGGAGCTTGACGGGCACACCAAAGATCCCGGCGGCCGCCCACTCGATATGCGGGCTCAGCGCCGGGGGCGCAGAATGAATCTGCAGCACGCCGCGTACGGTCACCGGACCTCCCTGCCAGCCGACGAGGTGCGTCTTCCCCAACGAACCTCGCGGGCAGCGGTCAGGCGCCCTAGCGTTCCGTGCGGCAAATCTCCGTGCTGCAACCTGCTCATGCTGCAAACTGCCGTACCGCAGCCTGCTTGTGCTGCAAACCGCCGTACCGCAACCTGCTTGTGCTGCTGATACTCCAGGGACATTGTGCAGCATGGACCTCTCTGGCACCACCACCGCCACGACCTTCGGCGCGCCGCGCCTCGGCCGGCACCGGGTGGAACCCGCAATCCATCACCGAAAATCACTATGGATCCGCGCTTCCACTCGGCCCGAACAGGGCCGCGGGTCGGATGGATCCGCGCTTCCACTCGGCCCGAACAGGGCCGCGGGTTGGGCGGCAGCAGCGGCGAAGGGCGCCCGAGCGCCTCGCTCCGGCGCGGCGCGGCGTGATGAGATGGAGGGGTGATCCGGGCCGACGGGACATCAGATTTACCGGTACCGGGCCGGAGCGAGTCTGGCACCGGCGGCCGGCCGGCCGCCGGGCTGCTCTTCACCGGTGAGATGTACGCCGTCCAGCTTGACCAGCTCGCGGCCGTCCTGGCGGCGAGCCAGCGCGGCGCTAGCGCCACCGCGGGCAGATGGGTGGCTGCCGGGTTAGCCGAGTCGGAGCGGCTGAGTCCCGGCCCGCGCTGGGTCTGGCTGACCAGGGCCGGGCTGGCGACCTGCGGCCTGCCGTACGCGGCGAGCCGCCCTGGCCTGTCCAGGCTCGCGCATCTTCGCGCGGTCAGCGGGGTCCGGCTGGCACTCGCCGCGAATCCGGTGTACGCGGCCGCCGGAGCGTACTGGCGGAGCGAGCGGCGGCTGCGGGCCAGGATCGGCGGCCGGCTCGGCCTGCGCGAGCACGTGCCGGATGCGGAGGTGCACTGGCCAGACGGAGCGCCGGTCGGCTGGGCGGGCGAGTGCTGGGCGATCGAGGCCGAGCTGACGCCGAAGACGGTCGCCAGAACCGTGACGATCATGCGCGAGCTGCTGACCAGGACCGGCGACTACGGCTGCCCGGCCGCCGACGCGCACGTGCCAGGACGGCCAGTCAGGCACAGCAGGGCGATCTATCTCTGCTCCCCGGCCGCTCGCCCGGTCGTGGCACGAGCGCGGGATTCGCTCGGCAGCCTGGCCGCCAGAGTCGAGATCCGCTGCCTCCCGGACTCGGCGGCGCTGCCTGCCCTGCCCGTCCGGACGAGACCGGCCGGCCGAGCCGGTCCCGAGCGCCGAACCGGTCCCGAACGCCCGGCCGCCGACGAGCCGCCAGCCTCGTCGCCCGCCGCAGCCATGCCGCCAGCCTCGGTCAGGACGTCCGGGGTCACCTCGGGGAAGGCAAGCGGGCCGCCTGGTGAGGTCAGCGCGACCCGGCCAGGCGGGCCAGAATCCGGTCAGGCACGCACCCGCGGAACGGCCCGCACATGATCAGGCGGTGGATCGGCCTGCGAGCGGCCGACGTGATCGTTCGGCTGGTTGCCGGCACGGTCGTGCTGCTCGTCGCTGCCGCCGTCGCGGTAGCCGGAGCGCCGGTGTCGCTGGTAGCTGCAGGCGCGTTCACGGTGGCCTGGCTGCGCGGCTGGCAGCCGGGCAAGCTGCTGCGTGCCGCCGCGTGGTGCGCTCCGATGGTCGCGGTCTGGCTGGCCCTGATCGCCTGGTCTGCGCCGGACTGGCTGACCGGCGCCGCCCGCACCGAGCCGGGCTGGCTGCGCGCGGTCGTCGCGCCGTATTTCGCCTGGGCGGCATTCTGGCGTCTCGCGGAGGCTGGTGCCTGGCTCAGGGCCGCGGCGACCATCGCGCCCGCCGCCATCCCGCTCGGCCTGGCAGTCGGCGCCCTGGCGTGGTCCTACCGGATCGGCTCGCTGCGCACCGGCGCGGGCGGGCTCTCCCCCGCCACTGCGGTCGCGTTCGATCAGCGGCAATGGCAGCGCCAGGCGCGAGCGGCGCGAGCCAGGATCGCCGCGCCGGGCTCGGTCCCGCTGACCATGCGCGACGACCTGCTCGTGGTCGGCGCGGTGATCAGGTCGGTCGGCCACCGGACGGGGCCGGTCGCCGCGATCGGGTACCAGCGGATGCGCTCGCATCAGGTCGTCATCGGCACCACAGGAACGGGTAAGACGACGCTCCTGCTCAGGCTCTGGGCCGGGTTCATGGCGACCGGGCTGCGGCGGCACGCGGCCGGCCTCGGCCCGCCACCGCTGCTGGTGGTGCTGGACTGCAAGGGCGGCTCGGACGCGCGGCGGGTCGCCGACCGGGTCCGCCGGGTGCTGCGGGAGGCGGGGGCCCGGTCGACCGCCATCTGGCCGGACGAGGCCAGCCTGTCGCTCTGGTCGCTGCCGCCCCGGCAGCTGACCACGACCCTTGTGGACCTGATCGAGCACGGCACGGGCGCCGCCGCGTACTACACCGACGTGATGGAGGCGCTGGTCAGCCTGGCCGTCGAGGCGCCGTGCGGACCGCCGGCCAGCGCACGAGACCTGCTGTCACGGCTCGAACCAGGCTGGCTGTCGATCGCCTACGCGGCCAGCGGCAGCACGGCCGACCACGCGATGATCAGGTCGGCGTCGCGGCAGCTGAGCGATGTCGCACTGCGGTTCCGCACCCTGTTCCGCCGGCTCGGCGCCGGCCTGGACGGTCCGGGCGAATTCGGCGACGCCGACGTCTGGTACTGCATACTCGAGGGCACCGACCAGGTCGCGGTGGCCGAGGGCCAGGCCAGGGCGCTCGTCGACCTGCTGGCCAGCTTCGCCGTCCGCGGCCCGGTGAAGCGGGAGATCCTGCTCGCCGTCGACGAGTTCAGCGCCGTCTCCAGGCGGCTGCCGATCTGGCAGCTCTACGAGCGGGCCCGCTCGCTCGGCCTGGCCGTGCAGGTGTCGGCCCAGTCCTGGCAGGGCCTGGGCACCGACGCCGACGAGCGGCTCAGGATCGCCGCCTCAGCCGAGGGCGGGATCTGGCTGCTGCGCACGCCTGAGCCCGAGCCGGTCACCGCGCTCGCCGGGACGCGCAAGGAGGTTGAGACGACCCGGCGGCTGCGCAGGTACCCGGTGTGGAGCCACCAGGGTACGTCGCGGATCGCCGAGGTCCCGGTCGCCGACCCGGCCCTGATCCGGACCCTCGGCACCGGCCAGACGGCCTACATCTACCACGGCGGCGTCACCTACATCCAGGTCAAGCGCCTGGTCGCCGCCCCTGCCGCCGTCAGCGGAGTCACCGCGCAGGCGGCCGGAGCTGAGTCGGGTCTACAATCAGCCACCGCTGCGTCATCTGCCCCGCGATCGCGGCCCGCCGCTGGCCCGCTGGATCCGGGACGCCGCGATGCCGGTGCCTCGCCAGCAGGCGTCAGGCCGGATACCGCCGCCGCTCGTCTGCCCGGCACCGGTCTGGCCGGGGATTCGCTGCCGGACGTCAGCCCGCTGCCGGACGTCAGCCCGCTACTCGACGCGGTGTTCGGACCGGAGCGTCCGTCCAGGTCAGGCAGGCCAGCCGGACCAGAGAAGCCAGCCAGAGCCGGAGCGTCGTGATGATCCTTCGGCTGCGCGGGAGACGGGCGCCGGTGCTGCGCCGCCGCGCCGCGGACCCGTTCGCCCTGCTCGGCATCGACCCTGATGCCGACCTGACCGACGACGAGGTGCGCTCGGCCTGGCGCAGGATCGCCGCCGCCACCCACCCGGACCGGACCGACGGCGGCGACCCTGAGCGCTTCGCCGCCGCCACCGCCGCCTACACCGAGCTGCGCACCCGATCCGGCCGCGGCGAGGCCAGAGCCGCCCTGGCCGGGCGACCGGCCGCCGGCAGCGTGAGCACCGAGCTCCCTGCCACCCGAGCGAGCGCGGCAGCCCGGCTCGCGGGCCGAGTCCGGCTGGGACGGCCGTTCCGGCTTGTGCTCCGGGTGCTCGGCGCGTGCGCAGCCGCAGCGGCGGGACTTCTCGCCGCTGGACCGGGACCCGCTGGACCAGCTCTGGCGACCGGAGCACTGACCTGGCTGCTCCTGACCATCCGCCGCGACCTCAGCCCGCCATAAGCAGGCACCCAACCGGACCGCGAACATTGCCTGCCGATCCCCGGCTACCTAAGCGCACTGAGGTTGGCGCGCACGGTTCTCGTCAACGGGTGTGCATCCCCAAGCACCCGCTCGCAGTCAATGAGCGCCTGCTCGTATAGCCGGATCGCCCGGCCCAGGTCACCGGCTGGCTGGTAGGCGTGGGCCAGGTTGTTGCGGGAGGTCAGCGTGTCGGGGTGGTCGCGGCCGAGCACGCGCTCGCGGTCGGCCAGGGTCTGCTGGTGCAGGGGGATCGCCCGGCCCAGGTCACCGGCTGACTGGTAGCAGTGAGCCAGGTTGTTGCGGGAGGCCAGCGTGGAGGGGTGGTCGGTGCCGAGTATCTGGAGATAGGTGGCGCGAGCACGCTCCAGCCAGGTGATCGCGCGGGCTGGAGTGCCCTGCTGATCGAGGAAGAGCGCCGTGTGTTCAGGAGCCTGGCGGTCGTGATCGAGTCGGCATCGGGCGGGCCATGGTCCGCGAGCGTGGTGACGTGCGGGAGCAGTGTCCGCCAGAGGGGCCAGTCGGACGGTTCCTGCCAGCCCTTGGGGATAGCTGCGTTCAGGAGGCTGGTGGCCTGGTCGCGGGCCTGGCTGATGGTGTCGGGCTGGCGGTGCGGGTCGGCGGGGTCTGGGGTGCGGACTACGGCCTGGACCAGGCGGTGGACGGCCAGGGTGTCGTCGTCGGTGGTGATCATGTTGTAGGCGGCGAGGCGGCCGATCGAGTGCGCAAGCGCGGGCGGGTCGGCCAGCGAGGCCAGGAGCGCTCGCGGGATGTTGTCCGGGGCATACCAGGCCAGGACGCGCAGCAGGTCACCGGCGCTCGGTGTATCGGTCAGCCGGTCCAGGGTGATTCGCCAGATTCTGGCTATCGTGCGCTCGGCGTCCCCGCCTTCCGCCGCCTGGTCGTAGAGGACCGCCGGGTGCTCGGCCAGCAGCTTGGCGTAGCCGCGGGGTCCCAGGCTGGCCTGGCGCAGGTACGCGGCTGCCTGCCTCGATCGCCAGCGGCAGGAATCCGAGCTCCGCGCACAGCTCCCGTGCGCCGTCCAGATCGGCGCCAGGGCGGCCTTGCGTCGCGATGCTCGACAGCAACTCGACGGCCTCGCCTTCCGCCAGGATGTCCAGCCGGACGACGAGGGAGGTGATCTGGTGCCAGCCGGCAGCCAGGCGGCTGGTGATCAGGAACCGGCCGGCTCTGGTACGGGCCAGCGAGGGTGCGACGTCACGGGGATCGGACACGTTGTCCAGGATCAGCAGCCACCGGTCGTGGGCAGCCAGCCATTGAACCGCCCGCTCGGTCAGCGCCTCCAGCGGCAGCACATCGGTCAGCTCGGGCTCCAGCGCGATCGCGAGCCCGGCCAGCCCGCTCGCCACCGCCGCTGCCGAATCGGCGGTGATCCACCACAGGAGCTCGTAGTCGTCGGCGCAGGTGGCGGCGTAGTGCGCGGCCAGCGTGCTCTTGCCGATCCCGCCCAGGCCATGCACCGCCTGAACCACGACACCCGTGGCGACGGCGCTAGATCCAGTCGCCGGGACGGCGCCTTGCGGACTCCGTCCCCGACCCGCCCCCGGACCGGCGGCCCGCGAACGCGGCCTCCCCGAGCCGGGGGTGCTCGCCGCGTCCTCGACTGCGGAACTCGCCGGGGCCGCCAGGGCGGCCCGTAGCTGGGCCAGTTCCTTCGCACGACCCACGAACAGGTCAGGACGGACCGGCAGGCCGGTGAACCCGGGTGCCACCGTGACGTCGGTGACCGGCCGCAATCTGCCCGGTGGCAGCACCGTCTGGCGTTGCACGATCGTCTGGTCGTGGCCGGCCTGGTAGACCCGCCCTTCGTCGGACGCCGTGCCCCGCATGCCGGCGCCGGCTCCTGGCCGCCCGTCGTCAGGCGACGCGGACGCCGGGGTCGGGGGCGCGGTCATTTCTCGTTGATGGTCTGGTCGTGCCCCGCCTGGTAGACCCGGCCGTGCTCCGACGCGTCGGCGCGCATCGAGATGCCGGTCGCCGAC
>DATNIU010000255.1:0-44822 GCA_035604275.1 Streptosporangiaceae bacterium | reverse complement strand
GACAGCAACTCCGAGAAGTCGGCACTGACACCGGCGTCCTTTGCCGCGATCTTAGTGAGGGTGTTCTTCACCACGGAGAACGTGGCGTGCTCGCCCAGTGACTTGCGCAGTTCCTTGACCTGAGCCACGGTCAGGCCGCGGTACTCGGTAAGCACCGCCCCTGAGGAACTCTGGAACCGCTCGGTCAGCTCGGCGACCGTGGCCTCCTTTACTGCCCTCGCCATGGGCCTCCCTCCTGCGTCGGGAGTCAGCCCGCATCCGGGCAGCTCCGGTATTTCGACATCGGCGTCGGCCAGGAAAGCCCAGAGATGACAAGCGCCCCGGGCGCAGGCGCACGGGGCGTGACCGCGATGAGCGCTAGGCGCACGTCGAGCGGTTCGGCTCAGTTCACCTGCGTGGGCCGCCCGGTCACCCGAGCCTTCGGCCGCTGCGCTCAGCACGCAGCGGCAGCCGACGGTCTTTGGCGTAGCCCACAGTACGCGTCTGGCAGTCGCGGCGCCAAATCGGCCGCGAACTGGATCACGCACGCCGACGGTTGCCCGTGGACCTCAACCGCCACTCCGGCGGCATCGGACCGGATCTCCGGACGACTCGCTGACGCCTACCTCGCCCGGCCAAACCAGAGAGGCGGCCAAGCCAGAGAGGCGGCCAAGCCAGAGAGGCGGCAAGCCAGAGAGGCCAGGGCCCAGCCTAATGGCTGGACATCCTGGGCCTCCCGAACTTCCTGGCCAAGCTCATTGGCCCACGCGCGTGGTTCAGCTCGCGGCGGCTTCCTCGAACTCGTTCGCGATGCCGCGGGTGACGCCTGGGTCAACCGGGATCCCCGGGCCCATCGTGGTGGCGAAGGTGACCTTCCTCAGGTACCTGCCCTTTGCCGCGGCCGGCTTGAGCCTGATGACCTCGTCGATCGCCGCGGCGTAGTTCTCGACCAGCGCGCGGTCGTCGAACGACGCCTTGCCGATGATGAAGTGCAGGTTTCCGTGCCGGTCAACCCGGAACTCGATCTTCCCGCCCTTGATGTCCGAAACCGCCTTGCCGACATCGGCCGTCACCGTGCCGGTCTTCGGGTTCGGCATCAGACCGCGCGGCCCGAGCACACGGCCGAGCCTGCCGACCTTGCCCATCAGGTCAGGTGTCGCGACGACGGCGTCGAAGTCGAGGAACCCGCCCTGAACTCGCTCAAGGAGTTCGTCGGCGCCGACGTAGTCGGCGCCGGCCGCCCGAGCCTCCTCAGCCCGGTCACCGGCCGCGAACACCAGGACGCGGGCAGTCTTCCCGGTCCCGTGCGGCAGATTCACGGTTCCCCGGACCATCTGGTCGGCCTTGCGCGGGTCCACGCCGAGCCTGATCGCCACCTCGACGGTCGAGTCGAACTTAGTCGGCGCGGTCTTCCTGGCGAGATCGACGGCCTGGACCGGGCTGTACAGTTTCGCCGCGTCGACGAGCTGGTCCGCCTTGCGGTATGCCTTGCTGCGCTTCATGGTCATGCTCCCCTTGAGTCTGAAAGGAGGTCGTGGTCAGCGGGCCAGCGCGTGGCCCTGCCACTGCCCGGAGCCGGATCGGCCGGGACCGGGTTGTTTAAATCACCTACGCAAACGGTCAGCCTTCGACGGTGATTCCCATTGAGCGAGCCGTGCCCGCAATGATCTTTGCCGCCGCCTCGATGCTAGTGGCGTTCAGGTCTGGCATCTTGACCTGAGCGATGTCCCTGACCTGCGCCATGGACATCTTGCCTACCTTGTTCTTGTGCGGCTCAGGGCTGCCCTTCTGCACGCCTGCTGCCTTCTTGATCATCTCAGCGGCTGGCGGGGTCTTCGTGACGAAGGTGAAGGACCGGTCCTCGTAGATCGTGATCTCGACCGGGATGATGTTGCCGCGCTGGGAGTCCGTGGCCGCGTTGTACTGCTTAACGAAGTCCATGATGTTGACGCCGTGCGGGCCAAGCGCCGTGCCGACCGGCGGGGCTGGCGTGGCCGCGCCCGCATTCAGCTGGACCTTGACGATCGCGGCGATCCTCTTCTTCTTCGGGGCCATCTGCCTGTTCCTGTTCCTGTTCCTGATTCCTGGCGTTCGGAGCCGGTACTGCTCGCCGCGCACGGCCCAGACCGACGCCGGTCCTGGCCTAGCCGACTGATCAGATCTTGCTGACCTGATCGAAGGAGAGCTCGACCGGCGTCTCACGACCGAAGATCGACACGAGCACCTTGAGCTTCTGGGTATCGGGGTTGATCTCGCTCACCGTAGCCGGGAGCGTGGCGAACGGGCCGTCCATCACGGTGACCGACTGATCGATCTCGAAGTCCACGGCCGCCGCGCGCATGGTCTCGGCCTTCTTCGCTGCCTTCTCCTCGGGAACCGGAGCGAGCAGCGAGCTGACCTCGTCCAGGCTCAGCGGCGACGGCCTGCTGGACAATCCGACGAAGCCGGTGACTCCCGGGGTGTTGCGGACCGCTGCCCACGACTCGTCGGTCAGGTCCATCCGCACCAGGATGTAGCCGGGCAGCACCTTCTCCTGGACCTGCTGCCGCTTGCCGCCCTTGATCTCGATCACCTCGTGCGTCGGGACCTCGATCTGGAAGATGTAGTCCTCCATGTTCAGGGACTGAGTACGGCTCTCCAGGTTGGCCCTGACCCGGTTCTCGTAACCCGCGTAGGAGTGCACGACGTACCACTCTCCGGGCAGCCGCCGCAGCTCAGCCTGGAACTCGGCGACCGGATCGACTTCCTCGGCTGCCTCCGCCTGGTCGGCCGACGCCGCCTGCACCTCGTCGGCGGCTTGCGTCACCGCGCCTGGCTCGCTGGGCGAGCCAGCCTGGTCGTCATCGGCAGGCTCAGCCAGCGGGTCACCGACCTGCTCTTCGGACTCGGACACGATCACTCTTTCTCTCTGCTGTTCCCTGGCGTGCAATCTCCGGCGCTATTCCGCTGGCTGGGTGCCTGCCCCGGCCTGGCGCGCATGAACCCTCATGATCATGCTGCCACGCTCAGCGCGCTGGTACTACTCAGCCCGGCCCCGCTCAGCCGAAGATCTTGAACACCAGCTTGGTGAACCCGTAGTCGACGCTGGTCACGATCCCAACCATGACCAGGATGAACACGAGCGCAACCGATGTGTAGGTGATGAGCTCCTTGCGGGTCGGCCAGATCACCTTCCGCAGCTCGGCCCTGACCTCCCGGAGGAAGACGGGCGGGCTCGTCCGGTCCGGCTTGGCCGAGCCACCGGACTTGGCCGGCTTGCTGGCCTGGGGGCCACGTACCTGAGTCGCCATGTCCTCACCTAAGCAATGCTGGTCATCGGTCGGCTGATGCCGGGGTCAGCCCGCACCTCACGGGCCAACTCGCAGGGCAGGAGGGACTCGAACCCCCAACCGCCGGTTTTGGAGACCGGGACTCTAGCCAGTTGAGCTACTGCCCTGTGCATGGCACTCGCAGGCATGCTCGCGCAGCCTGAGAGACCACCATCAGATGTTGAAGTGTACGTTGCCAGACAGCCCGGCGTCGAACTGCGGCGCAGAATGCGTGCCTTCCCGGCCGGGCCGGGAACACGCGGCGGCTGATCAGGCACGCGGGCACCGCCGAGCCTGCGGGCATGGAAGCATGTCAGTCATGGGATCGCAGCGCAGAGTCTCGGCACGGATCGGCGGCATCGCCGAATCGGCAACCCTGGCGGTCGACGCGAAGGCCAGGGAACTTCGATCGGCTGGGCGGCCAGTGATCGGCTTCGGGGCGGGTGAACCCGACTTCACGACGCCTGAGTACATCGTCGAGGCTGCCCAGCGCGCCTGTGCCGAGCCCAGGTTCCACAAGTACACCCCGGTAGCCGGCCTGCCTGAGCTGCGCGAGGCTGTCGCGGCCAAGACACAGCGCGACTCGGGACTGGCCGTCTCCCCCAGCCAGGTACTCATCACGAACGGCGGAAAGCAGGCGGTGTTCCAGGCGTTCGCCACCCTGCTTGACCCTGGCGACCAGGTGCTGCTGCCGACCCCGTACTGGACCACCTACCCGGAGGCGATCGCTCTGGCAGGCGGGGTGGCCGTGCCGGTGCTGACCGACGAGCACTCCGGTTATCTGGTAACGGTCGCCCAGCTCGAGGCGCACTGCACCGACCGCACGAAGCTGCTGGTGTTCGTCTCCCCGTCGAACCCGACCGGCGCTGTCTACCCGCCGGAACTGGTCGCCGAGATCGGCCGCTGGGCGGCCGCCAAGGGCATCTGGGTGGTCACCGACGAGATCTACGAGCACCTGGTCTATGGTTCTGCCCGGTTCGCCTCGATACCGGTCGCCGCGCCAGGGATCGCCGACCGCTGCGTGGTGCTGAACGGCGTGGCCAAGACCTATGCCATGACCGGCTGGCGGGTGGGCTGGATGATCGGGCCGGCCGACGTGATCAAGGCGGCGACCAACATGCAGTCCCATGCCACCTCCAACGTCTGCAATGTCGCTCAGGCAGCGGCGCTGGCTGCGGTAAGCGGGGATTTGTCGGCGGTGGCGCGGATGCGGACGGCATTCGACCGTCGCCGACAGCAAATGACCAAGATGCTTAACGACATTCCCGGCGTAATGTGCCCGCTTCCCGAGGGTGCTTTCTACTGCTATCCGAGCGTCAGGGGGGTACTCGGCAAGACGATCGCCGATCGATCGCCTCGTACCTCCGCTGACCTCGCCGAACTGCTACTCGAGCGGGCGGAGGTGGCCGTGGTTCCCGGCGAGGCCTTCGGTACGCCTGGTTACTTCAGGCTCTCGGCCGCGCTCGGTGACGCCGATCTGGAGGAGGGATTGACCAGGCTCGGCGCGCTGCTAGCCCAGGCCCGCTGACCTGGACCCGGTACCCGGGTCGACCAGGCAGACTGGGCAGATGGCACGTCGGCTCGACCTGCTCCCCAAGGCACACCTGCATCTGCATTTCACTGGCTCGATGCGCCGCGGGACGCTGATCGACCTGGCCGGTAAGCACCGGATCAGCCTGCCCGACGCGTTCGGCCCGGACTGGCCGCCGCGTCTGCGGGGTACCGACGAGCGCGGCTGGTTCCGGTTCCAGCGGCTCTACGACAGCGCCCGGTCAGTCCTGCGCACCGAATCCGACGTCCGCCGCCTGATCACCGAGACCGCGCAGGACGAGCGAGCCGAAGGGTCAGGCTGGCTCGAGCTGCAGGTCGACCCATCGGGCTACGCCGGTCGATTCGGCGGGCTGACGCCGGTTGTCGAGCTGGTCATCGACGCGGCGGCGGAATCAAGCGCTGCCGCCGGAATCGGGATCGGGATCATCATCGCTGCCAACCGCACCAAGCACCCGCTCGAAGCGCGCACGCTGGCCAGGCTCGCCGCGAGTTACGCCGGACGGGGCGTGATCGGGTTCGGCCTGAGCAGCGATGAGCGCAGAGGCGTTCCCGCCGAGTTCGCGGCAGCCTTCAGGATCGCCGCCCGCGCCGGGCTGCTCGCGGTCCCGCACGGCGGCGAGCTTGTCGGCCCGGACAGCGTTCTAGCCTGCCTGAACGAGCTGCACGCCGACCGGATCGGGCACGGCGTGGCCGCCGCCGCCGAGCCTGGCCTCGCCCGCAGGCTGGCGGAACGCCAGACGACGCTCGAGGTATGCCCGGCATCGAACGTTGCGCTCGGTGTGGCGGCCACGCCAGCCGACGTGCCGCTGCTCCCGTTGCTCGACGCGGGCGTTCGGGTCGCACTCGGGGCCGACGATCCGCTGCTCTTCGGCTCACGGCTGACCGCCCAGTACGAGATCGCCCGGCATGCACACGGCCTCGCCGACACCGCGCTGGCCGAACTGGCCAGGATGTCGGTGCTCGGCTCGGCCGCACCCGCCGCGATCAGGGCCCGGCTACTGGCCGGAATAGATGCCTGGCTCGCCGAGCCAGGCCCAGCGGACGGCGCGCCAGGTCGCCCGGACCGCGCCAGAAACACGCTGACCAGTCCAGGAGTGGCGGACGGCACGCAGCACGAACCGGATCCGGCAACCAGCTCGCACGCCAGGCCAGTCCGGGCATAGGGCACCCAATCCAGACCAGTCCGTGCGGACGCCACACAGGCCGGGCCAGGCCGGGCGGACGGCACACAGGCCGGGCCAGGCCGGGCGGACGGCACGCAGGCCAGACCGGGCGCAGGGCACGCACGCCAGGCCAGACCGGGCGGAAAGGCACCACATCCGCCCGGTCCGGCTTACGGCACTACAGCGTCACGCCGACCAGAACTGGCTCATTGATCAGCTGGACGCCGAACGCCGAGCGGACTCCGGCGACGATCTCCCGGGCCAGCGCGACCAGGTCGCTTGTGCTCGCACCTGACCGGCTGGTCAGCGCCAGCGTGTGCTTGGACGAGATGCGAGCCGCTCCGCCAGCCGGATAGCCCTTGGCGAATCCGGCGTGCTCGATCAGCCATGCGGCGGGCACCTTGACCAGGCCGCGACCGGCCGCGAAATGCGGGACTCCGATGCCCGCGCTGCTCAGGGCCGCTGCCGTCTGCTCAAGCCGGGCGAACTGCTCGGTATCGAGCACCGGATTGGTAAAGAACGAGCCGGCGCTGCGGGTGTCTGGGTCGTCGGGGTCAAGCACCATGCCTTTGCCGCGCCGGAGCTCGAGTACGGCGTCCCGGACATCGGCCAGCGGCGCCTGCTCGCCCGGTGAGATGCCGAGCTTGGATGCAAGCTCGGCGTAACGGACGGGGGCCGACATCGGGCTGCGCTCCAGCCGGAACGTCACGCTGAGCACGACGTACCGGCCGGTCGGGGCGGACCCAGCCTCAGGTTCCGATGACAGGCTAGCTTCAAGCTCAGACGTCCCGCCCGGGCCCTCAGACGTCCTGCCCTGGCGCTGAGGCGTCCCGAGCGTTCGGGTCCCGCGCGTTCGGGGCCCGGCTTGTGCGAGCTTGAACACGCTCGTCCGGTAGCCGAAGCCGCATTCGGCGCCGGTCAGCGTGGCGATGGCGGCAGCCGTGCGGTCATAGACCCGCACGGACTCGATCACCGTCGAGACCTCCTGGCCGTACGCGCCCACGTTCTGGATCGGCGTGGCACCAGCCAGGCCGGGAATACCCGCCAGGCATTCCAGCCCGGAGAGCTTCTCGGCAATGGCCCATTCGACCAGGTCGCACCAGTTCTGCCCGGCCTGCGCGGTGACGTGCACGCCGTCGTCGGAGGCGGCGACGCTCACACCGCTGCTGGTTACCCGGAGCACGGTGCCGGGGAATCCGTCGTCGGCTACGACCAGGTTGCTGCCATCGCCCAGCACGAGCAGCGGATCACCGGCGGCATCGGCATCGCGGACCGCAGCGACGAGGTCGTCCTCGGCATCGATGTCGGCGAATCGCGCCGCAGGTCCGCCGAGCCGCAGCGTCGTATAACCAGAGAGGTATACCTGGCTGCTGAACACTGGCACCGGGAAAGCCTACGACCTCCATCCCGATCAGCGACCAGACGCCGACGCGTGTACATGTTCGCGGCGCGTGATGGCGCGGGTGGCTATCAGGCACCTGGCAGTTCCATGATCACGTCGTTTTCCGGCGTGCGCCGGGCCTGATTCGGCGTGATCATGAAAGTCGCGGTCTACGGCAGCCGGACGACGGCGCGTGCGCGGGTGAGCACCTTGGTCTCCCCCGACCTGGCGGTAAGCGCGATGGCGACCAGGTTGCCGTCCAGTTTCTCCTCGATCTGTCCGCTCACGGTGATGGTGGCACCGACATCGTCGTCAGGGACTACGACGGGTGCGGAGAACCTGACCCCGTACTCGACCACGGTGGCCTTCGGTCCGGCCCAGTCGGTCACATAACGCCCGGCCTGGGCCATCGTGAACATGCCGTGTGCGATGACATCGGGCAGCCCGACCGACTTCGCTATCCGCTCGTTCCAGTGGATGACGTTGAAATCTCCTGACGCCCCGCAGTACTTCACCAGGCTCAGCCTGGTCGCCGGGTAGCTGACTGGCGCCAGTTCGGCGCCGACCTCGACCTCATCGAAGGTGACCTGATCGCTCACGGCTCGCATCCCGTCCTTAGTGACTGGGCGCCGCTAAGCGACGCCGCCTCGCTCCACGAGCGTCGAGTGCGCCGTGCACACGTGCTCACCGTCAGTGGTCCGGATCTCGGTCCTGGTGGTGAGCATTGAGTTGCGGCCCACGTCCCTGATGTCCGCGATCGTGACCTCGGCGGTCACCACGTCTCCGGCGGTAAGCGGCCGTGAGTACTCGAACCGCTGGTCGCCGTGGACGACCATCGCGTAGTTCAGGTTGAGCCCCGGATCACCGATCGCCCGGGCGCTGCTCGCCATGCCGATCACGATCGGGAACGTAGGCGGAGCTACCACGTCAGGGAAGCCGGCCGCCAGGGCAGCAGCGCGATCACGGTAGATCGGGTTCGGGTCGCCGATCGCGTCGGCGAACTCTGCCAGCTTGACCCGGCTGACCTCATAGGGCTTCCCGGGCGGGAAGGTCTTGCCGAGATAGTCACGGTTGATGGCCATGCGGCTCCAGCTTCGCTAGCGATCACGTCTGCCTAAAGCGAGATTAGTGCCCGCACGGCGACGGCCGCTAGCCGGCCGCCGCAGCGCACAGCACCATGCCGCGCACGAAGACCAGCAACACGAAAGACCAGCAACAC
Organism: Streptosporangiaceae bacterium; assembly: GCA_035604275.1. Lineage (GTDB taxonomy): Bacteria > Actinomycetota > Actinomycetes > Streptosporangiales > Streptosporangiaceae > Chersky-822. The sequence goes on along the minus strand of DATNIU010000255.1, from coordinate 36,221 downwards.
GAAAGACCAGGCAGCGCGGAAATCCGGACGGCATGAAGACCCGGGCAACGAGGGACGGCGCCACAGTGACCGGATTCGCCGGTCCGGGCGATGGCCGGGCCGTGCGGAAGAAGAAACTGGGTGGCTCCGGTCAGCTGCTAGCGGGTCTCGCGATGCGGTTGGTGCTTGCGGCAGTTCGGGCAGTACTTGCTGAGCTCAAGTCGGTCCGGGTCGTTGCGCCGGTTCTTCCGCGTGATGTAGTTGCGGTGCTTGCACTCCTGACAGGCCAGGGTGATCTTGGGCCTGATGTCAGTCGCAGCCAAGGTGGCTTGCCTTTCTTCGGTACGGACATTTCTTCTGCACGGACAGTGCTATCGAAAGCGGCTATCGAAAGCGCTGCTGTCGAAACGGCTGCTGTCGAAAACGACTGTCGATGGCGGTTCGCCGGCCCCCCTGCGCCGCTCGCGGCGGCCCGCTTCGGAAGTCCCCGAGGCGGGTCCCCGATGCCGCTGCAGCGGACTGCGTCCGCTGGGCCTGCACAGAGCGCCGCCTCTAGGGTAGCCGCCCGGGCCGCCGGAGCAAAAGCAGCGGGTGCCAGCCCGCGTACCGCGCCGCGGCTAGCGAGTTCGTAGCGGAGGCCGGACTTGAACCGGCGACACAGCGATTATGAGCCGCTTGCTCTGCCTGACTGAGCTACTCCGCCGCCCGGCCCGCGACCGCGGTCGCCAGTGGCACGCGGACTCAAGGGGCCGAGGTGCCCGGCGCAACGCCGGGCGTGCATAGCTTACAGGGATTCGGCGAGCATGACCTACCGGTATCGCTGCCGCGGCTGTCGCTTCGGCTGTGGTCCGGGCCAGGGGCCAGCCAGACGCCGCGTCGAGGCGTGCTGGCCGGTTCCCTGGCCTGAAGTTCAGCCGGAGGCGGCGATCGAGACTCCTCGGACGATATGCAGGTCGGTCAGCGTTCCGGTCCCCGCGGTGAAGGCCAGCCGGACGGTGGACGTCAGCGTCGGCTCGGCCGACTGGAGCACCTTCACCCCGTCCAGCCAGACCGTCATGACCTCGCCGAGCGTGCCGCCGTTCGTCACTGTGACCGTGACGATGTGAGTCCCGCTGCGCAGCGGCCCGATGCCCTGCGACGCCACCTGCGGAACGAGTACACCGCCGGTCTCCCCGGTGGTCAGCGCGATGAACTGGCCCTTGGGCCAGCCGGTCGCGGCCGGCTCGGTGCCGAGGATGACCGCGACCCCCGGCATCCCGCCGAGGCCGATCAGCGACCCGTTGCCGCCGACCGAGGAGGGCGAGGACTTGGACGGGTCGAGCAGCGCGAAGGCCATCCCGTCGCCGCCGCTGCCGCCGTTCATCTGCAGATCGAACGTCACGCTCAGCCCGTTGCCGGTGACCGGGGTCGGGTACACCACCGCGCCGGCCTGGTTCGCCAGCACCGGCGTCAGCGACGTGTCAGGGCCCGACATCGCCGATTTGCCGTTGTACGACCAGCCGCCGCCCGGCGCTGGTATGGCGTGGCCCGCAGCGGTGATGTGGGCGGCGGTCACGATGTGGTGGTCGGTCCGGCTGCCGGTGGCCGCGGTGAAGGCAAGCCGGACCATCGGGGGCAGCGTTACCGACTTGGACAGATACTGCTTGCCGTCAACGGTCACGGTGATCGTGCTCCCCGACACGCTCACCCCGACCGTGTGCGACCCGCTGCGCAGGTTCGGGACCTTGGTCGAGGTGGCCGCGAAGATCAGCAGCCCGTTCTTGACTCCGGTCGCGATCCCCACGAAGTTGGCAGCCGGGTAGCCCGTTCCGTCCTTGGATGTGTCCAGCGTGACCGCTACCCCAGGCAGTCCGCCGAAGCCCAGCTGAGCACCTGTGCCGCCGAGTGACCTCGGGTTGGCCTTGCTGGAGTCGAGCAGGCTCAGCGTCATCCCGTCGGCGCCGCTGCCACCGCCGATCTGCGCCGTGAACGTGGCCTTCAGGCCATTGCTCGGCACGGCGGCCGAGTACACCGAGGAGCCCGCCTTGCTGGCCTGCAGTGGGGTCAGGCTCAGGCTGGTGCCGGTCATGACGGCGCTGCCGTTGAAGAACCAGCCGCCGCCTGGCGGCGGCACCGCGATGCCCGCCGACGGGGCCGCACCCGTCCCTGTGATCGGAACGCTGAGCTGATGGGTCCCCGCGACGTCGGTCCAGGTGAGGTTGTAGCTGGCGGCGACCGGGCCGATGCTGGTCGGCGTGAACGTAACCGGGATGCTCACCGCAGACCCGGGGTTGACCGGCAGCCCCGTGGCGATCGGGTCGGGTGCCCCGAACGGGATGGAGGGCGGGGCCGTCACCGTGATCGTGGCCGGGAGGTTACCGCTGTTCGCGACGCTGATGGCAAGCTGCGCGTGCTGACCCAGGCTGACCGAGCCGAAGCTGAGCGAGGTCGGCGTCGCCATCATGGTAGGCACGACGTCTGCCGCGCCGTTGCCGGCCAGCGAGATGACCGTCTGCGTCTGCACGGTGCCGTCGTTGCCCGTGAGCGTGAGCGAGCCAGCGTCGCTGGCGTTGATCGCTGTCGGACTGTACTTCAGCGTCAGCGGGACCGACGCCCCCGGCTGGATCTCCGTGCTGCTTGACGGCAGCCCGGAGACCGAGAACGGCGCGCCGAGCTTCGGGTTCGCCTCGATCAGGGTCTCGGGCACCGGCTCGCCGTTGGTGACCGTCACCTGCACCTGGGTCGTCGTTCCGACCGGCACAGATGCGCCGAAATTCACCGAGGACGACGAGGCGTAGAAGCCATTCTGGGTGCCGATGCCTGACAGGCTCACGCCGACGACGGGGAAGTTGGCCGAGTCGGTGCCGAACTGAAGCGATCCGCTGACACCACCAGGCCCGGCAGGGGTAACCGTGACCCCGTTCGCGATCAGCGAATCGCCGGCGTTAAGCAACTGCGGCCAGCTAGTGATCGTGGTCGGGGTGCTGCTGCCGCTCGGCAGGTACTGGAACGGCCCGGCGACCGCGAAGCCGGTGCCCGAGGTCGCGGGCTGGCTGACGTTGACCGGACCCGACGAGGTGTCGGTGACCGTGACCTCTGTCGCTGTCGACATGGATCCGACCGGGACCGATCCGAAGTTCACCGGCGAGGCGCCGCCGAGCGGCGCGCTGGACGGGCTGCCGAACGCGAGCACCTGCCCGCAGTACGATCCGCTCGGCACGGTCGGGCAGTTGGTCCCGTTGCTGATGACGCCCCTGGTGGCGATGTAGATCCGGCCGCTGTCGGTCGCCGGGGTGGTGAACTTGCCGGCCCTGGTGAACGGCGCCGACGTCCAGGTCGGCGATACGGTGCAGGGCGATGTGCCGGTGCAGGTTCCCGGCGGCACGACGGGGAAGGCCTCGAGCGTTCCGGTCGTCCCCGAGTCGTCGCTCGACTTGACCACCCACACCACGCCTGAGGCCGGGTCGGTGCCGTTCGACGTGACCACGGGCGAACCTGATGTGTAACCGAAGGTGTCACTGCTCTGCGCGACGTCGGTGAGCACCGGCGTGAGCCCGCTCGTGCCGCCGAGCCCGGCCTTGTAGTACCGCAGCACGTCGTTCTTGCCGACGTAGTACACGTAGTCGTTGGAGGCGGCCACGTCGGCGGTGGTCAGCGTCGGAGTGTCGGCGAACGCCGACGGGTGGCCCCACTGGCCGGGCAGGCCCTTGCCCGCCTCGCTCACCACGGCATCGGTTCCGCCGGGACCCTGCGAGCGGCCGCCGAGGTTGTTGGCGTTCAGCACGTACAGCCCGTCCACCTTCCCCGCCTGGAGCAGCAGATCGGGCAGCGCGGCGGTATTGAAAGGCAGCCCGATCGGCCCGCCCGAGCCGAAGTCGCCGTCGATCGCGTCCAGGTGCGGCGCGTTGGACGGGCTGAAGAAGTCCTGTGCGGCCAGCGATCCGTCGCCCTGCACGCCGAGCCTGACCACCGCCTCGGCCAGCTGGGCCGGCGGGCTGGTGCCGGGCCCTGGCGCCGGGGAGACGCCATTGCCTGAGGCGAAGAAGATCCGGCCGGAACCGTCGGAGAGCAGGCCGCCGCCACTCTGCCAGATGCCCGCCTGGGTGCTTGTCAGCCCGGCCTCGTCGGTCCACATGGTGGTGGCCTGGGTCGTCGTGTTCACGCCGACCACGTAACCGTCATAGGGCGTGAAGTCGCAGTGCGAGCCGAACCCGGCGTACACCGAGCCGCCGAGCAGCAGCAGTCCTGGGCGCTGCAGCTCGGTAAAGGAGTTGAAGGGCGCGGTGGGGTCGTTGACCGGCGCGCCGCCGATCGTAACCGGCCAGCCCGGCAGCTCGGCGCCGGTCTGCGGGTTCAGCGCGTCCATGTGGAACACCGGCTGCTCATCGGTGTGCCCGGGCGGCACGACCTGCGAGACCATGTAGACGGCGTTGCTCGCCGGGTCGTACACCGGCGTGCCGGTGACGCCCACGTTGGGCGCCAGGTCGGTGCAGTTCTCCGCCGCGGCCGGCCACGGCGTGCCGAGCGACGTGCTCCACTTGATCGCCCCGCTGGCCGCGTCCAGTCCGTAGACCATGTCGTTCTCGGTGGCCACGATCACGGTGTTGCCGACCACCACCGGCTGCGCGTACACCTGGCCGTTCACGGTGGTCGAGAACAGCTGGCCGAAGCTGCCGCTGAGCAGCGCGGTCGGGCTCAGCGAGCCGGTGGTCTCGCCCGGATCCCAGCCGTTGCGCAGGTTGCCGCCTGACATGGTGAGCTCATCGGCTCGCGAGCTAGGCACCGACGGGTAGGGCAGGACCCCGGCCGCCACGCCGGCCGCCGCGAGCACCAGCGCCGCGGACAGTCGTGCCGCGAGCCCGCGCAGGCTCGGTGCCTGGCTGGCCTGGCCGGCGAATCGCCGCACGGGTACCCGGTGAGCACGACGCATGTAGAACACGACCCCCCTCGAACGTTCCCGGCCATAACTCGCTGTACGCCATCGAAAGCCGGTCAAAAAGTCTCAGGTCATGATGACAGACGTCAGGCCGCGCCCGGCGGTTCACAACCGGAAGATTCTCGGGATTATCGGTACTCAGCACTCGACGACGTTGAGCGCGAGACCGCCGCGCGCGGTCTCCTTGTACTTGTCCTTCATGTCCGCGCCGGTCTCGCGCATCGTCTTGATCGCCTTGTCCAGCGATACGTGGTGCTCGCCGTCGCCGTGGATCGCCATCCTGGCCGCGGTGATCGCCTTGACCGCCCCGATCGCGTTCCGCTCGATGCACGGAATCTGGACCAGCCCGCCGACCGGGTCGCAGGTCAGCCCGAGATTGTGCTCGATGCCGATCTCTGCCGCGTTCTCGACCTGCTCGGGCGTGCCGCCGAGCACCTCGGCCAGGCCGGCGGCGGCCATCGAGCAGGCCGAGCCGACCTCGCCCTGGCAGCCGACCTCGGCGCCGGAGATCGAGGCGTTCTCCTTGAACAGCACCCCGATGGCGGCAGCGGTGACCAGAAACCTGACCACGCCGTCGTCGTCCGCGCCTGGCACGAACCGCGTGTAGTAGTGCAGCACCGCCGGGATGATCCCGGCGGCCCCGTTCGTCGGCGCCGTCACCACCCGGCCGCCCGCCGCGTTCTCTTCGTTCACGGCAAGCGCGTAGAGCGTCACCCACTCCATCGCGTACAACGGGTCGGCTGCGTTGGCGGTCCGCTCTAGCGTCTCGCGGAGCCTGGCGGCCCGGCGGCGGACCCTCAGCCCGCCGGGCAGCACGCCCTGCGCCGCGCAGCCGCGCTCGACGCACTCGCGCATCACCGCCCAGATGTGCAGCAGCCCGGCGCGTATCTGCGCCTCGTCACGGCGCACGAGCTCGTTGGCCAGCATCACGCCGCTGATCGGCAGGCCGCTGGCCTGTGCCCGATCCAGGAGCTCGGCGCCGCTGGAGAACGGGTAGGGCACCGGCATGGCGTCCGGCACCAGCCGCTGGCCGCCTTGGGCGTCCTCGCCCAGCACGAAGCCGCCGCCGACCGAGTAGTAGGTGCGGCGGCTCAGCTCGGCGCCGTCGGCCGCGGTGGCCGTGAAGAGCATCGCGTTCGAGTGGAACGGCAGCCGCTTGCGCCGGTGCAGCACGATGTCGGCGTCGATGTCGAAGCCGATCTCGTGCGGTCCGTCCGCCCCGGGCAGCGCCAGCCCGCCCATCCGCCGCACCCGCTCCACCGTCGGCCCGGCGATCAGCGGATCGACCGTCTCCGGCTGTTCCCCGCGCAGCCCGAGCACGATCGCCCCGACGCTGCCGTGCCCGTGACCGGTCGCGCCGAGCGAGCCGAACAGCTCGGCCCGGACTCCGGTCACCTGATCGAGCACGCCGTCGGCGGACAGCGAGCCCGCGAACATCGCGGCGGCCCGCATCGGTCCCACCGTGTGCGAGCTCGACGGCCCGATTCCGATCTTGAAGAGGTCAAAGGCGCTGATCGACATGGTCCCGGGCGGCACCGCGCCACCCGTCGCGAGGTCCGCAGGCGGTGCTGCCCCGGCGGGACGACCCCCCGGAACCCCCCGCGGTGCTGCCCCGGGGGAACGACCCCCCGGAACCCCCCGCGGTGCCGGCGCGGCGGGACGACCCCCCGGAACCCCCCGCGGTGCCGGCTGCGGCGGCACCAGGGCAGAGTCGGCAGAGTCTGAGCGAGGCTCGGACATCAGCGATGCACCTTCTCCCCGTCGGCGTCGAACGGCGGCCGCAGCGACGCCCTCGCTCCGCATACCCTCCCCCCGACATTGACCTCATAACTCCCGGCCCGGACATAATCCGGCGTTACCGCCTCGCCGCCGCCGTGCCTGACGTAGGCCAGGCCGACCGAGGCGCCGACGGTGGCGCCCCAGGCGGCCGAGGTCACCAGGCCGACCGCGGCCCCGTCCCGGAGCAGCAGCTCGCCGCCCCACATCATCACCTTCGGGTCGTCGAGCACGATCGAGACTAGCCGCTGCCGCGGACCGGCGGCCCTGGTCTGCTCCACCGCCTCCCGGCCGAGGAACGGCACTTGGGTCTTGAGCTTGCAGGCGAAAAGCAGCCCGGCCTCGACCGGGTTGTAGTCCGGCGTCAGCTCACGGCCGAATGCCCGGTAGCCCTTCTCCAGCCGCAGTGACTCGATCGCGTAGTAACCGCCATTGACCACGCCGAGGTCGGCACCCGCGGCCATCAGGTCCTCATACACGCCTACGGCGAATTCAGCGGGCACGCAAAGCTCCCACCCAAGCTCGCCGACATAAGTCAGCCTGGTCGCCCGGACCGTGGCGTAGCCCAGGTCGATCTGCCTGCTCGAGGAGAACGGAAATGCCTCGTTGCTCAGATCGGCGCGGGTCAGCCTGCTCAGCAGCGCGCGCGACCGCGGTCCCATCACGCCGTACACGGCGTAGGCCGAGGTCACGTCCGTGAGGGCGGCACCGCTCGCGGGCAGCCGCCTGGCGATGTGATCGCAGTCCCGCTCGGTCGACGCGGCGCTGCTGAACAGCAGGAACTCCTCCGCTGCCAGCCTGGTCGCGGTGATGTCGGCCTCATAGGCACCGCGGCCGTTCAGCATCCCGGTGTAGACGGTACGGCCCGGCCGCACGTCGACGTCCGCCGTGCACAGCCACTGGAGCGCCGCCAGGGCGCCAGGACCGGTCAGCAGGTACTTGGAGAACGAGGTCTGGTCGTACACAGCCACCGCCTCGCGGGTGGCCTGCTGCTCGGAGATCGACCAGGGCAGCCAGTCCGGCTGGTCCCACGAGTACTCGATGACGGCGGGCTGGCCGGCCGGCGCGAAGACGTTGGCCCGCTCCCAGCCCATCTTGCTGCCGAAACAGGCGCCCGCGTCGCGCAGCAGGTGGTAAGCGGGTGACCGCCGAAACGGCCGGGCGGTCATCAGCTCCCGGTTCGGCCACGGAATCGCGTAGTGCAGGCCGAGCACCTCGCCTACCCGGTCGCGCAGCCAGGTGTTGTTGCCGTTGAAGCCGGCGAACCGCCGGATGTCGACCACCGACATGTCGCTGCCGGGGTCGCCGTCGATGATCCACTGCGCCAGGGCCAGCCCTGCTCCGCCGGCCGAGGCGATGCCGACCGAGTTGAAGCCGGCCGCGACGAAGAAGTTCCTCAGCCCGGGCGCCTCGCCGAGCAGGAACTGGTTATCGGGGGTGAAGCTCTCAGGGCCGTTGTACAGCTTCTTCATCCCGGCTCGCGCCAGCGCGGGAATCCTGGTGATCGCGCTCTCCATCAGGATCGCGAAGTGCTCCCAGTCCTCGTCGAGGAGCTGGAACTCAAACGGATAGGGCAGCTCGTCGGGTGATACCCAGGGCTTGGCGTCCGGCTCGAACCCGCCGACAAGCAGGCCGCCGACCTCCTCCTTGAGGTAGGTGTAGCCGTCGGGGTCGCGCAGCACGGGCAGGTCACGGTGCACCCCGCTGATCTGCTCGGTGACCACGTAGAAGTGCTCGGCCGAGTGCAGCGGCACGGTCACCCCGCACATCGCGCCGACCTGCTTGGCCCACTGGCCGGCGCAGTTGACGACGATCTCCGCCTCGACGTCGCCCTCGTCGGTCCGCACGCCAGTGACCGCGCGGTGGCCAGGACCGCAGCTCACCGATATCCCGGTCACCCGGGTCCGCTCCCTGATCGTCGCGCCCCGCATCCTGGCGCCGCGGGCGAGCGCGGCGGTCAGGTCGGTGGGATTGGCCCGCCCGTCGCCCGGCAGCCAGATCGCGCCGACGAGATCGCCGACCTCCATGATCGGGTACAGCTCGGCGGCCCGCTCCATGCTGATCAGCTCGCAGTCGAGCCCGAACGCCTCGGCAGTAGCGGCCGTGCGGCGCAGCGCCATCATCCGCTCCGCCGTCCTGGCCACGGTGAGGCCACCGCACCGCCGGAAACCGGTCGCCAGGCCGGTCTCGCGTTCCAGCCGGTCGTACAGCGCGGTGGAGTACTGCACCAGTCTGGTGCCGCTTTCCGAGGCGCGCAGCTGGCCGACCAGGCCGGCCGCGTGCCAGGTGGTGCCGCAGGACAGCTGACCCTGCTCAAGCAGCAGGACGTCGGTCCAGCCGCGCTCGGTGAGATGGTAGGCGACGCTGGTGCCGATCACCCCGCCGCCGATGATCACTACTTGTGCCCGGCGGGGCAGTTCGGGCCGTCGTCCCGCTCCGGCCCGAACTGCCCCGTCCGGTTCTCCGCCCCCCGGGCTCTGTTCCGTCATCTCCGTCATCTGCCACGCCCCCCGGCCCCCCGCTGCACGTCGTCAGTCACCCCGCTGCACCTCGTCGAGCAGCCGGCCGAACGCCGGTGCCGCGAACTCGCTGACCGCCCCGTCGAACCGCTCCATGGCCCAGGACCAGAAGTCGAAGTCGAGCGGGCTGACCGCTGACTGGATGGCACCCCACAGCGTCCAGCCGTACTTTCCAGCCAAGCCGAGCAGCCTGGCCCTGGCGATCTTGTTGCGCAGCGGACGACCGTAGTACTCGGTCACCAGCGCCGCGAGCGCGTCCTGCGAGAGCTGGCACTCGCCCCAGATGTTGCCCAGCTCGAAACAGGGATCGTTGTTGCCCGAGTACTCGTAGTCGATCAGCCAGATCCGGTCCCCGTCGTCGATGAAGTTGGCGGCGAGCAGATCGTTATTGCAGGGGACCATGCCGTCGGCGCGCACCGCCAGCGCCTGCCTCATCGCGTCGAACTTATCCGCCCAGTCGTCGTAGCCGACCGGGATATTGATGCCGCGCTCCGCGGCCACCGACCGGTACCTGGGCTGGATCGCGAACATGTCGAAGTCGCCGTCGAACCGCTCGCCCGCGTGCAGCTGGCGGCAGGCGCGGGCGATCCTGGCCAGCGTGGCAGGCTCGGCGACGTCGGCATTGGTCAGCGTCCGCCCGTCAAGGAAGCCGATCACCAGCACGCCGACCGCCGGCTGGTACTCGATCACCGGGGCGCCGACCCCGGCGGCCGCGGCGCGAACCGAATTGCGGTACTCGTATTCCCGGTCGATCGCCAGCAGCTCACTGCCGCCCGATGCCACCCTGGCCACGAACGTCCCGTGAGGCGTAATGATCTTGAAGTTCTTGTTGGTCAGCCCGCCGGGCAGTTCCGTGATCTGCCGAGGCCGGCCCGCGAGGCTCGGCACCTGATCGAAGAGAGCGTCCAGGCCCTGGTCACGGGCATCGGTGACAGCAGCCGCCCCTGCATCTGGCTGCTGGCTGGACATGGCCCGGACCCTCCTCGGTAACGTAGCGTAAGTACAGTCTGCAATAGTCGATGTGCGTAGCGTAGGCAGACGGCCTCAAAAGGTCTAGATCTATAGCCAAGTTTTTAGCGAAAGATCCCGTCCACCCGGAAAGGGTCTGGACAGTTAGCCACAACGCTTCTACGCTGCTCAGTCAACCTGCGCCCCGTCTTTGTGGAGGTCCACCCGATGAGCGCAACCACAGATCAGACCGGCGGGGAGCGCGACAGCGCGGACCTGGCCCAGTTCGGCTACCAGCAGGAGCTCAAGCGCGGCCTGGGGACCTTCAGCTCGTTCGCCGTCGCCTTCAGTTACATCTCCCCGTCGACCGGAATCTTCACGCTGTTCGCGCTCGGCCTCGGCACGATCGGCGGCGTCTTCATCTGGAGCTGGCCGATCGTCGCGGTCGGCCAGTTCATCATCGCGCTGAACTTCGCGGAGGTCTCCAGCCACTACCCGATCGCCGGGTCGGTGTTCCAGTGGACCAAGTACCTGTCCAGGCGCGCCTACGCGTGGGGCTCCGGCTGGATCTACCTGTTCGCCGGCATCCTCACCGTTTCCTCTGTGGTGGCCACGATCCCCCTAGCCCTGATCCCGGCGCTGAACGGGCTGGGCTGGCACAGCCTGAACGCGGCCAGTCTGCACGCCAACCTGGCTGTCGCGCTGGTCGTGCTCGTGATCATCACGGTGCTGAACATCTACGGGGTGAGGCTGGTCGCGATCATCAACAACACCGGGGTGATCTTCGAGATCCTCGGCATGGTCGTGTTCGCTCTGATCATGATGGCGTTCCACAACCACCAGGGCTTCCACGTCGTGACCAACAGCTTCGGGCTGAAGGTCAACGGGAGCAGCTTCCTGATCGCGATGTTCATGGCGCTGTTCGTGATCTACGGGTTCGATACCGCGTCGACGCTGGCCGAGGAGACCCGCGACCCGCGCCGCGCCGCGCCCAAGGCGGTGCTGTACTCGATCATCGGCGCGTTCATCATCGGCGGCGTCTTCCTGCTCGGCACGCTGATGGCGATCCCGAACGGCCCGTCGGCGATCAAGAACGCGTACGGGCCGGCCCAGATCATCGAGGCGAACTTCTCCCACCCGTTCGCGACGATCTACCTGCTGGTGGTCTCCGCCGCGATCTTCGTCTGCTGCCTGTCGATCATGGCCGCCACCATCAGGCTCTGCTTCGGTATGTCGCGCGACAACCAGCTGCCGTTCTCCAGGCCGCTGTCGAAGGTCTCGCCCAGCCTGCACACCCCGCTCTGGTCCTGCATCGCGGTCGCCGTGCTCTCCGCGATCCCGTTCATCCAGTTCTCCGGCGCCGGCACGATCGCCATCGCCGCGACGGCGATGATCTACTTCAGCTACTTCCTGGGCAACCTGGCGATCCTGCGAGCCCGGCTGCGTGGCTGGCCGAAGACCGCCGCGCCGTTCCACCTCGGTAGCTGGGGACTGGTGGTCAACATCATCGGGCTGCTGTACGGCCTCGCGATGCTGGTCAACTTCGCCTGGCCGCGAGCCCAGAGCAACCCGACGCCGAACCAGTCCGTGGTCGCGGGCGTCCAGCTGCTCAACTTCCACATCGGCTTCCTGAACAAGATCCCGATCCTGTGGACCGTGTTCGTCGTCGTAGCCGTGATCGGAGCGCTGTACTACCTGATCGTCGGCCGGTCCAAGGAGTTCGCGCCGATCCGCACCCCGGAGGCGGACGACGCGCCGGTCGTGGCCTGATGTTAGGCGTGATGTTAGATCGCGCCGCGCTGACGGAGTCTGCGGGCCTGGCAGCCGGGCTGACCGGCGGCCAGGCCCGCATGGCGACGGCTGGCCGCCGTGGCGCCATCACCGGCCGGGTAGCGTGGCTTGTGGTAGCTCGGCCTAGCGGAAGGACAGGCAATGGCGTCAGAGCCAGTGCTGCCGCGACGCACTGAGACACCTGGCACGCTGGCACGCCCAGCGGAGACTCCGGACCAGATCCCGGCGCAGGCGGACAGTGCTGGCCAGATCCCTGCGCAGCCAGACAGTGCGGGCCAGATCCCGGCGCAGGCGGGCCAGGTGCCTGCGCAGCCGGACGGCACGGGCGAGATGCCACAGCATGACGACAGTCCTGGACAAGGGCCGGGATCAGAACCCAGACCGGTGCCGCGGCCCCAGGCACCAGGCCAGGCATTCCAGGCGGCCGCGCCCCAGGCGCCGGTGCCGCAGCAGGGCGGGCGGGCGGGCTCGCTGTGGCATCCCCGGCTGCCCGGGCGCAAGCCGCCCAAGATCATTCGGGCCCCTGGGGTCACTGCGCACGGCCAGATCGAGGACTGGCTGGCCGACGAGATCGCCGCCGGGCGGCTGGCGCCAGGTGACCGGCTGCCGACCGAGCAGGATCTGGCGGCCTGGCTCGGGGTCAGCCGGATGACGCTCCGGCACGCGCTGGCCGAGCTAGCCCAGCGCGGCCTGGTGACCAGGACCGTCGGCCGCAGCGGCGGCACCTTTGTCGCCGCGCCCAAGCTCGAGCAGGACTTCACCGTCCTGGCCGGATTCTCCGAGCAGCTGCGCAGGCACGGACTGGTGGCCGGCGCCAGAGTGCTTGCCGCGGTCCAGATCCCGGCCAGCGCGGCAGCGTCGGCCGCACTCGACATCAGCCAGGGCGACCCGGTCTACGAGGTCAGGCGGCTCAGACTGGCCGACGGCCAGCCCATCCTGCTCGAGCACTCGCTATTCCCGGCGCAGCGGTGTCCCGGGCTGCTCGACTACCGGCTGGACGGATCGCTGTACGAGCTGCTCGAGGAGAAGTACGGGCAGCGGCCGCACCGGGCCAGGGAGAGCATGGAGCCGGTCACCGCGGGGGTACGCGAGGCCGAGGCGCTTCAGATCGCCGAGGGCGCGCCGCTCATGCTCGTCGAGCGCACCGCTTATGCCAGGTCAGGCGTGCCTCTTGAGTACGCGCGCGACTTGTTCCGCGGCGACCGGACCCGGGTGGTGGTCTGGACCTCAGAGCTGGCCGGTGAACTATGAGCTGGCCACAAAATCGGAGCCAATCGCCTGTGGGTCTATTTTTCAGTAACTATCCCTGAGAAATCGACCCGATCACGCATTCCGCTAGCCGCCGAGGTCGACGATCGCCGCGACCGGGCCGCCGCCGTCGGGGCCCTGATGCGCGGCCGAGACCGAGACGAACACGGCAGGGTCGCCGGTCACCGCCGCCGCGACACCGCCGACGCAGGACTTGATCTGCCGGTGCCAGTGCACGTCCGAGTCATCGAGCATCGCGTTACGGCGGCCGCGAACCTGGCCGTCCTGGCTGGCTTCGCACTTGAGGAACACATTTACCAGCCGTCCGTCCAGGTCATCGGGATGCGGCCGGTCTGGCAGGTCGAGGCCGGCGTCCTTGATCGCGGCCCAGATGCCGTCGGAGTCGAGCGCGTCGCGCATCACCGAGTGGCCGATCCGGTACCTGCCGCCGACGCCGCGCACGTTCCCGGCCACGACGACCTGCGCCTGGTCGAGCTCGACGCCAGACGAACAGGACGCGACGGCCGAGTACAGACCCCGGTCGTGCAGCACGTCGGCATCGGACGGCATCCCGATCTCGCCGAGCGCGACCGCGATGCCGAGCGCCGTGCAGCCGTTGGACAGGTCCATCGACTCGTGCGTGTTCTCGGTCCAGACCGTCTTGCCGCGGCTCTTCGCGTCGGAGATCGTGTGGATCGTCAGCAGCGGCGTCTTCGTCTGCACGTAGTGCACATCGGCCGGGTCGGTGACGCCCGCCCGCGCCATCGCGACCCTGACCGCGTCGGCCACCTTGGTGATCATGGCCGCGCGGCCGATGTCCTCGGGCAGCAGCTTCTCGCTCATCGCGAATCCGATGGTCAGCCTAGGCTCGTCGGTGCGCACGGCCCGGTCGGCCGGCAGCGTCGCGAAGATCGTGGCGTGCGGGCTGATCACGCCGTCCGTACCGCCCGACCACACGATCGGGATCTGCCTGACCTGCTCGGCGCCGCGTCGCCCCTTTGCCGCGAGCACTTCACGGAAGGCACGGTCGGCAAGGATTCTGGTGTAGTCGTTGACGCCGCCGTTGCCCTCGGTCTTGCCGATCACGGCGATCACCCGGTCGGCCTCGATCACGCCGTCGTCGATCAGAGCGGCGAGCTCGCTCGCGTCAGACACGCTGTGCAGGGGTACCTTGCGGACCTCGATCGGCTCTGGCACGGCTCACTCCTCGTTCTCGCTGACTGCCCCGATTGTCAGCTGGCTAGCCCGATACGACGCTGAACACCATGATCACGGCACGCGGTCGGTCGCGCTGGTGGTGACGACAGTCCCGGCCGCGCCGGCCAGCGCGTCGCCGATCCGGCTCAGGTGCGTGATGATCGCCCGCCCCCCGTACTCGGCGAACCGGCAGGCCGCCTCGACCTTCGGGCCCATGCTGCCGCTGCCGAACTCACCCGCCGCGGCCAGCTCCCGCAGTCGCGCCACGGTCACCGCGCCAAGCGGGCGCCCTCGCGGAGTGCCCCAGCCAGTCATCGCGGCATCGACATCGGTCGCGATCACCAGCGTAGCCGCGCCTAGCTGACGAGCCAGCACCGCGGCTGTCAGGTCCTTGTCGATGACGGCCTCGACGCCCTTCAGGACTCCGTCGGCATCCCTGACCACCGGCACGCCGCCGCCGCCCGCACAGACGACCACGAACCCGGCGGCCAGCAGCGAGGTCGCGGCCCGGGCCTCCAGGCACTCGAGCGGCTCCGGCGACGCGACGACCCGCCGCCACCCTCGTTCTCCCCGGTCCTGCCAGTGCTGGCCGGCCGCGATCAGCCTCGCCGCCTCGTCCGCGGGCAGATATCGGCCGATTGGCTTGGTCGGCTCGGCGAAATGCGGATCGGCGGCATCGACCAGTGTCCTCGACACCAGCACCGCGGGACGGGGGACCGCGCCGCGTCTCGCCAGCGCGGCATCGAGCGCGTTCATGATCAGCACGCCGATGGTTCCCTGGGTCTGCGCCCCGCACCAGTCGAGCGGCACCGGCGGAACGACATCCGCCGCGATCTCGTTCTTCACGAGCAGATTGCCCACCTGCGGACCGTTGCCGTGGGTCAGCACGACCTCGGCGCCTGCGGCCACGATGTCCGCCACCGCCTCCATCGCCAGCGTGATCGCGGCCCGCTGGTCCTCGGGCCGCGCCCTGCCGTCGGGACTGGTCATCGCGTTTCCGCCCAGCGCAATCAGCACTCGCACGCCATGACCGTACCGGTACGGTCTGCTGACGATCACTTCGACCTCAGCGACTGCCAGCGCCAGCGGCCAGAGCCAGACTGACCAAGAAGTTCTGATGGCGCGATGCCGAGTCGGGGAGCATCGGAGTAGGATGATGGTATGACTCATGAGCCGAAACGGAAGATCTCCGTGACACTGGACTCTGACCTAGTCGCCGCTGTGGAGGCCGACGGCGCGGAGAATCTGTCGGCTCGGGTCAATGCCGCTCTCCGTGCCGATCTGGACAGCCGCCGCCGGCGGCGAGCGCTCGGGGAACTCCTCGACAAGCTGGCCGGTGAACGTGGCCCGCTGGACAGCGCTGCTGACGAGGCTGAGATCGCCAGGTTCATGCGGCTGCTTGGTGGCCTCCCTGACGACTCGGCCGGCTCACTGCGGGCAAGCTGACATGCGGGTCGTGCTCGATGCGGAGGCGGTCAGCGTGCTGCTTGACCAGCACCACCCGGCCGAGCGGACGGTGCGCAGGGCGATGGAGGCGGCCCGGCGGCTGCACCGCGACGTCGCGATCGCCACGGTCACCTTGGCCGAGCTGTACCGGGGCACGGGACGCAGCCAGGCTATTGATGCGCTGCTCTCCAGGCAGGCGGCCGACGGGCTGCTGCTTCGGGACACCGACCGGAGCCTCGCCCGGCTGGTAGGTGCATTGCTCGCCGAGGCGGAGGTCGGCTCGGACCTGCTAGCGGACGCGCATCCCGTTGCCGTCGCGGTCGAAGCCGGCGGCGGCGTCGTGCTGACCGCCGACCCGGCCGACCTAGTCCGCCTGGCCGGGCCGTACCGCACCGTCGTGATCGAGCCGCTCGGGCCAGGAACACGCCAGCGAACCAGGAGCACCGGCCGCCAGGGACGGTCGCGCCGCTCCTGACGGCCCGATACGTGATCTGCGGTCCGGCTCCCGATCGCTGCGGGTCTCCGCTCATGGCAGGAAGGTCAGCAGCTCGCCGCTCCTCCCGTGCGGGATCAGCCGAGGCCTGCGGCGCTGGCCGGGCCCGCTGGCGTGCCGAGCCAGCGGCGGATCGCTTCGCCGTGCTGGTCCAGGGTGGGCGGCGGCGCATGCTGCCGCAGTGCACTGGCCCTCTCGTGTTCTCCGGTCCCGAACCGCAGCGGCGGTCCGGGCAAGGTGATCGTGCCGAGCGCCGCGTGATCGACGTCGATCAGCAGGCCCTGGGACGCGGTCTGCTCCCAGCCGTAGACCTCGGCCAGATCCCGGACCCGGCCGGCCGGAACGCCGAGCTCATCCATCCTGGCCAGCACCTCTGCCGCCGGGTACCGGCCGAAGGCGGCGTTGACCGCGTCGTTCACCGCCTCGTGGTCGCGGACCCGGTTCCGGTTCAGCGCCCACTGCGGCCGGTCCAGCCCGAACGCCGGTGCGAGTCGCCGCCAGAGCGCGTCGCTGCCGACCGCGATCTGCACGAGCCCGTCGGCCGCGTGGTACAGGCCGTACGGGCAGATCGACGGATGCTGGTTGCCGACCGGCCGCGGGATCTCCCCGGCCACCGTCCAGCGGGTTCCCTGGTAGGCGTGCGCCCCGATCACCGCCGCGAGCAGGCTGGTCCGCACCACCTGGCCGCGGCCGGTGCGCTGCCGCTCGTGCAGCGCCGCCAGCACGCCGTACGCGCCGTACATGCCGGCCAGGATGTCGCCGATCGGGACTCCGACCCGGGTCGGCTGATCCGCCGACGGGCCGGTGACGGACATCAGGCCGCCTTCGCCCTGGGCGATCTGATCGTAGCCCGGCCGGTCGCCCTCGGGCCCGTCATGGCCGAACCCGGTGATCGACAGGATCACCAGGCGCGGATTGATCTCGTGCAGCCGCTCGATGCTGAATCCCAGCCGGTCAAGCACCCCGGGCCGGAAGTTCTCCACCAGGACGTCGGCCCGGCCGACCAGTGCGGTCAGGACGGCGCGGCCGTCGTCGGCCTTGAGATCCGCCGCGATCGACTCCTTGTTGCGGTTGCACGACAGGAAGTAGGTCGAGTGCTCGGCGCCGTCGCTGCCATGCATGAACGGCGGACCCCAGCCCCGGCTGTCGTCACCGTCCGGCGACTCCAGCTTGATCACCCGAGCGCCGAGATCTCCGAGCATCATGGCGGCGTGCGGGCCGGCCAGCGCCCGTGACAGGTCGGCGACCACGATCCCGGCCAGCGGCCCCGCACCCGCCGCTGATCCGATCCCCGGATCGGGCCGCTCGACGGGCACGCCGCGCGCATCTCGCTCCGCCATCGCCCTGATTGCCTCCGCTGGCCCGGCCACCTCCACTGGCCCGGCCGCCTCAACTGGCCCGGCCGCCCGAGCGGATTCGCTTCCCGTCACAGCCAGTCCACCTCCGCCGACGCCATGCCGGCCAGCCTGGCATAGCCAGGGCCCCGGTCGAAGAACGGCCGCCGCCCCGGCCGCGCGGCCCGCATCCGCTCCCGCAACCGCAGGGTGGCCGGAATGTCCGCGGCGAGCCCGACGGCCGCGCCCGCACCCGCGCCCGCCCCGGCCGCAGCCGCGGCGGATCGCGGACTCGCGCCTGGCTCACCGGCTGGCAGGCCCGGATCCCCGGTGATCACGACGCCGTAGTCGGCCGCCGCGTTCTCGCGCGAGACCTTTCCCCACGCCACGTCGCGCACGACAAGCTCGATGTCCCGGTCCAGCGGATCGCCCCAGCCGCCGCCGCCCGTTGTGCGGATCCTGATCAGCGTTCCGGCCGGCACGAACTCCGCGTCGGCCAGTGCCTCGACCTCCCGCTCGGCTGGCCCGCCAGGATCGATCGTGACGCTGAACGACCGTCCGGCCCGGCCGCCGTTGACCCCCCAGCACGACAGGATGGACCGGTCGGCGATCGACATGAAGTACCCGTCGGCCAGCATCCTGATCTGCTTGTCGTAGCCGAGCCCGCCGCGAAACTGACCGGGCCCGCCCGAGTCGACCGCCAGCCCGAGCCGCTCGACCAGGAAGGGAAACCGGGCCTCGGAGAACTCGGCGGGCAGATTCCGCGAGTCGGGCACGACATGAATCGTGTCCTCGCCGTCGGCGTAGTACCTTCCGCCGGAGCCGCCGCCGAGCACCTCGCGCATCAGGTATGGCTCGCCGCGCGCGTCGGTGCCGTAGACGCCGGTGTACCTGATCGTCTCCTGGTCGGCCGGCATCCGGCCGTCCACGGCCTTGGCGAGCACCCCGGCGAGCACCCCGAGCAGCCGCAGGATCACGAAAGTCCTGGCGTTGGTGGGCGCCGGGAACACCGGGGTCAGCAGGGTGCCGGGCGGCGGGAACCGCATCTCGATCAGGTCAACGACGCCCTCGTTCACATCGAGCTCGGCCATCCGCTCGGGCGTGTCGGCCAGGTTGCGCAGGATCGGCGCCAGCCACTTGGCCAGGAAATTGCCGTCGGCGTAGTTCGCGCAATGGTTGATCGGCCCCTTGGCCTGCGGGCCGGTCCCGGCGAAATCCATGATCAGTTTCGGCCCGCCCGGCTCGTCCTCGCCGGTCTTGGTGAGCGTGATCCGCTGCCTGTGCAGCCTCGGCTCGTCCACCCCGTCGTGCTCGGCGTAGTCCTCCCAGGTCCACGACCCCGCCGGGATCTTCGCCAGGATCTCCCGGCGGAACGTCCGGGTCGTTCCGGCCACGATCGCGTCGAAGCAGGCCTCTACCGCGTGGCGGCCGTACCGGTCGAAAAGCTCGGCCAGCCGCCGCGCGCCCATCAGGCAGGCGGCGCACTCGGCGTCTAGGTCGGCGGCCAGCGAGGAGGGCATCCGCGAGTTTCGCGTCATGATCGTCAGCACCGCGCGGTTCGGCGTCCCGGCGTCCCAGAGCCGGATCGGCGGCACCATCAGGCCCTCTTCGAACACGCTGGTCGCGTGGCTGGGCATCGACCCGGGCACGGATCCGCCGATATCGTCGTGATGGCCGAACGCCTGGACGAACGCCACCACCCTCGGCCCGTCAGGCGCCCCCGGCCCGGCGTCCAAGCCCGGCCCGTCGGACGCCCTCGGCCCGGCTTCCCGGCCCGGCCCGCGCGGCGCCTCCAGCCCGGCTGCCCCGTCGTGGAAGACCGGCACGGTGACGCACAGATCCGGCAGGTGGCCGATGCCGCCCTCGGACAGGTAGACATCGTTGTGGAAGAACACGTCTCCCGGCCGCATCGTCTCGATCGGGAAATCCCGCACGACCGGGTGGACAAGCGCGCTGTACGAACGTCCGGTGAGCTTCCGCAGCAGCCGGTCATGGATCCCGGCGCGGAAGTCGTGGGCGTCCCTGATCATCGGCGACCTGGCGGTGCGGCCGATCGCCGTCTCGACCTCCCGCTCGATCGACGCCAGGCTGCCGGCGATGATCTCAAGCAGCACCGGATCGACACTCCCGGCCGCACCCGCTTCCCCGGTCAGAGTCCGCCCGCTGACCGGCCCGCCGAGGCCAGCCAGGCCCGCCGAGGCCTGCCCCGCACGCCCGGCCAGCCGCCCGCTCACCGTCCCGCCACCTCCTCGTCACGAGCCCCGCCGACCGGCGCGATCCGCAGGTTGCCGAGCCGGTCGACCACGGCACTGAACCCAGGATGCAGCGGAACCGTGGCCCCGTACTCCTCGATGATTGCCGGGCCGGTCACCACATCCCCGGCAGCCAGGTCGGACCGGGCGTAGATGTCGGCGGCCTGGTAGCCGGCGCCGCGGCCGAAGCAGACCGCCCGGCTGCCGGTGCTGGCCCGCCCCGGATCGCCGTCGCCCGCCGGGACCTCGGCGATCGCGGGACGGTGAATCAGGCCGATCCCGGTGACCCGCAGGCTGACCCACTCCACGTGCTGCCTGGAGTCATGGCGGAAGTCGTAGCCGTACAGCACCCGGTGCGCGTGGTGGAAGGCCGCGGCTACCGCGTCGGCCCGCTCGGCGTCGACCGGACCGGCCGGCACCGGCACCCGGACCTCGAACGCCTGCCCGAGGTACCGCAGGTCCGCGGTGTGCGCCAGCCTCCGCCGACCGGCGGCGAAACCCTGCCTCGTCAGGGCCGCCGCGGCCGCGGCCCGCAGGTCGGCGAAGATCGCCTCCACCTCGGCAAGGTCGAGCGCGTCATGCCGCCGCACCGCCGTGCGCACGTAGTCGATCCTGACGTCAACGGTGAGCAGGCCGAACGCGGACACGTTGCCTGGGTTCGGCGGCACGAGCACAGCTGAGATACCCAGGATGCCGATCAGCGGGCAGGCCAGCAGCGACCCCGACCCGCCGAACGTGACCAGCGTGAAGTCGCGGACGTCGAGACCGCGCTTGACCGTGATCTGCCGAACCGCGTTCGCCTGGTTCCAGGCCGACACCTCGAGGATGCCGGTGGCGCAGTCCTGCGCGGTCAGGCCAAGCCGCTCAGCCAGCCCGGCAAGCCCGGATCGCGCGGCAGCCTCGTCCAGCGGCACCTCGCCGCCGAGCAGGTGCGGCGGGATGCGGCCCAGCATCAGGTGCGCGTCGGTCACGGTCACCTCGCTGCCGCCCCTGCCATAGCACATCGGCCCGGGATCGGCCCCGGCCGACCGCGGGCCGACCTTGAGCGCCCCCTCGGGTGATACCCAGGCGACCGATCCGCCGCCGGCGCCGACGGTGACCACGTCCACCATCGGGATCATCGACGGGTAGGCGCCAACCCGGCCCTCGGTGGTCAGGGCGGGCTCGCCGTCGGCGACGACGGCGACGTCCGTCGATGTCCCGCCGCCGTCGCAGGTGAGCACCCGGGCGACGCCGGCCTCGCGGGCGATCAGCGCGGCGCCGAGCGCGCCGGCGGCCGGCCCGCTCAGCACCGTGGTGATCGGCTGATGGACAACCTCGTCCGCCGAGAGCACGCCGCCGTTGGATTTCATCACATAGAACGGCAGCGGCCGGCCGCCGCCGGCCAGGCGTTCGAGCCGCTCGCTGATCGACCGCAGGTAACCGGCGACGGCCGGCTTGACCGCCGCGTCGAGCAGCGTCGTCATCGACCGTTCGTACTCCCGGTACTCGCGCAGCACCTGTGATGACAGCGAGACGACCGCAGCCGGGTGCTCAGCGGCCAGCACGGCGGCCATCCGCTCCTCGTGGTCAGGGTTGGCGTAGGAGTGCAGGAAGCAGACGCCGAGCGTGTCGACGCCCTGGTCGCGGAACCAGCGGGCCACGGCTGCCGCCCCGGCCCGGTCGAACGGGCGTAGCTCGGCGCCGGTGTGGTCAATCCGCCCGGCCACGGTCCTGACCAGGTGCGCTGGCACGATCCTGGCCGGCTTGACCCAGAAGTAGGAGTTGCCGTAACCATCTGGCACCGACTGCCTGGCGATCTCCAGGATGAACTCGAAGCCCTCCGTGGTGATGAAGCCGAGCGTGCCGATCTTGCCTTCCAGCAGCTGGTTGGTCGCGATCGTGGTGCCGTGGCTCACTGCCGCGACCGCACCGGCGTCCGCGCCGGCCAGTCGGAGCACCTTCTCCAGGCCCGTGACGAAGCCGGCCGACGGGTCGGCTGGCGTCGTCGGCGTCTTGGTGACCGTCAGCTCGCCGGTGACCTCGTCGTACGCCACCACGTCGGTGAACGTGCCGCCGGTGTCGATGCCGACCCGGATCTGACCGTGAGCGGCTGCCATCTAGCCGGCCACCTGCCGCGGCCCATCGTGTGCCGGGCCGGAACTCCGCACGACCGCGGGAACCCGGATCTCGTCCGGCCGAGAGAGCGCCTCGATCACGTCGGCAGGCACGTCGCTCGCCCGGGCTGCCGCCCCCAGCTCCCGCAGGTCGCCGCGGATCTCTGTCACGCGCCCGGCAGACGAACCCGGGCCGGTGACACGGCTCCGCGCGCAGTAGTCGATCACATGCTCGATCCTAACGACGGCCGACCGGCGGCTCCGGTCGCGAGCAGCCCTGGTCCGCGCCGGGCCGCCCTGCCGGGACGTTCTTTTCTTGCGGTAACTAATTCGCTCGCACCGATCCGGACACCTGAGCCAGTCCCTTTGCCTGGCCAGCGCGGCGTTACCCGAGGGGTGACCGCCTCGCCGAGCTGCGCGCCGGCCCGCCGCCTGATCAGCGCCGCCAAGTCGGTGAGGCGGCCAGACGACTGCGGCACGAACGAGTCTGGAGCGCGCTCGTGCCGCCGGCCGCCACGTGGATACCAGTCCGGCCGCTTCGGCGAACGACTTCCGTCGCGGCCGGGACCGCTCGCGTCAGCGGTTCCGCCGCCCGATCAGACCGCCCGCGATCGCCGCGCCGAGCAGGACCCCGGCCAGAGCGATTGCCCCGCCTGCCAGCGCGCCGGCGGCGAACCCCGGACCGCCTTGTCGCGCCCTGGTCCGCGGCGGTGCGACGAACACGCCAGACTGAGCCTGGCCCCCGCCGACCGGCCCAGCCGCGGCCGGCGCCATGCCCGTCACCGCTGCGATCCCGGCACCCGCCGAGTCCGCTCCGGCCAGCCCGGCCGCGCCCGCGCCTGTCCCAGGCATGCCCGTCTCAGCCGCCGCCCCAGCAGCGGGGACCGCGGTCAGCAGCTCATCGACCGAGCCGAAGAACTGCTCGGCCATCCGCTTGGCCACGCCGGCCAGCATCCGCTGGCCCACTCCCGCGATCACGCCGCCCACGACGGCGTCAGCGTCGTAGCTGAGCCAGGTAGCGCCGTCCTCGGCCGCAGCGAGCCGCACCCGGACGTCGGTGCTGATCGTGCCAGGACCGCCGGCCCCCGACGCCCTCAGCGTGAAGGATCCCGGCGGCTGCTGATCGGCGAGCAAGACCTCCCCGGTGTAGGTGCCGCGAACCGCCGCCATCCCGGTCGTGATCGTCAGGCGGTAGGAGTCAGGCCCGATCGCCTCAAGCCGCTCGCAGCCGGGAATCGTGCGAACGAGCACGGCCGGATCATTCAGCGCCGTCCAGACCGCGTCGATCGGCGCGTTCAGCGTCGCACCGCCAGTGACCTTCATCGCGCGTTCTCCTCCGGATCCGTCCGCCAGGCCTGGACACCTGCCGATCGAGACGCAGGCGCTATCAGGGTGACACGAAACGTCGCTTGGCTGTACGACCGCACCGCGGGCACGGCCAAGCATCGCAGCTCACTGGCGGCGCGTGACTGCGTGCCTGGTGACCGGCGGCGCGTGACTGGGTGCTGGGTGACCGGCGGCGCGTGACTGGGTGATTGGTGACCGGCGGGACCTGGGTCAATGCTCGACAGCGGCGCGGATCTGGTTGGTTTTGGATGCGGCGTCGGCGTTGCTTGACGCGAAGCCGCCGACGTAGGCCACATATCCGCCGGTCTTCTGGTCGAACCACCAGCAGTAGAAGCCGCCGGCGCCCTGAGGTGAAGGGGCGCACAGCAGCACTCCGCCCTTCTGGCCGGGCGGGAACGACTGTATGCCGGCGAACCCAATCCCCTTCTCCGCGTCGGCGGCCGACTTCGGCGCGCAGGTGCCGCAGATACCAGCGCCTGCCACGGCGAACGCGGCGCCTGACGGATCACCGTAGACGGCGGCGACCGGGTGCAGGAGCTTGCCCTTCGCCGAGGCAGCGAGACCGTTCGTGAGCTGGCGGTCGATCGCCTTGGCGCTGGGACCGGTGCCCTGGTTGACGCCGAGCAGGGTGGCGGGAAGGGTCACGCTTCCCTTGGCGGTGTGCATCGCGACCAGCGCAAGAACCACTCCGACTGCTGCGACGACCACGACGGCGAGCCCGACGATGAGTCCCGCCCGGAACCGCCGTCGCGGCCGGACAGGCGCGGGCAATCCCGCACCGGGCTGGTAGTAGCCGTACGCGCCGGCCGGCGGTTGCTGGCCGTACCCGGACCCGCCCGGAGGCTGGCCGTACCCGGACCCGCCCGGAGGCTGGCCATACCCACCCGGCTGCGGTGGCTGGCCGTAGCCGGGCACCGGGTCGCCAGGCGGGCCGCCGGGCTGGCCGGACCAGCCTGGGTTCGGGCCTGCTGGAGGCCCCCACGGCTGGCTGCCCGGCGCTGGCGACGGCGTGCCACCCTCGGGTGGCTGGAAGGGGTCATTCATATGGAACCCTGCCTCTGGCGAATCAAGTCAATCAACGGTAGGACTCTCGCTACGAAAGCGTCCATAGCGTGGCCAGGCAATTCTGCCCGCGCTGGCCCTGCGAGCCCGCTCGCCGCAGCCAGCCGGACCAGCACGCCGCAGCCAGGCGGATCAGCCGCCGCAGCCAGGCGAACCCAGCACCCGTCAGTAGCGCCAGCCGACCTGTCAGCCGGGTAGTCCTGCCGCGCTTCGGCCGGGGCGACGCGACCAGCGATCACGCGACCGCGCCAGGCCGCCCGTCGTCGGCCGCCTCAGTGATCAGCTTCCTCAGCCGCCGGCGAGTACAGGCGGCGCAGCTCGAACAGGTCGCTTGGCGAGATCGGCATGGAGGTGACCGGGAATCCCTCGGCATCCTCGATCGCGGACGCCAGCACCGCAGCGCCGGGGATCACGCCAGCTTCGCCCGCGCCCTTGATCCCGAGCGGGTTCAGCGGCGAAGGGGTCTCCAGGTGACCGATCTCGATGCGTCGGGGCACCTCGGTCACGTAGGGCATCAGGAAGTCCATGAACGACGCGTTCTGCAGCTGGCCGGCGTCGTCGTAGGCCATCCGCTCGTACAGCGCGCCGGCGACGCCCTGAGCGACGCCGCCCTGGATCTGGCCCTCGACGATCCGCGGGTTGATCAGCCGGCCGCAGTCGTGTACGACGCAGTAGCGCAGGATGCGGACCTCGGCGGTGAGCGGGTCGGTCTCCACGATCACCGCGTGCATGCCGCTGGCGAACGTCGAACGGAGCGGCGAGAAGAACTCCCGGCCTTCGATCCCCGGCTCGTCGCCCTCAGCCACCGGCGGCCTGGCGATGTCGCCGCCCGCGAACTGGGTCGCGGCAGCGGCCGCCTCGTCGAACGCGTACCGCAGCGGGTTGGACAGCACGGCGACGGTTCCGAGCCCGATCCCGGTCTCCGGGTCTCCCTTGACCCTGACCATTCCCTCGACGATCTCCAGATCCTCCGGCGAGGCCTCAAGCGCCGCCGCGGCTACCCGGATCGCCTTCGCCTTCGCCGCCCGCGCCGCCAGGGCGACCGCCGAGCCGCTCATCACGGCCGCGCGGGAGGCGAACGTACCGACCGCGTAGCCGAATCTGCGGGTGTCCCCGGTCACCACCTCGACATCGGTGATCGGCACCCCGAGCTCGTCGGCCACGATCTGGGCGAACACGGTCTGGTGACCCTGACCCTGGGTAGTCAGGCCGGTCGCCACCTTGACCTTTCCCGATGTCTCGACCACCACGTGGGCGCCCTCGTAAGGCCCGACTCCGGTGCCCTCCACGTAGCAGGCGAGCCCGATTCCCAGGTTGCGGCCCTGCTCGCGGGCCGCTGCCCGAGCGGCGCCGAAGTCATCCCAGCCGATCATCTCCTTCAGCTTGGCCAGCGAGGCCGGGTAGTCGCCGGAGTCGTAGATCAGCGGCCGGCCGTCCTGGAAGATCAGCCCGTGGTCGTACGGCATCTCGCCGGGGCCGATGAAGTTGCGCTCGCGCACCACCGCACGGTCCAGGCCGAGCGCGCCCGCGATCGCGTCCATGGTGCGCTCCATCACGAATGCGCCCTGTGGCCGCCCCGCGCCGCGGTACGGCGTGACGATCACGGTGTTGGTGTAGAGCGAGCTGAACTCGACCCGGTAGGCGCCTGGCTTGTAGGGCCCGAGCAGCTGGGTCGAGGTGATGATCGGAACGATCAGCCCGTACGGGATGTAGGCCCCGTTGTCGTGCCAGAATCGCACGTCCAGTCCGAGTACCCGGCCCTGGTCGTCGAACCCGACCCGCACGCGGTGCTGCTGGCCGCGCTCGTGCGCGCTGGAGATGAAGTGCTCCCGCCGGTCCTCGGTGAACTTGACCGGCCGCCCGAGCAGCCGGGCCGCCCACGGCACCAGCACCTCCTCTGGCCACGGGTGCACGATCTTGACGCCGAACCCGCCGCCAACGTCGGGGGTGATCACGTCTACGTCGGCCAGGGCAAGGCCCAGCTTCGCGGCGACGGCTGCCCGGACCCCGGTCGAGGTCTGGGTCGATGTCCAGATCTGCAGCCGCCTGGCCTCGGCGTCCCAGCGGGCGAGCACGCCACGGCCCTCAAGCGGCGTGGACGCCGACCGCTCGATGAACAGGTCAAGCTCCAGCACGTGCGGCGCGGCGGCGATCGCCGCGTCCACGTCGCCGTTGCTCTGGATCAGGTGGCCCGCCACGTTGCCAGGGACGTCAGGGTGGACCAGGTGCCCGGCGGCGCGTGCCGCGTCCAGGCCGACCACCGGCGGCAGCGGCTCGTAGGTCACCACGATCCGCTCGGCCGCGTCCTCGGCCAGATACCGGTCGGCGGCGACGACCATCACCACCGGCTCGCCGGCGTAGTGCACCAGGCCGGCGGCCAGCGGGTAGCCGGTCCGGCCGTGGGTGAGCGCCGGATGCGGGATGAGCAGCGGCAGCGGCTCGGCCACCCGGCCGGTCAGGTCCTCGTAGGTGTAGATCGCCGCCAGGCCGTCGATCTCGAGTGCGCCGCTGACGTCGATGTCGAGCACCCGGGCGTGCGCGTGCGGGCTGCGCACGAACGCCGCCGCCAGCGCATCGTGACCAAGATCGTCGGTGTAGGCGCCGTTGCCGCGGAGCAGCCTGTCGTCCTCAAGCCGGGCGATCGGCTCGCCGAACATCGACGTCATGACCGCCCACGCCCGGCCGACTCCTCGCGCCCCGCCAGCCCATGACATCCCGCGGCTCCGTCCTGCCCGGCTGGACCCTCCCGCACCTCTTGCCTCGCCGAGCTCTCCTGCCCGACAGATCCCTGCTGACCGACAGCGCCTCCATGACCGGCAGGACCTCCCTGACCGACAGGACCCTGCAGACCGGCAGGACCTCCCTGACCGACAGGACCCTGCTGACCCGCTGATCTCCTAGGCCACGTTGACATGTCCTGCTCCGCAGGACCCTCCAGTTCCACGCGCCGGTCGGGTTCGGCCTGGCGGCCGGGTTCCGACTGCCCGCCGGGTTCCGTTGATCCCTTCTGTCCCAGCGGTCTTTCGCGCTCCCCGGAACGCTGCCGTCGCAGTTCTGCGGCCTGGAGCACGGCGCGGACGATGTTCTGGTAGCCGGTGCACCGGCAGAGGTTGCCGCCGATGATCTCCCGTGCCTCGTCCTGGGTCGGCGCCGGGTTCTCGGCCAGCGCCGCGGTGATCGTGGTGAGGAATCCGGGCGTGCAGAATCCGCACTGGAGGCCGTGGCAGTCGGCGAACGCCTGCTGGACGGCGGACAGCGTCCCGTCCGGCTCGGTCAGCCCCTCGACGGTGGTGATCCGCGCGTCGTCGGCGGTGACCGCCAGCATCAGGCAGGACCGGGCAGGGACGCCGTCCACCAGCACCGTGCACGCGCCGCACACGCCGTGCTCGCAGCCGACATGCGTGCCGGTCAGCCTCAGGTCGTGCCTGATGAAGTCGGACAGCAGGCGACGGGCGGGTACCCGCGCGTTTCGCGCCGCGCCGTTGACGATCAGGCGCACGTTGTGCAGTTCGTCGGCGCTGTGCGTAATCGCTCTGTCCTGTCCGCGCGCCGTGACATTCGTGTCGCCGCCGCTAGCCATCGGCCTGCCCCCGTCCCGAAGCGAGCGCGCTGCCGCGCCCGTCGCTACGCATGAGTGCGCTCCCGCGCATCGGAGAGCGCGCCGGTCAGCGCCTGCTCGGTGAGCACGCCAGCCAGGTGCCGCCGGTAATCGGCGGTCGCGTGAATGTCGGGTTCCGGGTCGAGCCGGGCCATCGCCAGCCGGGCAGCCGGGGCGAAGTCCGGCCGCAGTCCGCCGACCATGTCCGCCGCCCCGGTATCCGGCGCGTCGGCCTCCCCGGCCCCACCTGCGCCAGCCGCCCCGGCCGCGGGCGCGGCGCCGAGCGCGGTGACGCCGCCGCGGATCGCGCAGCACGCCTCGGTGAGGTCCAGGACCAGCGGACGCGGCGCGACCGACAGGTAGGCGGCGCTGGCACGGCTGATCAGCCCGGCGCCGTCGAGCTGCACCACCGCGGCCACGCCGCAGATGGCGTAGTCCCCGTGCCGCCTTGACACCTCGGCGAACGCGCAGCCGGCCGCGGCGGGCAGGACCGGGAACATCGCCTCGATGGCCAGCTCGCCATGCCTGACGTCCGACTCCAGCGGTCCGAGAAAGAAGTCCCCGGCCAGAACCACACGTTCGCCGGCTGGCCCGGCCAGCCGGACCGACCCGCCGAGCAGCGCGATCACGGCGGTCATCTCCGCGGCCGGGTCGGCGTGCACGATGCTGCCGACCGTGGTGCCGCGGTTTCTGATCACCGGGTGCGCGACCAGCGCGAGCGCCCTGGCGAGGAGCGGCTGCGCGGACGCCGCGGCCGGATCGCGCAGCACGTCGGCGTGCCTGGCCAGCGCGCCGACCGCGACCTGCCCGTCCTGTACCCGGACATAGCTGAGCTCGGTCAGCCGGTTGATGTCGACCAGGTACGCGGGCGCGGCGAGCCGCATGGACAGCAGCGGTATCAGCGACTGGCCGCCGGCCAGCACCTTCCCGTCCGGTCCGAGAGATCCGAGCACCGCTAGCGCCTCGGCGACGGACTCCGGCCGCGAGTAGCCGAACGGGGACGGTTTCACGTCGCCTGGTTCCCCCTTCATCCCCGCCGACGGCGAGAGTCCCGCCCTTCCGGCGCCTGCGTTCTGCCGCTCGCGAACATAATTGCCGACCTGGCCGGCCCGGCCCGCTCCGCCCAGGTGCCGCGGGCTGGTCGAGATCCAGCCGGCCAGCCGCACCAGGGTAACGGGATCGGCGCCGCCATGCCCGGAGTCCGGCTTGGCGGGGACCGGACCGCGCCGATCCGAGCCGGCGAGCGTGAGACCGGTGGAGTGACCCGATCGATATGCCATCGTTGAGCGCATGGGGATCCGGGCTGTCCTGTTCGACATCGGCGGAGTGCTTGAGCGGGTCGACGACCCTGAGCTGGCATTCGGCCGGCGGTGGCGAGAGCGCCTTGGCATGACCAGGACCGGCTTCAATCGGGCCATGGCCAGCGTGGACCCGGACCAGCTGAGCGCCACTGGCGGCCTGAGCGAGACCGAGTACCGGGCCCGGTGCGCGGTCGCGCTCGGGCTGACTGGCCAGCAGGCCGATGAATTCATGGCGGACATGTGGGACTGGTACTGCGGCGAGCTTGACGCCGAGCTGTTCGCGTTCGCTGCCTCGCTCCAGCCGACCCTGGTGACGGCGATCCTCAGCAACTCGGCCGACGGGGCCAGGCGCGAAGAGCAAGCCAGGTACTCGTTCCACGAGGTATTCGACCCGATCATCTACTCGCATGAGGTGGGCCTGGCCAAGCCGGACCCCAGAATCTTCGAGCTGGCCTGTGCCCGAATCGGCGTGCCGCCCGGCGAGCTGGTCTTCATCGATGACGTGGCGGAGATCATCGAGGCGGCCCGCGATCTCGGCATCCACGGGATCCTGCATCAGAACACCCCCGAGACCATCGCGGCGGTCAGGGCGCTGATCACCATGGCTCGCCAGTGAGCGCCGCGCGCGGATTGCCGGTCACGAATCCTCGTACCTGCTCGGTGTCCAGGCCGGCTTCGACCAGGAGCGGCAGGAAGTCGCTGAGCAGGTAGGCGTAGCCGCAGCCGCCGGCCGCACTCAGGTGAGTGCTGAGGCAGATGTCGTGCGAGAGCAGGAGCCGTGAGCCGAACCCGGCACGCACCAGGTTCAGCACGTACTCCACTGCCCGGCGCAGGTCATGGGCCGAGCCGCTGCCGATGGAGTCGAAGGAGACGTAGCAGCCCTGCCTGACCAGCGCCAGGTGGTACTCGGGGATCGGGACGCTGTCGGTGTGGCCGACAATGACCCGGTGCGGGTCCACGCCCTCCTCGGTGAGCAGCCTGACCTGCTCGAGGCCGACCGGCCAGCGGGCGGCATGGGTGCTGATCGTGAGGCCGGTGCGGTGGTGAGCCCGGGCGGCGGCGCGGAACGACCGTTCCTCGGCGGCCGAGACGTACCGCTTATCGGCGCCGATCTCGCCGATGATCCCGGCGCGGACGCCGGTGCCGCGTACCCCTTCCTGCGCATCGCGAACGATCTCGTCGGCGATCGCGTCCACGGTGTGCCGGTCGAACCAGTCCCGATCGAGATAGGGGTCCCGGTAGTGGCCGCAGCCCATGACGATCGTGACACCGGTCGCCTCGGAAACCCGCCGCAGCGCCGCCGGATCGCGGCCGATCTCGTCGGTCGTGAGGTCGACCAGGGTACGGCCGTTCGCGGCGCGCAGCAGGGCAAGCTCGCGGCAGGCCAGCTGCTCGTCGTTGAGCAGCCCGCTGCCTCGGTACTCGCGCACCAGGTCGATGAACACGTGCTCGTGCGGCAGCACGACCCCCAGATCTGCTGGCCTGACCGGACCGGTCACCGCCATCACGTCCATCGCCACATTGTGCCGGTCGGCCGCGCTGGGCTCGGCACCGCCAGCCACGCCTCCGAGCTGCCAGGTCCCGCCGGTCAGCCGCGGGCTCCACCGCCTCAGCCGCCACGGCTCCGCCTCAGCTGCCAGGTGTCCGCCGGCCGGCCGCGGGTTTCCGCCGCCCCAGCCGCCAGGTTCTGCCGGCCAGCCGCGGGTTTTCCGCCCGCCCGAGCCGCCTGGTCTCTGCCGGCCAGCCGCGGGTTTTCCGCCCGCCCCAGCCGCCTGGTCTCCGCCGGTCAGCCGTCCAGGCGCCTGGTGAAGAACACCCGCCGGAACCCGTCCTGCTCGGCCCGGCAGGTCTCCACATAGCCATGCCGCGGGTAGTAGGACAGGTTCTCGGTCATCGCCTCGTTGGTGTAGAGCCGTATCTCCGCGAGCCCCTGCCTGCGAGCCTCCTCGTCGGCGAGGGCGAGCAGCCGGGCACCGATACCCCGGCGCTGCGCGCCGGGCGTGACGGCCACGTTCTCAAGCAGCAGGTGATCCTGCCGCGGGACGAGGACGGCGAGGCCGACCGCCTGGCCGCGTTCCAGCGCGACCCAGGCGTGGCCGCCGCGGACCGCCGCGTCGTAGTCGGCCGTCATGGGAGCCGGAGGGCGGCCGATCCGCGACACGTAGCGCAGGTACGCCGCCCGTGCTACGGCGCGGAGCGCGGCGACATCGGCCGGCAAGGCGCGGCGGACGCTGACCATGGGCCCACCGTAGTCGCTCGTGATCTCGCCGGCGCGAACGGAGCTGGCCCCGCCTCCGCGAGCGCGCGGACCACCTCACGTCAGGGCAGACGTGCGCCGATCTGGCGCTCGGCCTGCGCGAGCACGCGTCCGACGTCGCGGCCGAAGCGCACATCGCACGGGTGCTCCAGGCGCCCCGATCGGGCGTTCTCGCTCAGCTCGGTCAACGCCGTCCGCAGCGCCGTCACCGGCCGCTCGGTCTCTGGCGGCACGGCAGACCGGCCCGGCGTGCCCCACACGTACAGCTCGAAGCACTCGGCGGCCTCCGACGCGCTCAGGGTCACCGTCACCGTGCTCGTGGCACCGCTCTCGTGGTGCAGCACCAGGTGCGCGACATCGGCCGGCCCGCCATCGGCGGTGACGGACCTGACCGGGCCCAGAGCGGCCCACAGCAGCGAGACCACGTGCGGCCCGAGATCCCACAGGCCGCCCTTGTCGTTCCGCCATGGCGTATTGAACGGACTTGATGCGAGCAAGGCCGTCCCCAGCCAGACCGCGCACCCACCGGACCAGCCGCCCTGCCTGGTGACGTCGGCCAGCCAGGCCCTGACCTCGGGCTGGAAGCGCGCGGTGAAGAAGACGACCGAGGCGACCCCGGCTTCCCCGACCGACCGGGCAAGCGCGTCGGCTGCGGACTCAGACGTCGCGATCGGCTTCTCGAGCAGGAGATGCTTGCCCGCCCTGGCGGCCCGGACCGCCAGCGTGGTCTGAACCTGCGGCGGCACGGAGAACGCGACCGCGTCGACGTCGGCGAGGAACGCGTCCACGTCGTCGTGGGCCGTGATGTCGTACTCGGCCGCGATCGCGGCGGTGGCCCCGGCGTTCCGGCCCCATACTGCGGCGAACTCGACGCCCGGTGTCGAGGCGAGAGCGGGAGCGTGCGTGATGCTCGCCCAGTAGCCGGTGCCGGCCAGGCCGAACCTCAGCGGGCGCACCGTGGCGCTCATCGGTCCCCTCGTTCCCCTGCGTCGGCTGTCGCCGCCATCCGGCCCACGTCAGAGCGCCAGAGCCGGGGCCAGCCGGCGGTAGCCGTCCATCAGGTCGGCGCCGGGCTCGGTCAGCAGCTGGATGCAGACGTGGTCGGCCCCGGCCTCCAGGTGCCTGGTCAGCGCGGCCGCCACCTGATCGGCGTCACCGCGTGCGACCAGCGCGTCGATCAGCGCGTCGCTGCCGCCCCCGGCCAGGTCCGCGTCGCTCCAGCCCAGGCGGCGCAGATTGCCGGTGTAGTTGGACAGCGCAAGGTAGGGGTTGCGCACTTTCGGCCTGCCGACGGCGCGAGCCCGCTCCGGGTCGGTCTCCAGCACGACCTTGTGCTCCGGGGCCAGCAGCGGCCCCGGGCCCAGGATCGAGCGGGCCAGCCGAGTGTGCTCGGGCGGGACGAGGTACGGATGGGCCCCGGCGGTCCGGTCCGCGGCCAGGCGGAGTATCTTCGGGCCGAGCGCGGCCAGAACCAGGCTCGTTCCGGGGATCCCGTCGCCGGCCAGCACGTCCAGATAGCTCACGAGCGTCTCATACGGCCGGGCGTACTCACCGGTCGCCTCGCGGTGACCGACGCCCACGCCGAGCAGGAACCTGCCAGGGTGCCGGGCTTCGATCCGCGCGAACGACGCTGCGAGGAGATGCGGCTCGCTCTGCCACATGTTCACGATGCCGGTAGCCAGGACGAGCGTGCTGGTGGCGTCGAGCAGCCGGTCAACCCGGGCGAGATCACCGCCTGGTGAGCCGCCCAGCCAGAGCGCACCGAAGCCGGATTGCTCGAGGCCGGCGGCCAACTCCGGCGTGGCCTGGCCGGCCCCCAACCAGATCCCGAATCGGCCGAGGCGGTCGCGCCAGTCCTGAGTCATGCGGTACCTCCCGTAGCGCGTGGCGCGCGCTCCGCGGCGCAGGCGGCGGCCGGGCGGATGAGGGGATCGACCTCGATTCTGCACCATGGGCACGCGACCCGAGCAGGCAGGCCGGGCCCTGGGCCAGCGCACGACCGGGACGGATATTGGGGCCTGTTGCCGGACTTGCCGGGACGTTCGGCGCTGCCGCGACCGCGGCTCCCCAGGTGAGACTGAAGGTGGCACCTTCATCTGAACTGGAAGGGGGGTGCTGACAATGAGACTGACCTGGAAGGACGCGGTATCGACGCTCTTCATGGCCGGGATCGTCGCCGTGTACCTGGCGTTCCTGAGCGGAACGAGCATGTGGCTGATCTCCAGCGCGCGGGGCACGATGACCGCGGTTCTGGTTCTCGGCTTCGTCGGCGGCTGCGCTCTGAGTGCTGCCGGCGACATGTACCTGGGTACCCTGACGCGGCCGGCCAAGGTTCTCCGGGCGCTGGCGACGCTGTTCGGCCTGGTCGCGCTGACCGCCGGCGTGGCAGGGCTGATCACCGGCGGCACGGTATGGCTGGCGATCCTGTTCGGGGCCACCATCGCCCTCTGGCTGACGGCGACCATCCGGCACGCGTTCACCGTCCCGGCGACACCGGTGGTCAGCGACCGGGATGTGCACGAGGTCATTCATCAGGACCGCGCGGGAGCGCGCTGAATTTCAGCACCGTGGACCGGTGACCGGTGACTGCCGGTCCACGGGTGCTGGCCCGATCCCGGCCGGACGATCGGAGGTATCCACGATGAGCCTGCGCACGAAGATCTCAGGTGGCGTCGGCCTGGCGGTCGGCGCGGCGGCGGCGAGCTACCCGCTGCTGTGGCGACGCTGGTGCCTGAACTGGGGCGCCACGCCCGACGAGACCGCCGGGGACCTGCCTGGCGACGAATTGCTGCCCGACCCCGACCTGCTCGCCACCCGGGCGATCACGATCGGCGCTCCGCCGGACGCGATCTGGCCCTGGCTGGTCCAGATGGGAAGCGGCCGCGGTGGCGCCTATACCTACGACTGGATCGAGAACCTGCTCCGCCTCGACATGCACAGCGCCGACGAGATCCTGCCGCAGTTCCAGGACGTGAAGGTCGGTGACGAGTTCCCGCTCGGCCGCACCGGCAAGAACATGCGCGTCGAGGTACTCGACCCCGAGGCTGCGTTCACGATCGGCTTCGCGGACCGGACCTGGGTGTGGATCTTCGCTCTTGTCCCCGTGCCCGGCGGGACCAGGCTGATCAGCAGGAACCGGATCGCCACGCCCGGCGCGTCCGCGCTCGGGCGGCTGTTCACGATGCTGTTCATGGAGCCCGGCAGCCTGGTGATGGAGCGCAAGATGCTCCTCGGCATCAAGGAACGGGCCGAGCGCCTCGCCCGCGATCGCGTCGCTGAACCCGCCGCCTAGCCGGGAACCGGTTGCGCCCGGCGGCCGGCTAACGCACCAGTGCCCGGTCCCCGGCTGGTCTTTGCTCTCTTTGCTCGCGCCCGGCGCACTCAGCGAAGGCCGTCATCACACTGAGTCACAACCAAAATCAGGCATAACGGGCACGCGGGCGGTCGGCACCGCACTTAGCACTGATTATGGTCATGATCCCGAGGCTTTTATACTGATTTGGGAGACGCCAACTAGTGCTAAGTCGAGCATGGCCGTTCGCAGTGCCGCCCGTGGGCGGTCCAGCCGGTCACGAAGAGCTATCTTCTGCACTGGGCCGACACGGCAAACCGGGCAAATCTGGCTCGGCGCCAGCCGGCTGCCCGAGCATGGCCGGCGAGGAGTCGATGCCGATCACCCGCTTGCCGGTGGCCCGCGCGACCGGGATCGCGACCCGTCCGTTCCCGATCGCGAGCTCGACCAGCGGCCCGTCAGCCTCGCGGGCGAGCTCGAGATAGAAGGCGACGTCGGCCGTCATGTGCGCCGACCATTCCTCGTAGCGGCTCGCGAACGCCTCGTCCCAGCTCATTGGCCCATGCTGGCACACCACGGCAAGGCCAGTTCCCGGATCAGCTGGCAGCCGGCCGGGCACCCGCGCTGACCCGGCTGGCCGAATGAGCTAGCCCGTGATGGGGCCGGAGGCCCGGCCAGACGGGTGCTGGCTCATGATGGGGCTGTGGAAGCTGGCGATATCGCTGCTGGGAGGCAGGACGGCGGGCTTGCGGGAGCGTGCCCGTTCACCGTGGACAGACCGGTGATGAGGCAGCGATGGGAGCGGCTGACCTTCCTGCACTGGCGGTTCGAGCCCGAGCTTGTGCAGCGGCTGCTGCCCGACGGGCTGCGGACCGACACGTTCGACGGGGAGGCATGGGTCGGGCTTGTGCCGTTCTTCATGCGCGTGTCGACGGCCGGGGATCACCGCGCACCATGGGTGTCGAACTTCTGCGAGACCAACGTCCGCACCTACGTTCGCGACCGTGACGGGCGGACCGGAATCTGGTTCTTCTCCCTCGACGCCGCGCGCCTTGGCGCTGTCGCCGTCGCGCGCACGACTTACAGCCTTCCCTACTACTGGTCCTCGATGCGGCTCGTCGAGCACGGCAGCGAGATCACCTATGCCTCCCGGCGCCGACTGCCCGGCCCGCGAGCCGCCACCAGCCGGGTCCAGGTCAGCATCGGTGACCGGCTCAGCCCCGGAGAGCTCGGCGAGCGCGACCATTTCCTGACCGCCCGGTGGATCCTGTTCAGCGTCTCCGGCGCCAGGTACCGGCTGGCACGGGCCTGCCACCCCCCGTGGCCGCTGCACCGGGCGGAGGCCACGGCCCTGGACGACCAGCTGATCC